>DATEKR010000145.1:0-2420 GCA_035277345.1 Enterobacteriaceae bacterium
CCCTGCCAGTCGATGCGTGAATGCGTTTCATGACGGGTTTCAGGGACATAGCGCCGACTCAGGGCCAGCACCAGCAGACAGACCGGCACATTGATAAAAAAGGCGTTGCGCCAGCCGAGTCCGGCAATATCTGCGGATACCAGCCAGCCGCCACCCATCTGCCCGACGATAAACGCAATTCCGCCGATCCCGCCGTAGAGGCTGATGGCCCGGGCATGGGCAGTGCCCTTCAGGGTGATATGCAACGTGGCGAGGATTTGCGGGACGATCAGCGCCGCGCCTGCCCCTTGCAGCGTTCGCGCTGCCAGCAGGCCGTTAATCGAATCCGCCATCCCACAAAGCAGGGATGCCAGACCAAAAATAGCGACGCCCCACATAAACAGGCGACGACGGCCATAGTTATCGCCAAGCTTGCTGCCCATTGCCAGACAGACGGCGAAGGCCACGCCGTAAAGCGCAACGATCAGCTCCAGTTGCGTAGTGCCCGCTCCCAGCGACTGAGTGATCGAATCCAGCGCCACATTGGTAATTGAGGTGTCAATCAACGGCAGCATCTGGCCGGTCAACAGCAGTAACAGACCGGCACGGCCAGGTGAATTAATCGACGAGTTCATCGGATTTCTCCATTGCATCATAAGTTGGTTGGCCGTAGCATCTGCGATAAATTAAACCGGTACCAGTTCTTGCTTATACTGGTACTGGCACTACCCTGCTGGAGGTAACATGACGGTGATGCAGCAACCTGATGCGCTGGTAATCGCGCCCGATAACAGTCGTAAACAGCTTGGCGCTTTTCTGCGTTCCCGGCGCGAAAGCCTCGATCCTCAACGCCTGGGATTGCCACGCGTGGGCCGACGCCGCACGCCGGGCCTGCGCCGCGAAGAGGTCGCGATGCTCGCTGAAGTTGGCGTTACCTGGTACACCTGGCTTGAACAGGGCCGTGAAGTCAATCCGTCGGAGAGCGTGCTGCTCAACGTAGCGAATGCGCTACAGTGCAGCCCGCTGGAGACGCGCCACCTTTTTGTGCTGGCGGGCCTGACGCCGCCGGAAACCTGGCAGGGAATAGTCTGCGAGGGCATCAGTCCCGGTACCCGGCAGATGCTCGATAGCCTGAGGCCGCAGCCGGCCAGTATTCAGAGGCCGAACTTTGATATCGTGGCCTGGAATGACAGTTTTTGCCGTCTGATGGGCGTGGATTTTGCGGCTATTCCTGAAGAAGACCGTAACTGTATTTATCTCTATTTAACCTGCGAAGTCTGGCGCTCGCGTATTGCCACCCCCACCGTATTGCCGACGTTTGTCGCTTATTTTCGTGCGGCGATGGCGGAGCATCGCGGTGACCCGGCGTGGGAAAATAAACTGGCGCGCTTCTTCGCCGCCTCCCCTGAGTTTGAAACCCTGTGGCACCAGCATTATGACGTGCGTGGCGTGGAGAATCAGGTGAAACAGTTCAACCACCCGCATTTGGGACGTTTTACGCTGCAGCAGATGTACTGGTATTCCGCCCCGCGCAACGGTTCGCGCCTGCTGGTTTATCTCCCGATGGATGACGCGGGAAGAGCGGCGCTGGCGTGGCTGGATAAACAGGACGACGCATAAAACGTGCTGGTATTCGTCGCCGGAATCCGTACCATACGCCCATACTTTAAACGTGCTATTGATTACGACCAGGCATAGCGCGTCAGCAGTACTCCATTTGTCAGCCGGATAATAGTTAAATGCAAGATAATCAACAAGTTAACAAGAAAGAACAATACAATCTCAATAAGCTGCAAAAGCGACTGCGCCGCAACGTCGGCCAGGCGATTGCTGACTTCAATATGATTGAAGAAGGCGACCGCATTATGGTCTGCCTGTCCGGCGGCAAAGACAGCTACACCATGCTGGAGATCCTGCGCAATTTGCAGCAGAGCGCCCCGGTGAATTTTTCACTGGTTGCGGTCAACCTCGATCAGAAACAGCCCGGCTTCCCGGAGCATATCCTGCCCGCGTACCTTGAAGAACAAGGCGTGGAGTATAAGATTGTCGAAGAGAACACCTACGGCATCGTGAAGGATAAAATTCCGGAAGGCAAAACCACCTGCTCGCTTTGTTCACGCCTGCGTCGCGGCATTCTGTACCGGACGGCAACCGAGCTGGGTGCGACCAAAATTGCCCTGGGCCACCACCGGGACGATATTTTGCAGACCCTGTTCCTGAATATGTTCTACGGCGGGAAAATGAAAGGCATGCCGCCGAAGCTGATGAGCGATGACGGCCAGCACGTGGTGATCCGCCCCCTGGCCTACTGCCGCGAAAAAGATATTGAACGCTTCGCCGAAGCCAGAGGTTACCCGATTATTCCGTGCAACCTGTGCGGCTCTCAGCCGAACCTGCAGCGCCAGGTGATCGGCGATATGCTCCGCGACTGGGATAAACGT
>DATEKR010000146.1:0-30969 GCA_035277345.1 Enterobacteriaceae bacterium
GAACGCTAAGATAAGACGGCCCTCTCCGTCTGAGAGGTCCAGAATGCTTACTTTTTCAGTCCTGCCAGTCGTTTCTTACCAATCATCCACCAGCCAGCTCCCAACACCACAAACCACAGCGGCGTGACGATCAGCGCCTGACGGGTGTCATCTTCCAGCGTCAGCAGCACCAGCACGAAGACAAAGAACGCCATACAGACCCAGCACATCAGCTTGCCCAGCGGCATCTTGTAGATGGACTGTGCGTGCAGCTGCGGGCGCTGTTTACGGTAGACCAGGTACGAGCAAAGAATAATGGTCCAGACAAACATAAACAGGATCGCGGAGACCGTGGTGATCATGGTGAAGGCCGCAATCACGCTCGGGTTGATGTAGAGCAGCACCACGCCGCCCAGCAGGCAGATACAGGAGAAGGTCAGCCCTTTGGCCGGTACGGCACGCTTAGAGAGCTTCGCAAAGCTCTTCGGTGCCACGCCATCCTGCGCCAGACCAAACAGCATGCGGCTGGTGGAGAACACGCCGCTGTTGGCGGAAGAGGCCGCCGAGGTCAGCACCACAAAGTTGATAATACTGGCCGCTGCCGGCAGGCCCACCAGCATAAAGAGTTCCACAAACGGGCTCTTATCCGGCACGACCGAGCTCCACGGCGTCACCGACATGATGATGATCAGTGAGAAAACGTAGAACATAATGATGCGGATCGGAATCGAGTTAATCGCACGCGGCAGGGATTTCTCCGGATCTTTGGTTTCCGCCGCCGTGGTCCCGACCAGCTCGATGCCCACAAAAGCAAAGACCGCAATCTGGAAACCAGCAAAGAAGCCGCTAATCCCTTTCGGGAACCAGCCGCCTTCATTCCACAGATGGGTGAAGGAAGCCTCAACCCCGGTCGGTGACTGGAAGTGCATCAGCACCATCACCAGCCCGACGACGATAAGCCCGACGATGGCGACGATTTTGATCATCGCAAACCAGAACTCCATCTCGCCGAACATCTTCACGGTGGCGAGGTTCAGCCCCAGCAACAGTAAAATGACCGCCAGCGAGGCCACCCAGTCAGAGAGGCCGGGGAACCAGAACTGGGCGTAGGCGGTGATCGCCACCACGTCGGCCATTCCGGTCACGACCCAGCAGAACCAGTAGGTCCAGCCGGTAAAGTAGCCCGCCCAGGGACCGAGCAGGTCGGCCGCGAAGTCGCTAAAGGATTTGTACTCGAGGTTCGACAGCAGCAGCTCGCCCATCGCACGCATCACGAAGAAGAGCATAAAGCCGATGATCATATAGACAAAAATGATCGACGGACCGGCCAGGCTGATGGTCTTTCCGGACCCCATAAATAACCCGGTCCCGATAGCCCCGCCGATGGCGATAAGCTGGATATGACGATTTGTGAGATTTCGCCGCAGCGACTGTTCGACCGGCGCCTCTTCATCGGCTGCGGTCTTGATCTGATCTACCATTTTTTTATTTCCTGTACCTGTCAGTGTTGTGTTCAGGCTCTGCTGGCCTTTCTATGAATAACTCGTCGATATTAGGTAAGAACCGGCGGGATGAATACTTAGATTTGAGGGCGGTTGTTAATAATTTGTTTAAATTGAGTGTTTAATCACTTCTGCAGCGCAAAACAGCTCACAAAAATACATCCCTTTGCGGCATTTGCAATATAAAACACCAGAATTATTTTTCTATAAGGTGATTAGACTGTTCAGGGGGAAAAGCCTCCTCTCTCCCGTCGAAGAGAGGAGTCACTGCGGACTTAGATGATGTCCAGCAGCTCAACTTCAAAGACCAGGGTGCTGAACGGCGGGATGGACGCGCCAGCACCACGCTCGCCATAGGCCAGGTTCTGCGGGATAGTCAGTTCCCATTTGGAGCCAACCGGCATCAAAGTGAGTGCTTCGATCCAGCCGGCGATCACGCCGTTGACCGGGAATTCAGCCGGTTCGCCACGGGCCACGGAGCTGTCGAAGACGGTGCCGTCGATCAGTTTACCGGTATAGTGAACGCGAACGCGGTCGGTACGCGCCGGGATAGCGCCTTCGCCCTGGGTCAGGACGCGGAACTGCAGGCCGGATTCGGTGCTGCTCACGCCTTCACGGGCGCGGTTCTCTTCAAGGTATTTCTCGCCGTCTGCGGCCATCGCTTCGAAGCGCTCGCGACGCACTGCGTCCGCACGTTCGTGGATTTCACGCAGGGCACGGTGTACCACGTCTACCGGCACGGCCGGCTGCTTGCCTTCCAGCGCATCGGCAATACCTGCAACCAGCGCTTCCGGCAGCAATCCCTGCAGGCCGGATTCACTCAGTTGCTGTCCTACCTGCAAACCAATGCCGTAACTTGCCTGCGCTTCGATAGTGTCAAAAGTCGGGGTTGCCATTATCTTTCCTTTCATCGGGAATAAAAAAGTAGCGGGCAGCATAGCAGCCACACCGCATCCGGTAAAACGTTGTCGCAGGAAAGATGACAAAAGGCGGGGAAACGGAAACAATAGTCGGCAACTGAGAATATTCCCGATTTAAGTTCACGAATGCACGCTTTACTACGCGCTTCAGAGGCTTAGGCATCTATAATCAGTGACACAGGATCTTATACGACGCGGAGCAGGAGGAGAGCCATGCCCGGGCGAATTGAACTGAAACCAACCCTGGCGAAGATCTGGCACGCTGCGGATCATTTTCGTCTGATGGATCCCCTGCCGTCCATGCACCGCCGGGGCATTATCCTCGGCGTCGCGCTGGTGGTCGTGGGCATCCTGCTGCCGTCCGATGATAACAGCCCTGCGCCTGCCAGCCGCGAAGCACAGCTTGATATCCAGCCCCAGTCGCAGATGACGCCAGCCAGCCCGGAGACGCCGGAAGTCGTTATGCCTTCCGCCAGCGACCAGCTGCAGCAGGCCCAGACGCCGCAGTCCGTTGAGCAAACGCCCGCGCCGTCGCCTGAACCGGCGCGGCAGCAGGCGGCAGCGGCCCCCGGCACGCATACGGCCCCGACCGGGATCGAGCAGCAGTGGCGCAGCTACCGCGTTGAGTCGGGTAAAACCCTGGCCCAGCTGTTCCGCGATAACAGCCTGCCACCGGCGGATGCCTATGCCATGGCGCAGGTAGAAGGCGACGGTAAGCCGCTCAGCAGCCTGCAGAGCGGTCAGATGGTGAAGATACGGCAGAACGCCAGCGGCGTGGTGACCGGGCTGACCATCGAGCAGAACGGCGACCAGCAGGCGCTGTTTACCCGTCAGCCCGACGGCAGTTTTATTCGGGCGCGTTAACCTTTCGGGAGCGCACCACGCTCCCCTTTCCCGGCTTATTCACCCACCAGATACCGGAGCAGACCAGCACCAGCGCGGCGGCATATTTCCACTCGAAGATCTGTTCACCGAGGAAAATGGCCGACAGTACGGTGCCTGCCACCGGGATCACAAAGTTGAACGGCGCGATCATACTGACGCGGTTGTACTTGAGCAGCACGCTCCACAGGGCAAAGGCAATCGAGGACAGCAGGGTCAGATAGCCGAGAATAGCCACCGACGCGACGCCGTGAACCGCCAGCGTCCCGCCCGTCAGATAGCCGCCCGCCACCAGCACCAGCCCACCGAACGCCAGCTGCCAGCCGGTCATCACCATCGGGTCCACGGTCTGGGAGATGCGTTTTCCATACAAGGAAGACGCCGACAGAATAAAGGCCGCCAGCACGATAAAACCGTCCCCGAGCCAGACAAAGCTGAAATCGAGCAGAGAGTGGTTGAGGTTAACCAGCATCACACCGGCAAAGCCAAGAATACAGCCGAGGGATTTATTAAAGCTGATGCGGTCATTCTGGTAGATAAAGTGGGCCAGCAGCACGCTAAAGAAGGTGCCGGTGGCATTCATAATCGACCCCTTCACACCGGTGGTAAAGGCCAGACCGATATAGAAAAAGGTGTACTGCACCGACGTCTGAGTCACGCCCAGCACCGCCAGCTGACCGCACTGACGCGGACTCAGTCGGGCAATCGGCCGTCTCTGTAGCAGGGCAAAAACCAGCAGAAGCAGACCCGCGAAGAGGAAGCGATAGCCCGCGAAGACGATTTTTGAGGGTACGTCGTCGGCAGCAATCTGAAAGATTTCATAGCCGTTTTTGATGGCGGGGTATGAGCTTCCCCACAGCAGGCAACAGAGGGTTGCGCAGGCAAAGGCGACATTTTTGCGTGCAAAAATCGACGCCGGATGAGCAGTGTCCATTCCAGTCCCAAAGATAAAATAGTGTTTCAGTTTATTATCCGTGAACGGATACGGAATAGCCACCTTCACGCTGGAAATCGACTGGCCGGGTCACGTTTAAGGGCCAGAAAAGCAAAACGCCGGCACAAGGCCGGCGTTTTAACACGTGTATCAGAGTAAAAACTTACTCAGCTACAACGGTCACAACCAGTTTAGCGAAGACTTCGCTGTGAACCTGGAAGTCCACTTCGTGCTCACCGGTGGTACGCAGAACGCCGTTCGGCAGACGAACTTCGCTCTTAGCCACGTCAACGCCAGCTGCAGTAACTGCATCAGCGATGTCGCGAGTACCGATGGAACCGAACAGTTTACCTTCGTCGCCAGATTTGGAAGCGATGGTTACGTTGCCCAGTGCGTTGATTTTCTCAGCGCGAGCGTTAGCAGCCGCCAGAACGTCAGCCAGTTTGGCTTCCAGTTCAGCACGACGTGCTTCGAAAAACTCAACGTTTTTCTTGGTAGCCGGAACGGCTTTACCCTGCGGTACCAGGAAGTTACGAGCATAGCCCGCTTTAACGTTAACCTGATCACCCAGGCTACCCAGGTTTGCTACTTTATCAAGCAGAATAACTTGCATTACCTTATCCTCTTAAAGTCGTTAATAGACGGCGGCCGATTACTGATGACGATCGGTATATGGCAGCAGGGACAGGTAGCGAGCGCGCTTGATGCAGCGAGCCAGCTGACGCTGGTATTTTGCACGAGTACCGGTGATACGGCTCGGGACAATTTTACCGCTTTCGGTAATGTAGTTTTTCAGCGTAGCGATGTCTTTGTAATCGATCTCAACAACGCCTTCCGCGGTGAAACGGCAGAACTTGCGACGACGGAAATAACGTGCCATATGGCTAGTCTCCAGAATCTATCAATTCAATCTGCTCGGCATGCAGAACCATTTTGCTCAGGCCGTTCTTTGCCTTGTGGCAACTGATGAACCCCTGAACGGTCACTGCACAGCCGACCGTTATACTGTGAGTAATGGCCTGGTTCTCGTGCCCGCTAATAATAACCGGCATCTGACACCACGCCTGCCGGTGAAAACCGGCTTCCTCCTGCACTGAACGATGCTCAAGCACGAACTGGCAGTGAGGAATTCCTGATGGGCTGACCTTGCGAAGTGGCGTCCTGCACACGGTGCCGGACAAAACCAGACGATTGGTCATCAGGGATTACTCTTCAGAATCCCCAGCATCAGCATCATCTGCGGTTTCATTTGCGAAATCATCGCGACGCTCACGGCGCTCGTCTTTCGCTTTAACCATCGGAGATGCTTCAGTAACCGCGTGTTTAGTACGCATTACCATGCTACGGATAACGGCGTCGTTGAAGCGGAAGTTTGTTTCCAGCTCATCGATCGCTTCCTGCGGCGCTTCAACGTTCAGCAGAACGTAGTGCGCTTTGTGCAGTTTGTTGATCGGGTAAGCCAGCTGACGGCGGCCCCAGTCTTCCAGACGGTGGATCTTGCCTTCTGCACCAGTGATAGTTGCAGAGTAGCGCTCGATCATGCCCGGAACCTGTTCGCTCTGGTCAGGATGGACCATAAAAACGATTTCGTAATGACGCATCGAATTGCTCCTTACGGATTATTCAGCCTCCTGTCTGGGTCAACCGCGGGCCCGGGGAGGCAAGGAACGTGAGTTAAAGTGCGGTCGAAAAATTGACGCGTCATTCTACTTGCGGCCACGGATAAAGACAAGGCGATAGTACAAATATTATCAGGGTCTGATAACCGGCACATGAGGCGCTGCCGTCAGCGGCAACGCGCCGCAGAGACGCGGATCGACCTGCACCTCAACCTGGAGCGCATAGGGCACGAAGCCTGAGCGGCGGTAAAAGCTCAGCGCGGAAGGGTGATCGAACGAACAGGTATGCACCCAGAAGCGCTGAACAGGTTTTGACCAGGCAAGTTCAGTGGCGGCATCCATTACCGCCCGGCCAATACCCTGCCCCGTCGTGCCCGACACCAGCCCGAGGAAGGCCAGTTCGGCTTCGCCTGGCGCGCTGAAATCCAGCTCCATCAGCCCGACATCCTTACCTTCGTGACGGATAACGTAGATCTCAAGCGCTGCGTTGCTCAGTACCGCCGCTAGCTTTTCATCCGACATTAACAGGCGTGAGAACCACAGCCAGTCCGCACCCACCTTGCGAAACAGCGCCCGGTACTGATCGAGGCTGCCACCGGCATAGCGCTCAAGCGTAAACCCCTCAGGCAACGCACGGGGCGTGATATCCGGTTTCTCACGCATCTCCAGGCAGGTGACGACCGACGCGACATGTCCGGCGGGAATATCAGAATAACCGGCAGGTATCGCCGACGCTTTGCTGCTCATGATGACTCTCCTGAAGAAGGGGTTTGAAACTAACAGGCCGTAGCCGCATTTTTTTGAATAACTCCATCAGAAAGGGTCGCGATACCCGCTGACGGAAATCCGTACAATAAAGAGACTTCCTGATTATCCCGGACAGCACAATGAAAACGATCGCAACAATCCTGCTGGCAGCCCTGGCGTTAAGCACAGCCGCGCTGGCCAGCCCAATGCCGCAGAGCAAGAATATGGACGACGTGCAGAGCCTGAGCGTCAACTATATCAACCATAATACGGACTGCGATAAATCCCGCAATGCCCCGGCATCCTGCACGTTCCGCCTGCCGTCCCTGCCCGCACGCGACTGATCTCAGCGCCTCAGAGATGCCGACGCAGGAAGTCTACCGCGCAGCCCAGCGCCTCCGGCGTGATGCGATGACGCACCCCGGCCTGCCATTCGCAGGTCAGATTCGCGTCCAGCCCGGCCTGCTGCAACGCCTGCTGCAGGCGGAAGCTCTCAGCGGCAGGCACCACGTCGTCCGCGTCGCCGTGCCACAGCAGCAGCGGCCTGTCCGCCAGCCGCGCCAGTCGCCGGAAGGGCTCATCCCCGGCAAGCTGCGCCATAACGGTTTTACGTGCCGCGTCCTCAGGCGGAAATAGCGTGCGGGAGAGTTCACTGAAAGACCCCGAACCCATCAGGCTGGCCACGCAGCGCACTTCCGGGTGGCGGGCCATAATGCCCAGCGCCGTCATCCCGCCCATTGAGGCACCCGCCACCGCCAGCCGATCGTCGTCTATCCAGCCCTGCGCCAGCAGCGCATCACGCAGGGAAGCAAACTCCTCCAGACTCTGCTGCAGAATGTGCCAGAAACGCAGCAGTCGCTCCTGAGTGTGACCGGAAAAACGTGCCCCATGATCCGGTGCGTCCGGCATCACCACCCGAAATCCGGCCTGGGCCAGCGCAACGGCAAAGTAGCTGTAGACCAGGCCCGACGAGGTGAACCCGTGATAAAAGACCACGCAGGGCAGCGGCGCCGTGGCTTTGCCTGTTGGAAAAGCGTGCAAAATGGGCTGGCCAGCCAGCGTCATGGACTGCAGTTCTATCATCGGTTTCTCCTTCTTTGCCCCACGGGGTCATGGCGTAACAGCACAATCAACGCGTTGATGTCATCATCTTGAGAAGTGGATTACGCTTTCAGCTTCTTTTTAGCCATAAATAGCGTTATAGCTAACACTTCGGGAACATTCCCCTAAGGGAATTTATGGGTCTGGCTACACTCATTAACGAGCAGGAAACGAACTATGGTGATGCGTCGGTTTGCACTCTTATTGTGGGTACTGTTATTAAGCGGCTGTAGCGTGCTTCAGGGGACGCCCACGCCGCCCCCACCGGCCACGAATACGCCGCAGGAGATCCGTCGCAACCAAACCGACGGGCTGGTGCGGATAGGCACCGTCAGCGTTCAGATGCAGGGTGCGCCCTCGGATGCTGAAGCGCAAATTCGTGCGAAGGCCATCGCCGCCAGAGCAGATTATTACGTGATCCTGATGACTGATGAAACAATCCTGACCGGTCAGTGGTATTCGCAAGCCATTCTTTACCGTCGGTGATGACCAGGATTTACACTGCTTTGCGCTCCTTTATGTTCGTCTGTGCACAATAATCCCTGTTGCCGACGGCAGCGAGGTGTATATCGCGATGGAATGCCCCGTAGCAGATCGGGGCGACGTAAATGGAGCTGACGATGAAACGATCTCTTGCCTTATCCTCACTGTTGCTTTCCGCCGGCCTGGTCGGCACCACGGCGCAGTCTGCGGAATTTGCCTGCGCCGATCGCGTGACGGGACTCAATGAAATCGGCCTGATTTCCGTCAGTAATGTGCCCGGCTCTGCGCAGGATGCAGAGCGTGTTATCGCCTTAAAGGCCGATGAACAAGGGGCGTCCTGGTACCGCATCGTCCAGATGTACGAAGAACCGCGGACCGACAACTGGCGCGTCCAGGCCATTCTTTATGCCTGAAATCGATCCCCATCCCAAAAGCCACCAAATAAGGTGGCTTTTTAATTTCCGCATCTTTATTAATACTGTGTTAGCGTAAAGATAGCTTTTTGTAATATTTTGTTACATTGACAAACTAAATGTTGCGCGAATATTGCCGTTGAACGAGCCATACCCATTTTCAACGGATATATCATGATTGCCTTATTTCGTCGTACCGGGCTTGGTACCAAGCTATCGCTAATCACCGGCATTAGCGTCGCCGTCCTTTTCCTGCTCTTCACGTCACTGCTTAGCCAGAGGGCAAGCCAGCAGCTTGAAAAATTAGCGGTGGAAGACCTGCAAAACCAGTCTTCAGCCATCGTTGATATGGTACAGATGTTTAATACCAGCCTCACCGAAGAGGTGGAGAGCTTTACCCGTCTGTACAACAGCTTTTTGCCGCAGCCGATTAGCGTTGACGCCTCTCAGAGTCGCTCTATCAGCGGTCTTAACGTGCCGCTGCTGAAAGGCGGCGAGACCGAACTCCACGAGAATAACAGCTTCTCCGATGACTTCCTGCAGCGCACCGGCGCCATCTCGACGCTGTTTGTTCGCAGCGGAGATGACTTTGTGCGCGTCGCGACTTCCTTGCGTAAGGAAGATGGTGCACGGGCCATAGGTACAAAGCTCGACAGAGCCAGCCCCGCATGGGAGCCGGTAACACGTGGTGAAGTCTATCGTGGCCTTGCCCTGCTGTTCGGCAAGCGCTACATCACCCAGTACCAGCCGGTAAAAGACGCGACGGGCAAAACCATCGCCATCCTGTTTGTCGGCGTGGATATCACCAATTCCTGGCAGGTGATGCGCGAGAAGATCCTCGGCCGCCACCTCGGCGAAAGCGGACACTTCTACGTGCTGGACCGCAAAACCGGCAACTACCTGTTCCACGACAGCCTGGAAGGCAAGCGTCCTGCGTGGGATGAGAGCATACAGAAAGATCTGCTGACCACAGAGAGCGGAACCCTGCAGCGTGAAAGCGACGACGGCAGGACGCTGCTGATGTCCTGGAACGCGATGCCTGACTGGCGCTGGACCATCGTCGGGGAAGTGGATAAATCCATTCTGTTACGTGATGTAACCTCAATGCGTAATCAGTTCCTGATCGGCGGACTGGTGCTGTCCCTGCTGTTTGCCGCCCTGTTCGTCGCGCTGATCCGCCGCTGGCTGACCCGTCCGCTGCGCGATGTCACTCAGCTGGCACAGCAGTATGCTTCCGGGGATCTGCGCGCCAGCCTGGAGACCCGTCGCGAGGATGAAGTCGGCCAGCTGATTCAGGCCATTAACGGCATCGGACAGGGGCTGCAGACGATTGTGGCGCAGGTTCGCGAAGCGGCCAGCGAGATCCATCTCAGCTCGAATGCGCTGGCCTCCGATAGCGGTGAGATCAGCGAGCAAATTAACAAGCAGGCCGCCAGCGTAGAAGAGACCTCTGCCAGCATGGAACAGCTCACTGCCACCGTTCAGCAAACGGCGGAGAATATGGAGCAGACCCAGAAGCTGGTCAGTGAAACCTCTCAGGCGGTGCAGAAAGGCGGCACAACGGTCTCCAATGCGGTTGAAACCATGAATGATATTCGCGACGCTTCCCAGCGTATCGCCGATATTACCCATGTGATCGAGTCCATTGCCTTCCAGACCAATATCCTGGCGCTGAATGCCGCAGTTGAAGCCGCCCGCGCCGGCGAGCACGGCAAGGGCTTCGCCGTTGTCGCGCAGGAAGTGCGCGCTCTGGCGGCACGCAGCGCCAACGCGGTGAAGGAGATTGAGCAACTGATTAGCGATACCCTGCAGAAAGTGAAAGAGGGTCACTCTCTGTCCCAGCAAACGGGGCATGCGATGGAGGATATCATCGGCCATATCACCCATATCAACCAGCTGGTGACCGAGATTAACCACGCTTCTCACGAGCAGTCCGCCGGGATTAATCAGGTCAACCTGGCGATGACCCATATCGGCGAAGCCACCAATATCAACGCCGGACGAGTTTCACGCAGTGAAGAGACCGCCCGTGCCCTGCGTGAAAAAGGCACTCATCTGACGGAGCTGGTCAGCCTGTTCCGTCTCAATCGCTAACCCACCCCACCCGTCGCGCGCAGCAGAAGATAATCCTGAAGCTGCGCGCTCAACAATATCGAACCACGACGATCCAGCATCATCCGACACCATGCCTGCGCGACAGGCGGCGTGGCATCACGTAGCATCTGCGCGCCACAGCCCAGCAAAAAGAGCTGGCCGGTAATTTCACGTCCGGCAGCTTCATCCACTTTGTGCAGACGCTGCTGAAGCTGTCGCCAGCTGCGATCGAAATGACGATCCTGCCCTTTTACGGCGGCAAACCCTTCGCTGAGTAACGCGAGCATATCCGACGATTTCCCCAGCGCCCGCAGCACATCCAGGCACATAATATTGCCGGAGCCTTCCCAGATACTGTTAACCGGCATCTCCCGGTAGAGACGGGGCAACTCGCTCTCCTCGCAGTAGCCAATGCCGCCCAGCACCTCCATCGCCTCCGCCACAAAGGCGCTTCCCCCACCGCAGACCGCAAACTTGGCGACGGGCGTAAACAGACGCGCCCATAGCGCCTCCCGCACTTCGCTACGTCGATCCCAGGCCCGCGCAAGGCGGAACAGAAAGGCGGTTTGCCCTTCCAGCTGCAGCGCCATTCGGGCCAGCTGCTGTCGCATCATCGGCTGGTCGATCAGGTTTTTGCCAAACGCCTGGCGCTGATGCGCATGGTACAGCGCGACTGAGAAAGCCCGGCGCATCAGGCCGTGACTGCCCAGAGCGCAGTCAAAGCGCGTCAGCGCCCCCATTTTGAGGATCTGCCGCACGCCGTCACCCTCTTCGCCAAGCAGCCAGCCAACGGCATCCTGCAACTCGACCTCGCTACTGGCATTAGAGCGATTACCCAGTTTGTCTTTCAGGCGTTCAAGGCGAAGGTTATTACGCTGCCCGTCAGGCAAAAAACGCGGCACGAAGAAACAGGACAGCCCGCCAGGCGCCTGGGCCAGAACAAGATGAGCATCACTCTGCGGAACGGAAAAGAACCACTTATGGCCCACCAGCCGCCAGCTGTCGCCATGCCGTTCGGCGCGGGTGGTATTGCTTAACACATCGGATCCACCCTGTTTTTCGGTCATCCCCATTCCGATCAGCAGGCCGCGCTTCTGCGCACCGGGTGCTAAATGCGGATCGTAGCGATCGCTTAGCAGCGGTGTCAGCCAGGCGCGGAAAGGCTGCGGCAGGGATTGTTGTAACAGCGGCGTGGCAGCAAAGGTCATGGTCACCGGACACAGCGTCCCGGCTTCCACCTGGGCATGAAGGATAAAACGCGCCGCGCGGGCAATAAAACTGCCGCTGCGCGCGGTCTCCTCCCAGGGCAGATTATGCACCCGGCTGGCGCACAGCCCCTGCATCAGCAGATGCCAGGCAGGATGAAAGCGGACATCGTCGAGGTGCTGACCCTGAGCGTCGTAGCGCAGCAGTTCAGGCGGATTTACGTTGGCGAGACGCCCCAGCTCCAGCGATTCGGCGGTGCCCAACTGTTGACCGATGCTGGCCAGCAGCTCCGTATCCCAGGCGGCGCCCTCACGCATTACGGCGTCACAGAGCGCGCGATCGGACAGAAACAGGTTGCTGTTATGTAAAGGTAACGGCTGATTAAACACCGTATGGGTTTGCCATTGCATGGTCCCCTCCTCCATTGCAGGTCTGCCGGTAAGTATGGACAGAGGGCCGCGAACACGCCGGGGAAAAGGTCACAAAAAAGCCATCCCGAAGGATGGCTTTAAAAATGCAAAGGTACGGATTAACCGCGCTGGCGTACGGCCTCAAACAGGCAGATACCGGTCGCCACGGAGACGTTCAGGGAGGAGACGCTGCCCGCCATCGGAATGCTGATCAGCTCATCGCAGTGCTCGCGGGTCAGGCGACGCATCCCTTCCCCTTCCGCGCCCATCACCAGCGCCATACGGCCGGTCATTTTGCTCTGGAACAGCGTATGGTCTGCTTCACCGGCGGTTCCGACGATCCAGACGTTCTCTTCCTGCAGCAGACGCATGGTGCGGGCCAGGTTGGTAACGCGGATCAACGGAACGTTTTCCGCCGCGCCGCAGGCCACTTTTTTCGCCGTGGCATTGAGCTGAGCAGACTTGTCTTTCGGAACGATCACCGCATGAACGCCCGCCGCATCGGCGCTGCGCAGGCAGGCGCCAAGGTTGTGCGGATCGGTCACGCCGTCGAGGATCAGCAGGAACGGCTGCTCAACGCTTGCCAGCAGATCGGGAATATCATTTTCCTGATACTGACGCCCCGGTTTCACGCGTGCAATGATCCCCTGGTGCACCGCGCCTTCGCTTTTGTCATCCAGATACTGGCGATTCGCCACCTGGATCACCACGCCCTGGGCTTCCAGAGCATGGATCAGCGGCATAAGGCGTTTATCCTCGCGGCCTTTCAGAATAAAGACTTCCTGAAAACGCTCCGGGGCGCGATCCAGCAGTGCCTGCACCGCGTGGATGCCGTAAATCATTTCACTCATTGAGGGTACTCATTTGGGGCGGCTTGCGCCGGGTTAAACAGGCCGTGATTCTCATCACCAGCGCTCATTATAACCGACACGCGCCCCGGATCGAGCTTAACCGTTCACCACTGCGCGAAGTCCCTCCGGCGTGGCCGGGTGAGCCGGTAAAATCGCCTGCAAAAGATAGCGGGTGTAATCGTGCTGTGGGCGGGCAAAAATCGCCTCCGCGCTGCCCTGCTCCACTATTTTCCCACGGGACATCACACCAACGCGGTCGGCAATATGCCGCACCACGTTCAGATCGTGGGAGATAAACAGATACGCAAGGCCATACTCCCGCTGCAGGGACATCAGCAGGTTAAGGATCTGCGACTGGATAGAGACGTCCAGCGCCGAGACCGGTTCATCGCAGATAATCAGCTTCGGTTTGAGGATCAGCGCTCTGGCAATACCAATACGCTGGCGCTGGCCGCCGGAGAACTCATGCGGATAGCGTCCGGCATCTTCCGGGCGCAGACCAACGTGGCTGAGCATCTCCGCCACCGCCTGACGTCGGTTGCCGATACCGTGAATAACCAGCGGCTCCTCCAGGCTGTAGCCGATACTGCGTTTGGGATCGAGCGAAGAGAGCGGATCCTGGAAAATCATCTGCATCTCTTTGCGCACGCCGCGCCATTCGGCGGCACTTTGTTTGAGCAGGGAGCGGCCTTCAAAGAGCACTTCGCCGCCAGAAGCTGGTGTCAGGCCGAGGATCAGCCGCCCGGTAGTGCTTTTCCCGCTGCCCGACTCCCCCACCAGCGCCCAGGTTTCGCCGGGCTGAATGGTCAGGCTGACGCCGTCCACCGCCTGCACGCTTTGCCCCCGGCGCTGAAAGGTTTTCGACAGATTATTGACGCTCAGTAGCGGCGTGTTCATAGGCTCAGTGCTCCGGTTTCATCGGCCCGCCAGCAGCGGACCTGGTGAGAAGGCGCGCCCACGGGCCGCAGCAGGGGCATCTGCCCGCGACAGCGCGGCTGGGCCAGCGGGCAGCGATCGGCAAAGGCGCAGCCGGACGGCAGCGCATCCAGCGCCGGAACCCGCCCGGGGATCTCCTGCAGCGGAGTTTTCGGGGCGCGATCCGCCGACGGACGTGCCGCCATCAGTGCCCGGGTGTATGGGTGGCGCGGCCGGGCAAACAGCGTATGAACATCGGTCTCTTCCACCACCTGCCCGGCATAGAGCACCACCACGCGCTGGCAGAGTCGCGCCACCACGCTGAGATCGTGGGTGATAAACATGATCCCCATCCCGGTCTGCTGCTGAATCGCCTCCAGAAGATCGAGGATCTGCGCCTGAACGGTCGCGTCCAGTGCGGTGGTCGGTTCATCGGCGATCAGCAACGAGGGCGAAACGGCGATCGCCATCGCGATCATCACCCGCTGGCGCATTCCGCCCGAGAGCTCATGCGGCCAGGCCGCCACGCAGCGCACGGGATCGGCGATCCCCACCTGGTGCAGCAGATGAAGGATCCGCACCTGTCGCTGGCGGCGATCCAGGTCCGTGTGCAGACGCAGACTTTCCTCGATCTGCTGCCCGATAGTCATGACCGGATTAAGGCTGGAGAGCGGATCCTGAAAGATCATCGCCATCTCGCGGCCACTGACATGACGGCGGGCGCGACGGGAGAGATCGTGCAGGGATTTTCCGGCGAGATGGATAGCGCCGTTTACCCGACTGCTGCGCGAGGGCAACAGGCCCATCACCGCCTGAGCGGTGACGCTCTTACCGCAGCCGGACTCGCCGATAATGCCCAACGTCTCCCCCACGCCCACCTCGAAAGAGACGGTGCGGACCGGTGCCACCACGCCGCTGCGGGTGGCAAAATTGACCCGAAGGTCTTCGACGCGCAGAACTGTTTCAGCCATGATGCTCTCCTTTTTTCAGCAGGCGCAGGACACGACGCGGGAGCGGTTTCAGTCCGGGATCGGCGTTATCGCGCAGATCGTCGCCGACAATATTGAGCGCCAGGATCAGCAGCACGATGGCGACCCCCGGGAAAAAGGTCATCCACCAGGCGGTGAAGATCACCGCTTTGCCTTCCAGCAGCAGATTGCCGAGGCTGGGCATCGGCGGCGGCACGCCGGAGCCGAGAAAGCTGAGCGCTGCCTCGGTGAGGATCGCCACCGAGAAGACCCAGCTCACCTGTACAATAAAGGGCGAAATGACATTGGGCAGCAGATGCAGCCAGATAATGCGCGACGATGACGCGCCCTGCGCCCGCAGCGCCTCGATAAAGTTTTTCTCTTTAATCACCATCGCCGCACCGCGTATCACCCGGGCGATCGACGGGACGTAAACCAGCGACAGGGCGAGAACCACATTGGCAATTTTCGGCCCCAGCACGCCAACTATCGCGATGGCCAGCAGCAGAGAGGGAAAGGCAAAAAGCCCGTCGCAGACGCGCATCAGGATCCTGTCCAGCGGGCGATACCAGGCGCAGAGTAACCCCGCTGCCAGCCCCACTACGCCGGAAATCACCGCCACGGCAGCGCCAACCGACAGAGAGACCCTGACCGCCAGGGCCACGCGCACAAAGAGGTCACGGCCAAAATTATCGGTGCCGAACCAGTGGCTTGCGGAAGGCGGTTTCAGGCGACTCAGCGGATCGATGCTATAAGGATCGAAGGGACTCAGGGCGCTGGCAAAAAATGACAGCACTACGATCGTTGCCAGCACGCCGGGCCAGACCAGTAAGCCGGGGTTTTTCAGTCTCATGGATTTTCCGCCCCCTCAACGGAGAGCCGGGGATCGGCCAGATAACTCAGAAGATCCACCGCCAGATTGATCAGCACGTAGCAGACGGTGATCAGCAGCACCACGCCCTGGATCACCGTCACGTCCCGCCGTTCGATGGAGTCGACGATAAGCGAGCCCACGCCGGGAATACCGAATACGCTCTCGATCACAATGGTCCCGGTGACCAGCGAGGCGAAGGACTCGCCGCAGATCGTCAGGATTGGGATCAGCGCATTCTTCAGCGTGTGGCTAAGCAGCACCCAGCGCTCCGGCACGCCTTTCGCGCGGGCAGTGTTGATAAAGCCTTCCTGCATCACGTCCAGCATCACCGCCCGGGTCATGCGGGCAATCAGGGCCGCAATACGAAACGCCAGGGCGATAGCCGGTAAGGTCAGATACCAGAGGTTCATCAGCCAGTCGGCGTTGGTTGAACGGTAGCCCACCACCGGAAACCAGCGCAGCTGGACCGCAAAGAAGAAGATTAAAAACAGCCCCAGCAGAAAGCCCGGTACCGACATACCCAGCGTCGCCAGCCCGCGAATCACCCGGTCGGTGAGCCGCCCGTGCTGCCAGGCACCAAGAACCCCGCCCGCCAGCCCAAGCACCAGCGCAATCAGCTGGGCATAGAACGCCAGGGCCAGGGTCGGCGTAAGATGCTGGAGAAACAGGCTCATCACGCTGCTATTCAGAAACAGCGAATGACCGAGATCGCCGGAAAGCACCGCGCCGAACCAGTGCAGGAACTGCACGAGAAACGGCCTGTCCAGCCCCATCTGCTGGCGCAGGGCAGCGACATCCGCCGGGCTGGCGTCATTGCCGAGGATCACCAGCACCGGATCGCCCGGGGCCAGATGCACCAGGCAGAACACCACGACCGATACAACGAGCAGTACCGGCAGCAGCGCCAGCAGGCGGTGGAACAGAAACCGTTTCATCGCATACTCCCGTCAGGGCTGGCTGACGCTGATATTCCACAGCACCGGCCCGATCAGATCCTGATATCCCTTAACGTTGTTTTTTACCGCCACCGCATCCGGCGTGGTGCGACCCAGCACAATCACCGGCAGATACTGCCAGGTCTGGACGTTAAGCTTATCCACCAGCCCTCTGGCTTCCTGCAGGGACGAGGCCTGTTTAATGCCGTCGAGGGTGGCGTCAATCTCCGGACTGTTGCTGAGACCCGGGAATTTGGCGCGGGAGTCGAGGAACGGATACTGATGCAGGACCTGACGCATGGAGAACTCCAGCGCGCAGAGGTCAAAGTTTTTCGGGTCCTGGCGGCGCTGGAGCACCGTCGGCCAGTCGTAAACATCGAGCCGCGACTTCACGCCGATCTGCTTCAGCACCTGCTGGGCGACAATCGCCAGGTTATACAGCTCGGCGTACTCTTTGGTGGCAATAATCACCACTTCCTCGCCCTTATAACCCGAGGCTTTCACCAGCGCCCGCGCTTCGTCCAGCTTGTGCTGGTTCCAGAACGGCTTACCGGCTTCGCTGTACCAGTCCACCTGATCCGGGAAGCCCAGAGAGGGATCTTCTTTAAAGAAACGCGGATCGCTGTAGCCCGCCAGCAGCGTCTGATGCACATCCAGCGCCAGATTGAACGCCTGGCGCAGCTTGACGTTGGCAAACGGCCCCTGCTGCTTATTAAACAAATAGGTGATTAACGAGCCGCCGCTCTGAGGCTGGAACAGAGAAAGATCCGGCGCGTGGCTCAGGGTTTCAATATTGTCCTTCGGCAGCTGGAAGACCAGGTCATATTCGCCGGTCATCGCCCCCGCCAGGCGGGTCGATTCATCGGTTATATAGCGGAACCAGATATCTTTAACGTCGGCTTTTTTCTGCCCGGACAATCCGCTGGCCGGTTCAGTGCGCGAGACATACTGGTCATAGCGGGTCAGATGCAGATAATCCCCGGCCTTAAACTCGGCCAGCTTATAGGGGCCGGTGCCGACCAGTTCGGTTACCGGTTTTTTGCTGCTGTTGGCCTCGTCGATAATGCGTTTCGGCATAATCGCGGCGATGTTTTTTACATCAGCCAGCACGTTAAGGGCGATTAATGACGGCGCGGGCAGCGTCAGGCTGACGGTACGGGCATCTACCTTGCTGAACTGCACGCCAGGCAGGTTGGCTTTACCCTGGGTTGAAACGGCCAGCCAGCGATTCATGGAGGCCACCACATCATCGGCGGTCAGGAGCTGTCCATCGTGGAAGTGAATACCGTCACGCAGCACGAAAGTCCAGGTTTTGCGATCTTCGCTAAGGGTGAAGCTCTCCACCAGATCCGGCACCGGTTCAAACTTTGCGTTGATGGTGAACAGGGTCTCGAAAATATGGCGATCCACATCCGACGTGGCGTTATTGGTCGTCAGATAGGGATCGAGCGTGCCGGGGCGGTTGCCGTAGGCAATATTCAGCGTCGCATCGCGATTGACCGCCTGCGCCTGTGCGTTTTCCCAGGGTAAAACAGCCGCCAGCAAAAGTGCGGCGGCAGAAAAGATGGCTTTCATTGTTATGCTCCGTTCGGGGTTATGCCGCCCGCGTGGTCGTCTGACGACCGGCGAACTCATCTTTGGTTTTCTGCAGTAGCGCCGCATCCGTCAGCAGACGTAACCCGGTTCGCGCCAGGACGCGTGCGCCGGTCACCAGCGCCGCATAACCCTGGGCTGAATTTGCCGCCTCTCGGAACGGCACCGTATGCCCGATCAGGTCATCCGGACCAATCTTGATATAGGGATGCGCCGTCGGCACCGCATGGCTGATATCCCCGGCATCCGTCGAGCCCAGCCCCTCTTTTTCCCGCAGCTCAACCTCTTCGCCCGCGGCGGTAAACTCCTCCAGCAGCACGCTGTTTAGCGTGTGATTGATATTGAAATCGCGCGGGCCCACCTGATGTTCGATTTTCACCGTGGTGCCGGTCGCCAGCGCCACGCCGTCGGCGATAGCACGCAGGCGCGGCTCAAGGGCGATCACCTGCTCGCGGGTATATGCCCGAATATAGTAGTGCGCCGAGGCGTATTCCGGGATGACGTTCGGGGCCTGGCCGCCGTTGGTGATAATCCCGTGGACGCGAACCCCGTCCGGCAGCTGCTGTCGCAACACGCTGATACCGTTATAGAGCAGCACCAGCGCATCGAGGGCGTTAACGCCTTTGTGCGGCGAGCTACCCGCATGAGAAGGCTTGCCGTAGAAATGGAAATAGAGGTGGTTATTGGCCAGCGACGGTCCGGAGAGCCGGGTTTTACCCGCCGGATGCACCATCAGCGCGGCGTCAACATCCTCCAGATAGCCGTGCTCGACAAAGCGCGCCTTCACGTTGCCGTTTGGCCCGCCTTTACCGCGCAGCCCACCCTCTTCCGCTGGCGTACCCAGCACCACAATCTTCCCGCCGGTCTTATCGAGCGCTTCGCTCAGAGCAATCGCTGCCGCGATGCTGGTCACGCCGATAATGTTGTGTCCGCAGGCGTGACCGATATCGATCAGCGCATCGTACTCGGCCAGAAAGGCAATCGTCGGCCCCGGCCTGCCGCTCTCTTTCACCGCGTAGAAGGCGGTTTCATGCCCGGCCACGTTGGAGGTGACCGTAAAGCCATGTTTTTGCAGCAGCGCGGTCAGTAAGCCGTTCGCGTAATACTCGTTGTTCCCGGTTTCCGGGTGGGCGTGAATATCTTTGGCTATCGCAATATAGTCATCGCGGTGTTGGTCAATACTCTGTTCCAGACGGGCTTCTAATTCGCTAATGCTCATTGCTTCCACCTTTGGTTGTGACAGTAAATTTCCCGACACCGGGTGCGGGGCTAGCTCAGATGCCGCTTCGCCTCCAGCCGGACGCGATGCAGGACATGCTGTTTGATCTCGCCGTACTGCGGATGCCCGGCGAGGGTTTCGATATCCCTGTCGCGGCCAAACGGCAGCGTAATCTCCTCAACGATCTTTCCCGGACGGGCGGACATAATCAGGATGCGGTCGGCAAGAAACAGGGCCTCCTCCACATCGTGAGTCACAAAAAGCAGCGTGGTGCGGGTCTCCAGCCAGGCCTCGCGCAGCAGCTCCTGCATCATCAGCCGGGTCTGGGCATCCAGCGCGCCGAAGGGTTCATCCAGCAGCAGCACGTCCGGACCGGGGAGCCAGGCGCGGGCCAGGGCCACGCGCTGTTTCATGCCACCAGAGAGCTGCCAGGGGGCGTGATGCTCAAACCCTTTCAGGCCAACCCGGGCCAGCCAGTCCAGAGCCTCGGCGTTCACCTCGTCCTTGCGGTATTTGCCCAGCCGGGGGCCGAAGGTGACGTTATCCAGCACCGACAGCCACGGAAACAGATTCGGCTGCTGGAAGATCATCCCCCGTGACGGCCCCGGCTGGCGGACCGCTTTCCCGGCGGCAAGCACCTGGCCGCTGTCCGGCGAGGTAAAACCGGCCACCAGGTTGAGGATGGTCGATTTACCGCAGCCCGACGGTCCCAGCAGCACGACAAACTCGCCCGGCGACAGGGTCAGGGAGATATCCTCCAGCACGGTGAAGGGCTGCGGCTTTGCCGCAAACGTCAGGGAGACGTTCTCCAGTGCAATCTGTGCAGTCATCACTCTTTCCCCGCCCAGGGCACAGAGAGTCGCTGTAGCCCCAGCAGTAGTAAATCCAGTAAATAGCCAATACCGCCCAGCAGCAGAATGCCGAGCATCACGATATCGGTGCGCAGGTATGAGCTGGCGTTAATTACCATCCAGCCCAGCCCCGAGCTGGCGGCCACCATTTCGGCGGCGATCAACGACGTCCAGCCAATCCCAATCGACAGGCGGACGGTGGTGAAGAGATCCGGCATAGCGTCTGGCAATACCACCCGCAGAAAAATCTGCCGTTTCGATGCGCCCAGGGTCTGGGCCACGCGAATACGTGCCCGACCAATCCGCTCCACGGCCGCCGCCGCGCCCACCACCACGCTTAAGAAGGTGGCGATAAAGATCAGAAAAAATTTCGACGCTTCGCCGATCCCCAGCCACACCACCGCCAGCGGGATCAGGGCGATTTTTGGCAGGGGACGCAGGAACTGCACAAAGGGATTCAGTACCGCAGACAGGCCGTCCGACAGCCCCATCAGCAGCCCCAGCGGGATACCGATGATAATGGCGACGGCAAAGGCACCCAGCGCACGGGCCAGGCTCACCACCACGTGCTGCCAGAGCGGCACCTGACGATAGCCGTCCGCCAGGAGCTCTTCCGCTGTCAGGCCAATATCCGTCAGGGACGGCAGCAGGAGCGGATCCACCCACTGTCGGGTGGCCGCGACCTGCCAGAGGACAAAGAACACAGCCACCGACAGCACGCTGATGGCGATATGCTGACTCAGTCTCATTTTTCGGCAGCCGCCGCATCGCGGATATAGCGGGAGTTGATGGCGCTATCCCAGTTCGCCGGAATATCGCGTTTGCGGATCTCACCGATACCGGCCAGGAAGGAGGAGGTTTTGCTCAGCGCCTTGCCGATACCGCTTTGTGAAGTCTGCGTCCCGTTACCCAGCCAGGCGGCGGTGCCCTGCTCGCTCAGCGTCGGGTACTCAAGCCCGCCGAGGGTATTCGCGGCGGTGGTCACAGGCGCGCCCACCTCTTTGGCGACGATGGCCGCAGCGCGTTCAGGATCCTTTTTGAACTCATCCACCTTCTGCTGATGCACGCGCAGGAAGGCGGTAACCGCTTCCGGATACTCTTCGGCGAAGGCTTTACGCACCACGTAGTTGTTGTAAATCAGGTAGCCATCCTTCTGCAGATCTTTGGTGGCAAAGACCTGATGGCCGCCGGAGGACTCAAGTTCCTGAGCGAACGGAGCCCAGACGTAGCCCGCATCGATATCCCCGCGTTTCCATGCGGCAACCATCTCTGCCGGACGCAGCGGCAGCAGGGTTATTTTGCTGCGGTCGAGCTTGTTGACACTGATAGCCGCCTCCAGCGCATATTGCGCGGTAGAGTTAGGCGGGTAAGCCACGCGTTTGCCCTCAATATCCTTAATATTATTAATGCCGTTTTTGCCAATTAAGCGTTCATAGCTGGCAATCACCCCGGAAACACCGATAATTTCTACGGGTAATTTACGTACAATACCGGCCGTTGCCGGGCTGGAGCCAAAATTGGCAATATCGATGGCGTTACTGGCGAAATAACTTAATGCATCAGCCCCGGAGGCAAACTGTACCCACTGGACTTTGCTGTTCAACGCTTTATCCAGCGAGCCGTCGGCCTTCGCCAGCATTAATACCTGTGAGCCGCCGCTGTAGGCCACGCGGACCTCGGTCGGATTGGCCGCAAAGCTGGAATTTGCCCATAAGCTTCCCGCTGCCAGTAATAAGCAGAGACTTTTTTTCATTGTTATTTAACCTTTAAACGACGATTTAATTAGCGCTCAGTCACTATATCGACAGGGCGCGCTTTTATTTATTCAAATTATTGCTTTGTATTTACGCCAGATAAGAATGGCGCTGCTCCAGCCATATTTGTGCGCAGCGTTGTGCCAGCGCCCGGGCCGGATCGAGCGACTGCGCCAGTGAAGAGGCGGCAACGGCCCTCAGGGCCACCGGGACTTCGGTACAGGCCAGAATCAGCTGTTCGGCACCCCGCGCCAGCAGCGCGTCGGCAAGCCGGTTAAGCCGTTCCCCACCTTCGCGGAGCTGCCCACGCTTTACCGCATAACAGCCCGGCACAAACCATTCCGCCAGCTCCTCCGGCGTGGGTTCGAGGGCTTCAATGCCCTGCGCTGCTAATCCGCGCTGAAACCAGCCCGCCTCCAGGGTGCCTTTGGTCGCGATAATCCCGACCCGCTGCGGCTTCTGCGCCGCCAGACTTTCAAGAGTGGCATCCACAATATGCAGCAGCGGAGCCGCGCTGGCCCGGCTCAGGGCGTCATACCAGTGATGAGCCGTATTGCAGGCAATCACAATATGGCTCGCCCCGGCCTGATTCAGTTTTTCAATCCCGTGCAGAAGCTGCGGCAGCGGCGACGACCCCAGCCCGGCAAGGGCTTTCTGCCGGTCAGCCACCTGCGGCACGTTCCACACCACCGACGGCAGCTGCTGCTGATCGCTCTCGGCGGGCGTTGCCTCCAGCAGCTTATGCTGGAAATCCAGCGTTGCCAGCGGCCCCATTCCGCCCAGAACGCCCAGCAGGAACGGCTGGCTCATCGCTCCAGCACCTGGCGATAGCCAAACAGTCCGGCAGAGCCGCCGGTGTGGATAAAGACCAGGTTTTCGTCGCGGCGGAAGTGGCCTTTACGGATCAGGTCGATAAGCCCGGCGGCACCTTTCCCGGAGTAGACCGGGTCGAGCAAAATACCTTCGTGGCGGGCAAAGAGCTGCAGCGCCTCCAGCATGCTTTCGGTGGGCAGGCCGTAACCATCCCCGACATAATCACTGTTCGCCACCACCGCGTCACGAGGCAGATCGCCCGCCACGCCCAGGAGCTCACGAGTCCGTGAAGCCAGCTGCCAGACGTTCTCTTCCTGTTTTGCCTTTGGCGCCCGGACGCTGATCCCCAGCACCGGCACCTGGCTATGGGTCGCAGTCAATCCGGCCACCAGCCCGGCCTGGGTCCCGGTGCTACCGGTCGCATGGACAACGTGGTCAATACGCAGCCGTAGCTGAGAGGACTGATACAGCAGCTCTTCGGCGCAGGCCACATAGCCCAGCGCCCCGATAGCGTTCGAGCCACCGCCGGGGATCACATACGGGTTATGCCCCTGCTCGCGAAGCTTCGCGGCGTATTCTTCCATCGCCTGCTGCATATCGGTCCCGCCCGGCAGATGCGCGACAATTTCGCCACCCAGGAGCTGGTCCAGCAGGACGTTGCCGGAGCGCTGATAATCCTCTCCGAAGTCGGTGACGCGCTTTTCCAGCAGCGCTTTCGCCGGCAGGCCGAGCTTTGCCGCACCCGCGATGGTCTGGCGAACATGGTTCGACTGCGTCGCGCCCTGGGTAATAATCACATCGGCTTTTTTTGCCAGCGCGTCGGCCAGTAAAAACTCCAGCTTGCGGGTTTTATTTCCGCCGCTTGCAAGGCCGGTGGCGTCATCACGTTTGATCCATATTTTCGGCCCGCCGAGCAGCCGGGATAAATTCTCCAGCGGCTCAAGTGGGGTGGGGAAATGGCCAAGTGAAATACGGGGAAAACGTGCCAGATGCATACAAACTCCTTGCCGGGAACCAGAAAATATAATTTCAGACGGGAGTTCACTATACACAGGCGAGAAATCGCCCCTAATGAGAAATAAAAATATCGATTGCCGGTATTCGGCTAAGACGGGAAATGCGGGGGATGAGGATAAATATCTATAGCGGTATGGAATAGCATAAGGTCAAAAAGAATAACCCTCTTACAAAGTAAGAGGGTTATCGGTATTACTCAGCGACTTTTTTCTTTGTCGCTCGCTTAGCCCTGGTGGCCGAGGCAATTTTTTGCGTTTTGTCCGACGGTTTTTTCGCTTTCTTTGGTTTGCCCTTCGTGAAAACGCTGTCCGGCTCGAAGTTCACCTTTTTGCCAGTCTGACGACGTTTGCCGGATGCGGCTTTACCGCCGGTCGGTTTTTTGCCCTTCTCACGGGCGGTCTTACCGACGTTGCGCGGACCACGCTCGCTGGAGATCAGCGAGAAGTCGATCTTACGCTCGTCCATATTGACCGCTTCAACCTTCACTTCCACCCGATCGCCCAGGCGGTAAGTCTGACCGCCGGATTCCCCGATCAGGCGCTGCCCGACCTGGTCAAAGCGATAGTAGTCGTTATCGAGGGAGGAGACATGCACCAGCCCGTCGATAAACAGGTCGGTAAGGCGCACAAAGAAGCCAAAGCCGGTGACGCTGGCGATGACGCCAGGGAAGGTATTCCCCACCTGGTCCTGCATAAAGTCGCACTTCAGCCAGTCCGCCACGTCGCGCGTTGCCTCGTCGGCGCGACGCTCGGCCATGGAGCAGTGCTGGCCCAGCTGCAGCATCTCTTCCATGCTGTAGTGCCAGCCACCCGTGTCGGTGCTGTTGCCGGTATGACCCTCGTCGCGCGCCAGCAGGTATTTAATGGCACGGTGCAGAGACAAGTCAGGATAACGACGGATCGGCGAGGTAAAGTGCGCATAGGACTGCAGCGCCAGACCGAAGTGGCCGCGGTTTTCCGGATCGTAAACCGCCTGTTTCATCGAGCGCAGCAGCATCGTCTGAAGCATTTCGTGGTCAGGGCGATCGGCGATCGACACCAGCAGCGCGGCATAGTCGCGCGGTTCCGGCTTGTTGCCGCCCGGCAGCTCCAGACCCAGCTCCGACAGCACGGAACGGAAGGCGGTAATCGCCTCGTTGGTCGGCTTGTCGTGGATACGGAACAGCGCAGGCTCGCTGGCTTTCTCAACAAGGCGCGCGGCGGAGATATTCGCCAGGATCATGCACTCTTCGATCAGCTTATGGGCATCGTTACGCTGGGTCTGCTCAATACGCTCAATCCGACGTTCCGCGTTAAAGATAAATTTGGCTTCTTCGCTCTCAAAGGAGATACCGCCGCGCTGTTCGCGCGCCTTCTCCAGCGCCTTATACAGGTTATGCAGCTCTTCGACAGGCTTCACCAGCGGAGCGTACTGGGCGCGCAGGTCCGCGTCTCCCTGCAGCATATGCCACACCTTGTTGTAGGTCAGGCGCGCATGGGAACGCATCACGGCTTCATAGAATGTATAGCTGGTCAGGCGCCCGGAGGCCGCAATGGTCATTTCACAAACCATACAGAGGCGATCGACCTGTGGGTTTAGCGAGCAAAGGCCATTGGAGAGCACTTCCGGCAGCATCGGGACAACCTGTGACGGGAAGTAGACCGAGGTACCACGGCTGTGGGCTTCGGTATCCAGCGCCGTGCCGGGACGCACGTAGTAGCTGACGTCGGCAATGGCAACCCACAGGCGCCAGCCGCCGCCGCGTTTTTTCTCGCAGTACACCGCATCATCGAAGTCGCGGGCGTCTTCGCCGTCAATCGTCACCAGCGGCAGATCGCGAAGATCGATGCGATCGAATTTCGCCTCTTCCGGCACCTCTTCTTTGAGGCTGGAGATCTCTTTTTCTACCGTATCCGGCCAGACGTACGGGATCTCATGGGTACGCAGAGCCATGTCCACGGCCATTCCGGTGCCCATATTGTCGCCCAGCACTTCAACCACTTTACCGATGGCTTTGGTACGGCGGGTCGGACGTTGGGTCAGTTCGACCACCACCACAGAGCCCATTCGGGCGTCCATCGTCGCATCGGACGGGATCAGGACATCAAAGCTCAGACGGCTGTCGTCCGGCACCACAAAGCCGACGCCCGCGTCGGTAAAGTAGCGGCCAACGATCTGCCCGGTGCGTGGCTCCAGCACACGAACAATACGGCCTTCGCGGCGGCCTTTACGATCTTCTCCCAGCGGCTGGGCCAGAACCTGATCGCCGTGCATGCAGGTTTTCATCTGCTCGCTGGAGAGATAGAGGTCGTCTTTACGGCCTTCCACGCGCAGAAAGCCGAAGCCGTCGCGGTGGCCAATCACCATGCCTTTCAGCAGGTCGAGACGTTCCGGCAGCGCATAGCACTGGCGGCGAGTGAAGACCAGCTGCCCGTCGCGCTCCATGGCGCGCAGACGGCGGCGCAGGGCTTCCGTTTGTTCTTCACCGGTAATATTGAGCTCTTTGGCTAACTCTTCACGATTGGCGGGTTTTTCGCGTTTAGATAAGTGATCGAGGATGAATTCCCGGCTCGGGATAGGATTGGAATATTTTTCGGCTTCGCGTTCCTGAAAAGGATCATGTGACATAGCGGTTCCTCCGTTGTCAGCTC
Source organism: Enterobacteriaceae bacterium (assembly GCA_035277345.1). GTDB lineage: Bacteria > Pseudomonadota > Gammaproteobacteria > Enterobacterales > Enterobacteriaceae > BIGb0383. The sequence continues at coordinate 26,711 of DATEKR010000146.1, forward strand.
TGGCGGGAGCACCCATCGCTTTTTAGGGTACTCATTGATCCACCAGTAATAATTTATAAAGCGGTTGATTTTTCTCAACCAAATCGGCCAGCGTGTAGTTGTCCAGCTCCCTGAGAAAGCACTGTACGGCCTCGGCAAGCGCCTGCTTCAGGCGGCAGGCGGGGGTTATATGGCAGAATTCACTGCTGCAGTTGACCAGGGAGAGAGGTTCAAGGTCGCGCACCACGTCACCGACGCGGATATCAGTGGCCGCTTTACCCAGACGGATCCCGCCGTTTTTTCCCCGCAGGGCGGAGACGTACCCTGCCCGGCTCAGCTGATTAATTATCTTAACCATATGATTACGTGACACGCCGTACACCTCCGTGACTTCGGAGATACTGGTCATGCGCTCTGGCGGCAACGACGCCATATAAATCAACGCGCGCAATCCGTAATCGGTGAAACTTGTTAACTGCACATCAACCTCAGGAACAGGGGGAAACGCGGCAATCCGCGGGTATATTGATGATAAACCAGCCTGATGGTAAGCAGCTAATTTATTTGAAGTGGCAAAGGAAAAAGCGGGGAAAAACAGGGGCGCACGTAGGGCGCCCCGTGAGGATAACAATCTTATGCGTCAAAAGGATCGCGTAAAATCATCGTTTCCGTCCGATCCGGGCCAGTAGAAATAATATCAATCGGCACTTCGGTCAGTTCTTCAATACGCTTGATGTAATCCAGCGCCGCCTGCGGCAGGCCGCTACGCTCTTTCACGCCAAAGGTGGTTTCAGACCAGCCTGGCATGCTTTCGTAGATTGGCTCGATACCTTCCCAGTCGTCGGCTGCCAGCGGAGTGGTGGTCACTTCGCGGCCGTCCGGCATACGGTAGGCAACGCAGATTTTCACTTCTTTCAGGCCGTCCAGTACGTCCAGCTTGGTCAGACAGAAGCCCGACAGGGAGTTGATCTGCACCGCACGACGCACGGCAACCGCATCCAGCCAGCCGGTACGACGACGACGGCCGGTAGTGGCGCCGAATTCGTTACCCTGCTTGCACAGGAACTCGCCGGTCTCATCGAACAGTTCGGTCGGGAACGGACCTGCACCCACGCGAGTGGAGTAGGCTTTGATGATCCCCAGCACGTAGTCGACATAGCGCGGACCCAGGCCGGAACCGGTCGCCACGCCACCCGCAGTGGTGTTGGAGGAGGTCACGTACGGATAGGTACCGTGGTCGATATCCAGCAGCGTACCCTGCGCGCCTTCGAACATCACGAAGTCGCCGCGTTTACGCGCCTGATCCAGCAGATCGGAGACGTCCACCACCATGCCGGTCAGGATGTCGGCAACCGCCATCACATCGTCCAGCACTTTCTGGTAGTCAACCGCATCGGCTTTGTAGAAGTTCACCAGCTGGAAGTTGTGATATTCCATCACTTCTTTCAGTTTGTCGGCAAAGGTGGCTTTATCGAACAGATCGCCAACGCGCAGACCGCGACGGGCGACTTTATCTTCGTAGGCCGGACCGATACCACGACCGGTGGTGCCGATCGCTTTCGCGCCGCGCGCTTTTTCGCGAGCAACGTCCAGCGCAACGTGATAATCGAGGATCAGCGGACAGGCTTCGGAGAGCAACAGACGTTCACGAACCGGGATACCACGGTCTTCCAGGCCTTTCATCTCTTTCATCAATGCGGCAGGAGACAGCACAACACCGTTACCGATGATGCTGGTCACATTGTCACGAAGAATGCCTGATGGAATAAGATGGAGGACGGTTTTTTCACCGTTAATTACGAGAGTGTGACCTGCGTTGTGACCGCCCTGGTAGCGGACAACATATTTAGCTCGTTCAGTCAGGAGATCGACGATCTTCCCTTTCCCTTCGTCACCCCATTGGGTGCCCAGCACGACGACGTTGTTACCCATTTTCAAAATCACCGGTTGCTTAAAAATGGATTCTACCACCAGCTTTGATGATGATCAGCTCTTTTTGTCGGCGATTTTCGTCAAATCAGACCACTTTGGGCTCAGCCAATCGTTTTCCTCAACATGTAGTAGATCACGATGCCGGCAACCACTAGACCACCGCCAAAACGGCGCAAAATGCTATCCGGCATCTGACTCATGGCCGAAACCATACGCCGCCAGGCTTTGGGATAAAGCATCGGACCTAAGCCTTCCAGCACCAGAACCAGGGCAAGCGCCAGCCAGACGGTTGAATTCATGAACCACTCCTTAGAAAAAAGAAAACCACCGACATCCTGATGGATGCGGTGGTTTTTTTACCGCGAAAACGGACGGCCGATATTAGCGCGTCGCGTTGCCCGGCGTCTTCATATAACGGAAGAAATCATTTTCCGGGCTGAGCACCATCACGTCCTGGTTACTCTGGAAGCTGTTTTCGTAAGCGCGCAGGCTACGGATAAAGGCATAGAAATCCGGATCCTGACTGAACGCATCGGCAAACAGTTTCGCCGCTTCGGCATCACCTTCACCGCGCAGGATAAGAGCCTGACGCTCAGATTCTGCCAGCGTTTTGGCGACTTCATAATCCGCAGAAGCCTGGATCTTCTCTTTCTCTTCTTCACCCTGAGAACGGTGACGACGTGCTACCGCTTCACGCTCGGCGCGCATACGGCTGTAAATCGCCTCGGACACTTCGCTTGGCAGGTTGATCTGCTTGATACGCACATCCACCACTTCGATACCCAGCGCAGCCATACTGTTCGGGTTAATGACCGGCACTTTACCGTCGGTTTCCGCCGTGATCAGCTCCGCCGCTTTAGCGATAGCTTCATCGGCAGCCGGCGTACTGACTTCATCTTCCGTGCCAGCAGAACCGGAGTTCAGCGCGTCGCGTACTTCTACGGTCAGACGGCCGCGGGAATCGGTAACGATATCCTTCACGTCCAGACGACCAATTTCAGAACGCAGACGGTCAGAGAACTTACGTTTCAGCAGGACTTCGGCCTGGCTGACGTCGCCGCCGCCGGTGGCCAGATAGTAACGGCTGAAGTCGCTGATACGCCACTTGATGTAGGAGTCAACGATCAGGTCTTTTTTCTCTTTGGTGACGAAACGATCGGCCTGGTTATCCATGGTCTGGATACGGGCATCGAGCGTCTTCACGGTTTCGATAAACGGGATCTTAAAGTGCAGACCCGGCTCGAATACCAGCGGTTTGTTTTCATCGTCACGAACAACTTTACTGAAGCGAAGCGTAATTCCGCGCTCGCCTTCTCTCACCACGAAGATAGAGGTATACAGCACTACCAGCACGATGATGATAATCGCTATAACTGACTTACGCATCGTTATTCTCCTGCACGCCGGTAGTCGTTACGCTGCGCGTTAACGCGGCGTTGGTCCATGATATCGCCCTGACTGGCGGACGACTGGGTATTTGCATCACTGCTGCCGGAAGAAGACGCAGGTGGCAGGCGCAACAGGTTGTTCGCACCACTGCTGTCACTCTTTGCCGCCGGTGCGTTACCGCCCTTCAGCATTTGATCCAGCGGAAGCACCATCAGATTGCCGCCTTTATCGTTAACCAGCACTTTGCGGGTATTGCTCAGCACTCTTTCCATGGTTTCGATATACAGACGCTCGCGGGTAATTTCCGGCGCGGCTTTATATTCTGGCAGGATGCGGGCAAAGCGCGCCACTTCACCCTGAGCTTCCAGGATAGTACGGGTCCGATAAGCACGGCCTTCTTCCAGCTTACGCTGTGCCTGACCGTTTGCACGCGGCTGCACTTCGTTAGCATAGGCTTCTGCTTCACGGATCGACTGCTGTTCGTTTTCACGGGCAGAGATCGCGTCGTCAAATGCCGCCTGAACCGCTTCTGGCGGACGCGCCGCCTGGAAGTTGACGTCCAGCAGGGTGATACCCATGTTGTACGGACGAATCGTCTCTTCCAGCTCACGCTGCGTATCGCTACGAATAACGGTACGGCCTTCGGTCAGGATACGGTCCATGGTGTATTTACCGATAACACCACGCAGGGCGCTGTCGGTCGCCTGACGCAGGCTGTCATCAGCGCTGGTTACGCTGAACAGGTAGCTACGCGGGTCGGTGATACGGTACTGAACGTTCATCTCGACGCGAACCACGTTCTCGTCGGAGGTCAGCATTACGCCGGAAGCAGCCAGTTCACGCACGGCCTCAACGTTGACCGCGGTCACTTCATCAACAAAGGTCGGTTTCCAGTTCAGACCCGGCTCAACCAGATGGCTGAACTGGCCAAAACGGGTGACAACACCGCGTTCGGCTTC
>DATEKR010000147.1:0-14020 GCA_035277345.1 Enterobacteriaceae bacterium
ATTGTATTTATAGAGCAACTTTCGGTAATCACCACTATCGGTGTTTATGACTGGGAACAGACCATCGAACAGAAGCTCATGTTCGATATCGAAATGGCGTGGGATAACCGCGCCGCGGCGCGCAGCGATGACGTCAACGACTGCCTGAGCTATGCCGATATTGCCGAGGCGGTGGTGGGCCACGTTGAAGGCGGGCGCTTTGCCCTTGTGGAGCGGGTGGCTGAAGAGGTGGCGGAGCTGCTGCTGACGCGTTTCGCTTCTCCCTGGGTGCGTATCAAGGTAAGCAAGCCGGGCGCGGTGGCGCGAGCGGCAAGCGTTGGAGTGCTGATCGAGCGTGGGGTTAATCCGAAAGACGCTAACTAACGCTATCATTATTAAACTAAAACAGTTTATACAGGTCTTACACAGGCTGGCTGCGATTGCCCATATGGGGAATCGCTTTTTTATGTTTCTTAGGGGTTAATGATGAGCGATATGCACTCCCTGCTGATAGCAGCGATTTTGGGTGTGGTCGAAGGATTGACGGAGTTCTTACCGGTCTCCAGTACCGGCCATATGATCATCGTCGGACATCTTCTCGGCTTTGAGGGCGAAACGGCGAAGACCTTTGAAGTGGTGATCCAACTGGGGTCGATTCTGGCCGTGGTGGTGATGTTCTGGCGTCGTCTGTTTGGCCTGATTGGTATCCATTTTGGGCGTCCACCGCAGCATGAAGGCATCGGTAAAGGCCGCCTGACGCTGATCCATATTTTGCTGGGGATGATCCCGGCAGTGGTGCTGGGGCTCTTGTTACACGACGCCATCAAGTCGCTGTTTAACCCGATTAACGTCATGTATGCGCTGGTGGTGGGCGGTCTGTTACTGATTGCTGCAGAGCTGCTGAAGCCGAAAGAGCCTCGCGCACCGGCTCTGGATGATATGACGTATCGCCAGGCCTTTATGATCGGTTGCTTCCAATGTCTGGCGCTGTGGCCGGGCTTTTCCCGCTCGGGTGCGACCATCTCCGGCGGGATGCTGGTAGGCGTCAGCCGCTATGCGGCCTCGGAGTTTTCGTTCCTGCTGGCGGTGCCGATGATGATGGGCGCCACCGCGCTGGACCTCTATAAAAGCTGGCACTTCCTCACCGTGGCGGATATCCCCATGTTTGCTGTCGGCTTTGTCACTGCATTCCTGGTGGCGCTGGTGGCGATTAAAACCTTCCTGCAGCTGATCAAGCGTATTTCGTTTATTCCCTTCGCTATCTACCGCTTTGTCGTGGCCGCGGCAGTTTACGTGGTCTTCTTCTGATCCTCTTCGTTGTCCCCGGCCTGCGGCTGGGGACAACGTTGCGCTTTCCACTGCTCAACCGCCCGAATGCGCCTCTTGGTCAGCTCCTCGCGGATCGCCGCGCCCTGAAAACCGGCGGCAACCACGTCCTGAGTCGAGACGGCTTTTGCCACTTCCCATGATTCACGCAGCAGACGCCCCTGCGGATAGTCGCAGTTTTCAAAACCGGTTCGACCGCGCACGTCAGCTTCGCTGGTGAGCGCAATCTGCTCGACGCGGTGCGGCTTACGCCAGGCATCAATGTTGTCGAACAGCTTAACGATGGTTTTAGCCTGCAGGATCGGGAAGGTGTGGATCAGATCGTGAAACTCCGCCACCAGCTTCGCCAGATCGCGGATCTCGTTCGGCACGCGCAGGCGCTGGCATACGCCTTCAACCAGCCTGACGCCCGCCGGGCCGTGACCGTGGTGGCGCGGCCACAGGGCTTTTGGCGTCAATCCTTTGCCGAGATCGTGGCACAGGGTGGCAAAGCGTATGTCGACCTCTGGTGACAGCATCGCCGCCATCGACAGCGTCATCAGCGTATGAATACCCGTGTCGATTTCCGGGTGCCATTTGGCCGGGGCCGGAACGCCGTACAACGCATCGATTTCCGGGAACAGCACCTTGAGCGCGCCGCAGTCGCGCAGCACCTGGAAGTAAACCTGAGGGTTATGGCTGCGCAGGGCGTTTTCTGTTTCCTTCCAGACACGCTCCGGCGTCAGGTGTTCAAGCTCACCTGCGGCGGTCATGTCGCGCATTAAGGTCAGGGTTTCATCGGCAATGCGAAAGCTAAGGTGCGCGTAGCGGGCGGCGAAACGCGCCACGCGTAAAACGCGCAGGGGATCTTCGCTAAAGGCGGGGGAAACATGGCGCAGCAGGCGATTGCGTAAATCGTCACGGCCGCCGTAGGGATCGATATGGCTGCCGTCTTCTGCCTGGGCAATCGCATTGATGGTGAGATCGCGACGCTCTAAATCGTCCTCGAGAGTCACGTCCGGTGCGGCATAGCAGGTGAAACCGGTATAGCCCGAGCCGGATTTCCGCTCGGTACGCGCCAGGGCATACTCTTCCCGCGTTTGCGGGTGCAGAAAGACCGGGAAATCGCGTCCTACCTGTTGATAGCCCGCGTCCAGCATCTGCTGAGGCGTACTGCCTGTTACCACCCAATCTCTGTCTTTGACCGGTAGTCCTAACAACGTATCCCGTACTGCACCACCGACCAGATAACTCTTCACGCCGCCTTTCTCCTCATTACGTCACTGCTGACAGATAATACGTAAGTGTAGAGGAGAAGGCGACTCCCGGAATTTGCCGGGGCAGGAAGATCAGTTCATCCAGCGATCTTTACGTTTACGGCCAGGGATAATATGCGGGAGCACCAGGCCGAGCAGCAGACCCATGCCGAGCACGCCGCCGCCGTACATAAACCACTGCATGATGATGGTGCGCTGTTTGTCATCCAGCTGGAGATTGGCCGCGCTGACTTTTTTCTGCGCGACAATCAGTTCATTTTTGAGTTTCTGATTCTCGTCTTTCAGGCCGTTGATCACCCCGTCGCTCTGCGCCACTTTCTGCTGCATATCGGCAGTGCGCTGATTCCAGGTGGTGTCAATATTGTTCAGTTTATCAGTCAGGGTTTTGACCTGAGTTTCCAGTTCCGGCACGCGAGTGCGCAGGCTGGGATCGGTATTCAGCTCTTTCAGCGGGATCCAGGCGGTACGGCCTGTATTGTCGCGGATCTGGCCATAGCGGGTGCTGTCGTTGGTTTGCAGCAGGGCAACTTCTTCCCCGGCATTCAGCGTCCCCACCAGGCGAAAATTGTCGCCCGGGCCGCTGCGCAGCCAGGTGCTTAGTTCATCAGAGACATAACGCTTTTCTTCGGCATGAGCCACAGTGGAAACGCTAAGTGCAAGAAAAATCAGTCCGGTAAGGCGTAATTTTGGCATTAGATCATCGTTAATATCTGAAAAGTGGAACAATAGTAGTGTCATCAGTCTGACGACGCAAAGCATTCGGCATCAATCGGAATCATCCAGGTCGAACGGAATGACAAGCAAACTTTGCATTTTGTCAGGGTCGCGTTGTGTGGCGCTTTGACGCAAAATACTATCTACTGACAAGTAAGACCCAAGTAAGTTCGCCGCATGCCCTGAGGGTGTGACGTCGACACAACTATAAGAATGCAGCCATGGCTCAAGAAATCGAATTAAAGTTTATCGTCAATCCCGACGGCGTGGAAACGCTGCGCGCCCATCTGAATACGCTGACCGCGGAGCATATTCCCCCGGTTCAGCTGCTGAATATCTACTACGAGACGCCGGATAACTGGCTGCGCAACCATGATATGGGGCTGCGCATTCGTGGTGAAAATGGCCGCTATGAAATGACCATGAAGATCGCCGGTCGCGTGGTTGGCGGGCTGCATCAGCGCCCGGAATACAATATTGAACTCAGCCAGGCCGAGCTGGATCTTGCGCGTCTGCCATCAGAAGTCTGGCCCGATGGTCAGCTCCCGGGCGATCTTGCTGAGCGCGTGCAGCCGCTGTTCAGTACCGATTTCCTGCGGGAAAAATGGCTTGTTGAGGTGGGGGATAGCCGGATTGAGATCGCCCTCGACCTCGGCGAGGTGAAAGCCGGTGAGCATCAGGAAGCGATTTGTGAGCTGGAGCTGGAGCTGCTGCAGGGCAATACCGCCGATGTGCTAAAGCTGGCGCGTCAGCTGGTGGGCCAGGCGGTATTGCGCCAGGGTAGCCTGAGCAAGGCGGCTCGCGGGTATCATCTGGCCCAGGGCAACGAAGAACGTCTGCTGCGGCCGACGCCTGTCCTGCAGGTTGCGCCAAAGGCGAGCATCGAGCAGGGTCTGGAAGCCGCGCTGGAGCTTGCGTTGAGCCAGTGGCAGTATCATGAAGAGCTCTGGGTGCGTGGCGTCCCGAAGGCGAAAACCGAGGTGCTGGCTGCCGTGGCGTTACTTCGCCATGCGCTGACCCTTTTTGGTAGCCTGGTCCCGCGAAAAGCGAGCGCTCACTTACGCGATTTGTTAACCCTCTCTGAAGCGACGCTGACCTCCGACGTATCGGCACAAACTGCCGCCTGCAGTCCGGAAGTGGCGCTGGCAAAACTGGCTCTCACTGAATGGCTGATTAGCCGCGGCTGGCAGCCGTTCCTCGACGAGAAGACGCAGGCAAAAATCGCCGGTTCCTTTAAGCGTTTCTCGGACGTGCAGCTTTCCCGTGCGGCAGCCGAACTGAAAAACACATTTTTACGCTCTCTGGGCGACAGCTACAAAGATCAGCTCCCGCGTCTGACGCGTGAGATTGACAGCGTTCTGCTGCTCGCAGGCTATTACGACCTGGCGAAAGTACAGGCCTGGCTGGATAACTGGCAGGGTATGCGTTACGCCATCCTCACCAACCGGCGTCATGAAACTGAAGATTGCCGTACCGACGCGCTGGCAACGGCGCCTTTCTGGTTACATAGCGGAAAACAATAACCCAGGGACTCTCATATGACGCCGCTCTCTTCGCAGTTACAGCAGCACTGGCAGACGGTACAGGACAGGCTGCCGGACGATTTCCCTTTATCAGGGCTGAGCGAGCAGGCGCTTGCGGTGCTGACCTTTAGTGATTTTGTCCAGCAGAGCCTGACGGCGCACCCCGAATGGCTGGTGCAGCTTGAGAGCAGTCCACCAGAAGCGGAAGAGTGGCAGCATTATGCACGGTGGCTGCAGGAGACGCTGGCGTCAGTGGGTGATGAGGTGGGGCTGATGCGCGAACTGCGCCTGTTCCGGCGACGCATTATGGTGCGTATCGCCTGGGCGCAGACGCTGTGCCTGGTCAGTGAAGAGAGCACCCTGCAGCAGTTGAGCGTGCTGGCGGAAACCCTGATTATTGCCGCCCGCGACTGGCTCTACACGGCCTGCTGTCGCGAGTGGGGCACGCCATCCGGGCCTAACGGCGAAGCGCAGCCGCTGTTGATCCTCGGGATGGGCAAGCTGGGCGGCGGCGAGCTGAACTTTTCCTCCGATATCGACTTAATCTTTGCCTGGCCGGAAAACGGCGTCACCCTCGGCGGGCGGCGGGAGCTGGATAACGCCCAGTTCTTTACGCGTCTCGGCCAGCGGCTGATTAAAGCGCTCGACCAGCCAACCCAGGACGGCTTTGTCTATCGGGTTGATATGCGCCTGCGTCCTTTTGGTGACAGCGGCCCGCTGGTGCTGAGCTTTGCCGCGCTGGAAGATTATTACCAGGAGCAGGGTCGCGACTGGGAACGCTATGCGATGGTGAAGGCGCGGATCATGGGTGACGATGGCGTTTACGCCAGCGAGCTGCGCGCCATGCTGCGCCCCTTTGTTTTCCGCCGCTATATCGACTTCAGCGTGATCCAGTCCCTGCGTAATATGAAAGGCATGATCGCCCGCGAAGTGCGCCGTCGCGGGCTGAAGGACAATATCAAGCTGGGCGCGGGCGGCATCCGCGAAATCGAATTTATTGTGCAGGTCTTCCAACTGATCCGTGGCGGTCGCGAGCCTTCGCTTCAGCTGCGGGCGCTGCTGCCAACCCTGGCGGCCATTGAGGCGCTGCATCTGCTCCCTGAGGCGGACGCTGGACGACTGCGCGAGGCGTATCTGTTTTTACGGCGGCTGGAAAACCTGCTGCAGAGTATTAACGACGAGCAGACCCAGACCCTGCCAGGGGATGAGCTGAACCGCGCCCGGCTGGCCTGGGCGATGCACTGCGCTGACTGGGCGAGCCTGGAAAGCATTCTGGCCGGACATATGGACGGCGTACGGCGAGTCTTCAACGATCTGATCGGTGATGATGAAAGTGCCAGCCCCGATGACCAGCTGGCCGAACACTGGCGGGAGCTGTGGCAGGACGCGCTCCAGGAGGACGATACGCCTTCTGCACTGGCACACCTCGCGGCAGAGCAGCGTAAGCAGGTTGTGGCGCTGATTGCCGATTTTCGTAAAGAGCTGGATAGACGCACCATTGGCCCGCGCGGCCGTCAGGTGCTGGATAATCTGATGCCGCCTCTGCTGCGCGACGTCTGTGCGCGGCCCGACGCGGCGGTGCCGCTCTCCCGGATGACGCCGCTGCTGACCGGGATAATCACCCGTACGACCTACCTTGAGCTGCTGAGTGAATTCCCCGGTGCGCTCAAGCATTTAATCTCGCTGTGCGCCGCGTCGCCAATGGTTGCCAGCCAGCTGGCGCGCTATCCGCTGCTGCTCGACGAGCTGCTGGATCCGGCGACGCTCTACCAGCCGACGGCAACCGACGCCTATCGCGACGAGCTGCGGCAGTATCTGCTGCGGGTGCCGGAAGAGGACGAGGAGCAACAGCTGGAGGCGATGCGTCAGTTTAAGCAGGCCCAGCTGCTGCGCGTGGCGGCGGCGGATATCGCCGGGACGTTGCCGGTAATGAAAGTGAGCGATCACTTAACCTGGCTGGCGGAGGCGATGATCGATGCAGTGGTGCGCCAGGCCTGGGGTTTGATGGTGGCGCGTTACGGCCAGCCGACGCATTTACGCGAGCGTGAAGGACGCGGTTTTGCGGTTGTGGGCTACGGCAAGCTGGGCGGCTGGGAGCTGGGCTACAGCTCCGATCTCGACCTGGTCTTCCTCCACGACTGTCCGGCGGACGTGATGACCGACGGCGAGCGTGAGATCGATGGCCGCCAGTTCTATCTCCGCCTTGCCCAGCGCATTATGCATCTGTTCAGCACCCGCACGTCGACGGGTATCCTGTACGAGGTGGATGCCCGCCTGCGGCCGTCCGGTGCGGCGGGAATGCTGGTGACCACCGTAGAGTCCTTTGCTGATTATCAGCGCAACGAGGCCTGGACCTGGGAACACCAGGCGCTGGTCCGGGCGCGGGTGGTGTACGGCGATCCGCAGCTGAAGGTGCAGTTCGACGCTATTCGCCGCGATATTCTCAGTCTGTCGCGTGAGGGCGACAAGCTGCAGATCGAGGTACGCGAAATGCGTGAAAAGATGCGCAGCCATCTCGGCGGCAAGCACCGCGACAGTTTTGATATCAAAACCGATGCCGGTGGCATCACCGATATCGAATTTATTACCCAGTATCTGGTACTGCGCTACGCCCACGAGCGGCCGAAGTTAACCCGCTGGTCCGATAATGTCCGCATTCTGGAGCTGCTGGCGCAGAACGATATTATGGATGAGCAGGAGGCGCGGGCGCTGACCGATGCTTACACCACTCTGCGCGATGAGCTGCATCATCTGGCGCTACAGGAGCAGCCGGGCTACCTGCCGCTGGCGGCGTTTACCGCCGAGCGTCAGCAGGTGAGCGAGAGCTGGCAGAAGTGGCTCGGGGCGTAGCCATAGTGGCAACTCGAAATCCTGCGGCTATATGTTATTATCGCGCGCAAATTTGACATCTCTCTGGAGTCAGGAATGAAAGTAACGCTGCCCGAGTTTGGCCGTGCAGGCGTCATGGTCGTCGGTGATGTAATGCTGGATCGCTACTGGTACGGCCCAACCAGCCGTATCTCACCGGAAGCACCGGTGCCGGTGGTGAAAGTCGATACCATTGAAGAACGCCCGGGCGGCGCGGCAAACGTGGCGATGAACATTGCCTCGCTGGGTGCCAGCTCACGCCTGGTGGGCCTGACCGGCATCGACGATGCGGCACGTGCGCTCAGCAAAGCACTGGCCGACGTTAACGTGAAGTGTGATTTCGTTTCTGTCCCGACCCATCCGACCATCACCAAGCTGCGCGTCCTGTCACGTAACCAGCAGCTGATCCGCCTGGATTTTGAAGAGGGCTTTGCCGGCGTCGATCCGCAGCCGATGCACGATCGTATCCGTCAGGCGCTGGGGCAGGTGGGGGCGCTGGTGCTCTCCGACTACGCCAAAGGCGCGCTGGAAAGCGTCCAGCAGATGATTCAGCTGGCACGCGTGGCCGGTGTTCCTGTGCTGATCGACCCGAAAGGCACCGACTTTGAACGCTATCGCGGTGCGACCCTGCTGACGCCGAACCTCTCCGAGTTCGAAGCGGTGGCGGGCAAATGCCAGGACGAAGCGCAGATCGTCGAACGCGGGATGAAAATTATTGCCGACTTCGAACTCTCCGCGCTGCTGGTGACCCGTTCCGAGCAGGGGATGACGCTGCTGCAGCCGGGTAAAGCGCCGCTGCACATGCCGACGCTGGCGCAGGAAGTGTATGACGTGACCGGCGCAGGCGATACGGTGATTGGCGTGCTGGCTGCCACCCTTGCGGCAGGCAACTCGCTGGAAGAGGCCTGCTACTTTGCGAACGCCGCAGCGGGCGTGGTCGTGGGCAAACTCGGCACCTCAACCGTTTCGCCGATTGAGCTGGAAAACGCGGTTCGCGGCCGCTCTGAAACCGGCTTCGGCGTGATGAGCGAAGAAGAGTTGAAAGTCGCGGTAGCGGCGGCGCGCAAGCGCGGTGAGAAAGTGGTGATGACCAACGGTGTCTTTGACATTCTGCACGCCGGTCATGTCTCCTATCTCGCTAATGCCCGCAAGCTGGGCGATCGTCTGATCGTGGCGGTGAACAGCGATGCCTCGACCCGTCGTCTGAAAGGGGAAACCCGTCCGGTGAACCCGCAGGAGCAGCGAATGATCGTGCTGGGCGCGCTGGAAGCGGTGGACTGGGTGGTTTCCTTTGAAGAAGACACGCCGCAGCGTCTGATCGCCGGGATCCTTCCGGATCTGCTGGTCAAAGGCGGCGACTATAAGCCAGAGGATATCGCCGGGAGCAAAGAGGTGTGGGCCAACGGCGGGGATGTGCTGGTGCTCAACTTTGAAGATGGCTGTTCGACCACCAATATCATCAAAAAGATCCAGCGTAACAGCGATAAGTAAGACGTTGTTTCTGCGAACAAAAACGGGCCAACTGGCCCGTTTTTTTATTCCTGTGGATCGACTGGCGGGATCGCCGGTGCGGGCGTGACAGCGGGTTGTGCGCCGCGTTTCTCCAGCTCGTTCAGGCGCTGCTCAAGCAGGGCCAGCTTCTCGCGGGTGCGCAGCAGAACCTGGGTCTGCACGTCGAACTCTTCACGACTGACCAGATCGAGACGGGTCAGCTGCGCCTGCAGGGCCTGGCGGATTTTCTTTTCGACATCCTCGCCAAGGTCGCGGATCCCTTTTGGCATTGACTCGTGGACCTGACGCGCAATTTGTTCAATTTTTTTCGGGTTAATCATAACAGGATTCCCTGATTGGCTGGATTCATACACTCATTGTAGTGCTAACGGCGGTGGTGATAAACCAGAAATGTGTAATGCCTGGTCTTCGGCTGCTATGAACGTGACTTTTACCCATGGTAATAGTAAAGTCCGATAAAAAGGGAAGAGGTTGTTATGGATGCACATAGCGTTATTTTAACCACGCTGACAAAACGTCAATTGTTAGAGGTTAAAAAGAAGTACCGGACAGCGTTACAGGAAATCTATGGGATGAATCGTTCTCCTTACTCTGAGGAGACCTTTGAAAATTATATCTTGTATCTCGCTAAACTTTTATTCCATGGGTTTACATCTACATGGTTAATTGTTATTGTTGTATGCTGCAGCGCCTTTATGAATGTCAGTTTTATCGCTACGGCAGTGATGTTTTTTATTTATCTATGCATTATTTTTATTATGATGGTAATTAAAAAAATAAATGTAAAGCTAAGTTTTTATACGGTAATGTCATTGTTAATTGTTCACTGGAAAACAAAGGTTTACAAAATATCGATGCCGGGTCTCGATTAAAAAGGAAGGCGGTTGTTATGGACGCACATAAAATTATTTTAACCACGTTGACCAAACGTCAATTGTCAGAACTCAAAAAGAGATACCGAAAAGAGTCACAGAGAACCTATGGGATGAATCACTCTCCTGACCCTGAAGAGAGTTTAGAAAAATTTATTTTATTCCTGGCTAATCTGTTATTTCTCGGGTTCACATTCACATGGACAATGGTTATTGTCATAGCTTGTGTCACCTTTAGTCAAGCCGGTTTTATTGTTGCAGGAGTGACGTTGATTATTTCCTTATGCTTTGTCTTAATTAGTGTGGTCATCATAAAACTAAAGATAAAATTAAGCTTTGCTACTGTAATATCATTGTTTATTATCTACTGGAAAGCGAAAGTCTATAAGATATCGATGCCGGCCATCAATTGAGTTTATATCCTTCATCAATAAAATTAGCTTTTAATTTATATAGAGAAGAGCCGATCAGCATCATTTTCATTGGGCTGCTTTTGGTGTACCATGATGCTTTATAATCAGTGCTCAAGCTTCAGATAAGGCGGCCAGTCCCCGCCCCAAAACCCTCACTTGATGTCAATAATCGGTTTGCATTTTGGAAAAGGGTTGGTTTTCTAAAAGAGGCTGTTATTGTTAATGATAAATCAACGGCACTGTAGGCGAAATCACCCAGATCGTCATCACCCAATCCTTTTCTATAAAGATTTCTTAAGAAAGATGCCTCTTTCTCTCCATCATTCCAGATTGGTGAAACTGCCTCATACATATTATCGAGTCCATGAGCAACGAGTGTGGCGCCAAATAACATCATACGTTTAGAATTTATACGTTTTCCGGTGAGACCATAGGTCGCACCAGCCGCTAACTGTGCTCCAGCACCAACAATATCAGCCCCTATGATGGCATATTTTAGAACGCCCTGTTCTTCAAAAACTTCTGTAACAACCTTTTTTATATAGTCGCCACGTCGCAGTATCTGATATTCACGTTCAGCGTTAGTGTATTCATCTTTTATTTCTCTAACTAAACGCGATTTTTCATTAATGTCGAATGTGCGATGAAATCGTTGCTCAATGTTAAAAATCACATCTTCAATTTCTTTAAGATAATCCATGCGGGTAAGCTTACCCGTAAAGAAAAAGCTTGATGCTAAAGTCGCAATACGTCTCAGGGCTGAAGCATAATAATCAAGATCGTATTTTAGTTGGGCATACGCGGCAGTTAACGCCATTTAATTATCTCCCTGCCAGCTGACCCATGCTGACGTATTTGCAGTGATGTGTTCAAACGTCATTGTCGCAAACTTGAAAGAAATACTTTCTTGAGGTTGCAAATCATTGTGGGTAAGAGAGCTAGGGTAGAGATAGTTTATTTCGACGACTCTGGCTTTTTCAAGCATTACCTTAAAGTAGTGCTCATTTCCTCCATTAGGTGAAACACGAAAGAAATTAAAGCAACATTCAAGGGTCTCTTTCTCATTGAGCGTTGCAGAAGGAGAGGGGTGGCTTTATCAATTGGTTTTCGAATAGTAAATGGGTGCAGAGAGATGTTGTCTTCACTGGTAACAATGTTACTCGCTTCATAGACAAAAACTTCATTTTCATGACCTTTTTGCCACTTGTTACCAATAGATTTTTCAGTTCCGCAACCAGACGAAATTTGCCCTTGTTTATTTCCAGAAATATTTAAATAAATGATGTTGGCCACTTTGATTCCTTATGTTAAATTTAATTGAATATCCATATCGATTTTCAAAATAAAATAAGCTGGTCTTGCGGTAAACAACAAAAGCTATGGTGATTATTGACGTGAATTTAATATAAATAACGAATGAATCCAGTGTCGTATTTATCATTAAATTTTAACATGCGGAGATCATTAATAACATTTCATCTGCTTCCTGAGTCGACTGGAACTCAGAACTGTTCAGGATCCTCACGAACGTCCTTGACGTTCAGTTTTCTTCACACTCTGAGCCATGCCCGTTAGCGGAAAGAGCACAAATGTTTCGTTCGAATGCATTGCCGGAGATAGTCAATAGCGTTATAGTTGTCCTGCTTATTCTCAGGGCGGGGTGTAATTCCCCACCGGCGGTAAATCAGCTTAACGCTGAAAGCCCGCGAGCGCTTCAGGCCGCCAGGTTTGAAGGTCAGCAGATCCGGTGTAATTCCGGGGCCGACGGTTAAAGTCCGGATGGGAGAGAGTAACGATCTTGTCAGGCTTCGGCCTGCGCACGTTATTTTTTTGACTCCTAAGACTGCCCTGATTCTGGTAACCATAATGTTAATGAGGTTTTATTACCATGAATCAGACGCTACTTTCCTCTTTCGGTTCTTCCCTCGAACGCGTTGAGCTCGCGCTGACCGCGCTGCGCGAAGGCCGTGGTGTCATGGTTCTCGACGACGAGAGCCGTGAAAACGAAGGCGATATGATCTTTGCAGCAGAAACCATGACCGTTGAGCAGATGGCGCTGACCATCCGTCACGGTAGCGGGATTGTCTGCCTGTGTCTCACCGACGAACGCCGTAAACAGCTCGACCTGCCGATGATGGTGGAAAACAACACCAGCGCCTACGGCACGGGCTTTACCGTGACCATCGAAGCCGCCAACGGCGTGACCACCGGCGTTTCCGCTGCCGACCGCGTGACGACCGTGCGTGCTGCCATTGCCGACGGTGCGAAACCTTCCGATCTGAACCGTCCTGGCCACGTGTTCCCGCTGCGTGCGCAGCCGGGCGGCGTGCTGACCCGCGGCGGTCACACCGAAGCGACCATCGATCTGGTCACCCTGGCAGGCTTTAAACCGGCCGGTGTGCTGTGTGAACTGACCAATGATGATGGCTCCATGGCTCGTGCGCCGGAGTGCATCACTTTTGCACAGCAGCACAATATGGCCGTGGTCACGATCGAAGATCTGGTGGCTTACCGCCAGAAGCACGAGCGTAAAGCCAGCTAATCCCGCAGACCTCTCTTTCTGCCTGAAATGCCAGTCATCGACTGGCATTTTTTATGTTCAAATTTCCTGATGATGATCATCATGCTTATCTGAGTTTCTCTGTTGTGAAAAGGGCGTAAGGTAGCGTTATACCATCTTGTCACACTGAGGATCACATCATGTCCCGTACCCGTATGCCTGCGTTATTTTTAGGTCACGGCAGCCCGATGAACGTGCTGGAAGACAATATTTATACCCGCGCCTGGGCAGAGCTGGGCCGGACGCTGCCGCGCCCGAAAGCGATTGTCGTGGTGTCGGCGCACTGGTTTACTCGCGGTACTGGCGTGACGGCAATGGAAACACCGAAGACCATTCATGATTTCGGTGGCTTCCCACAGGCGCTGTACGACACGCATTACCCGGCACCGGGATCGCCTGCGCTGGCGCAGCAGCTGGTGGAACTGCTGGCACCCGTGCCGGTGACGCTGGATAAAGAAGCCTGGGGTTTTGACCACGGCTCCTGGGGCGTGCTGATCAAAATGTATCCCGATGCTGATATCCCGATGGTGCAGCTGAGTATCGACAGTACCAAACCGGCGGCCTGGCATTTTGAGATGGGCCGTAAGCTGGCGTCCCTGCGCGACGAGGGCATTATGCTGGTGGCCAGCGGTAACGTGGTGCATAACCTGCGTACCGCACGCTGGCATGGCGATAGCTCTCCGTATCCATGGGCGACATCGTTCAATGAGTTTGTTAAGGACAACCTCAGCTGGCAAGGACCGGTAGAGCAGCACCCGCTGGTGAATTATCTTGACCATGAGGGCAGCTCCCTCTCTAACCCGACGCCGGATCACTTCCTGCCGCTGCTCTATATGCTGGGCGCATGGGATGGCGAAGAGCCGATATCGATTCCGGTTGACGGGATCGAGATGGGATCTCTGAGCATGCTGTCGGTACGGGTTGGCTAAAACAGAAATGGCGCGCAATGCGCCATTTCTGCGTCTGCAGAACTCGGTGAAAATAAAAAAAGTAAGAG
>DATEKR010000148.1:0-6579 GCA_035277345.1 Enterobacteriaceae bacterium
TACGGGGTCAGCTCAACAGTCACTTTGTCGCCCGTCAGAATGCGGATATAGTTTTTACGCATTTTGCCGGAGATATGCGCGGTTACCACGTGTCCGTTTTCCAGCTCTACGCGGAACATGGTATTAGGCAGCGTATCAAGAACGGTACCCTGCATTTCAATATTGTCTTCTTTGGCCATCTAATCCTCTGGGGTATCACTACCATAATTTTGGAACCGGCAAGATAATGCCCAAGTTCGTCTTGTAAGTAAAGATTTGCGCGTCTAAAACGCAGCAAAACAGCTTTGGCGCATGGCTCCGGCCGCACGATAACGTAAACGTTCAGGGAAGGGGCGAGATAAACGAAGGGCGTTACCTGTTCCTTAAGGGCGACGGGGCAATATGCCTAACCTGCTTAGCGGCGTGATTATAACACCCTGACAAAAAATGTGCCGAAAACATTCATTGTCCGGGCATAAATAAGGTTCTCGGGATCCAGCAATGGGGTGATATTCGCGCTACACGCAGTTCATCCAGCCTTTCCAGGTAGGTTCGACGCGGGATCTCAATCGCGCCTAAAGATGCAGTATGGCTGTTCAGCACCTGGCAATCGATAAGACGGCCACCCTGCTGTATAAAGTCGGCGCAAAAAACCATCAGCGCCGTTTTTGAGGCGTTCTCTGCGCGGCTGAACATGGACTCGCCGCAGAACAATGCGCCCTGACAGACGCCGTACATGCCGCCGACCAGCTCGTCATCGCGCCATACCTCAATCGAATGCGCATGCCCCAGCTCAAACAAACGGTGATAGGCCATCGCAATATCGCGGGTGATCCAGGTCCCTTCATCGCGGTCATCCGCACAGCCTTCCAGCACGCGCTCGAAGGCGTGGTTCAGCGTAACCCGGTAGGGCGATGAGTTATGAAAGCGCTTCATACTGCGGCTGACGTGAAAGTGCTCCGGCCACAGCACGGCACGCGGATCGGGCGACCACCAGAGGATTGGATCGCCGGGTGAAAACCAGGGGAAAATACCGTGCTGATAGGCCATCAGCAGGCGCGCCGGACTGAGATCGCCGCCCAACGCCAGCAGGCCATTGGGCTCGCGCAATGCGCCTTCCGGGGAAGGGAAGGCGATAGAGTGACGAGAAAGCTGTACCAGACGCATACGACGGCAACTCCACTATGCACTGCACCGGCAACAAACACGCCAGATTCTTGTTTAAGGGTAGTCTACAGACGCTGCTTAAACTGGTAATAACGCCCCTGTCGGTTCAGCAATTCTGCGTGATTACCATGCTCAATTATTTGCCCGTTGTCCATCACTATTATTTGGTCGAAACGCGACAGTCCGCGCAGGCGATGGGTCACCATCAGCACCGTTTTTCCTCTGGTAACTTCTGCCAGTAAATCAAGGATCTGGCTTTCGGTTCCGGCATCGAGTCCTTCGGTGGGTTCATCGAGCAGCATCATGGGTGCATCGTGGAGTAGCGCACGGGCGATAGCCAGCCTGCGCAGTTCCCCGCCGGAGAGCTGGCGGCCGCCTTCACCGAGCCAGCTGTTCAGTCCGCCGTCTTCCAGCAGCTTCTCCAGCCCGGTGCGTTCCAGCACGGCAGTCAGCGCGTCGTCTCCTGCATCGGGTGCAGCCAGCAGCAGGTTGTCCCGCAGGGTCGCGCTAAACAGGTGCACGCGCTGGGATACCACGCTGACGCTGGCACGCAGGGCAGTCTCATTGATTGCCGTAAGAGGACGCCCATTAAACAGGATTTCGCCCTGCTGCGGGTCCCAGGCGCGGGTCAGCAGCTGAAGCAGAGTAGATTTGCCGCAGCCGGTGCGGCCCAGGATCGCGACATGTTCCCCGGCGGTCACCGTCAGGCTGACGTCGCGCAGAGCGGCCTGGGGCTGCTGAGGATAGCTAAAGGTCACCCCGGTTAGCGCCAGGGCGACTTCAGTCAGCGGTTGCGCATCGTTATGTGCAAAAGTGACTTCCGGCGTTTGCTCTGTGAGCTGGGTAATACGAGTGGCGGAGGCGATCACCTGGCCCAGATGCTGGAAGGCACCGGTCACCGGAGCCAGGGCTTCAAAGGCGGCCAGCGCGCAGAAGACAAACAGGGCGATAAGCGCGCCCGGCTGGCTATTACCGCCGACGCCACCTGCTGCCATCCATAGCATCGCCACGACGGCGACGCCGCCGATCAGCAGCATTATTGCCTGAGACAGCGCTGTCAGCTCTGACTGGCGACGCTGAGCGTCGTGCCAGCTGAGTTCGGTATTTTCCATCTGCTCGCGATAGCGATCGCCGGCACCGGTCAGGGAGAGCTCTGCCTGGCCCTGTAGCCAACTGGTCAGCTGCTGACGATACTGGCCGCGCAGCTGAGTCAGATTTTCACCCACCGGCTTACCGGCGCGGTAAAACAGCGGCGGCATGGCGAACAGGGTCAGCAGCATAATGCCGCCCAGGGTCAGAGCCAGGGGGATATCGAGGAAGGACAGACCAAAGGTCACAACCACAATGACCGCCAGCGCGCCCACCAGCGGGGAGAGTACCCGCAGGTAGAGATGATCGAGGGTATCGACATCCGCCACCACGCGATTAAGCAGCTCGCCCTGACGAAAACGCGCCAGCCCGGCAGGGGAGAGGGGCAGCAGCTTACCAAAAGTGAACACGCGCAGATGCTGCAGCACGCGGAAAGTCGCATCGTGGCTCACCAGCCGCTCGAAATAGCGCCCGGCGGTGCGGGTAATGGCTGCGCCGCGAACGCCCGCAGCGGGCAGCATATAGTTAAACGTGTAGGCACCGGCAAAACCCACAACCGCCGAGGCGGAGAGGAACCAGCCCGACAGGGTCAGCAGGCCGATACTGGCCAGCAGGGTAATAATGGCCAGCACCACGCCCAGCGAAAGCAGCCATTTATGCCGTTTATACAGCGCCAGATAAGGCAGCAGTGCGCGCATTTAAATCTCCTCCTGACGATGTGCCAGCAGCCCGGCAAAAGCGCCTTCGGCGGCGGAGAGGGTGGCGTAATCACCCTGTTCCACAATGTGTCCGTTATGCATGACCCAGATAGCGTCCCAGGCATCCAGCCCTTCCAGCTGGTGGGTGACCATCAGGGTGGTCTGGCGCGTGGAGGCGGCGTCCAGCGCCTGCATCACCCGTCGCTCGCTGTGCGCATCGAGGCTGGCACCGGGCTCATCCAGCAGCAGGAGCTGACAAGGATTAAGCAGAGCGCGGGCGACTGCCACGCGCTGGGCCTGACCAACGGACAGACGGTTAGCCTGTTCGCCGGTTGGGGTATCAACGCCCTGCGGCAACAGGTCGATAAATTCACTGACCCAGGCACGCTCGAGAGCCGACTGCAGCTCTGCCTCGCTGGCGTCCGGGCGGCCCAGCAGGACGTTTTCCCGCAGGGTGGTCGCAGGCAACTGCGGATTCTGACCGACCCAGCCGAGCAGGCGACGCCAACTGTCCGGGTTCAGGTCGCGAAGCTCGATGCCGTTAATCTGCAGGGAGCCGTCGTAGGCGAGGAAACCGGCCAGGGCGTTAAGCAGGGAGCTTTTCCCCGAGCCACTCTGACCGACCAGCACCACGCGCTGTCCGGCATCGAGGGTGAAGCTAAGCGGTCCGGCAAGCGGTTTTCCCTCCGGCGATTTCACCACCAGATCGCGAGCGGTAAGGGTAATGGGCTGTCCAGGCTTAAGCTCTTTTTCTCCACGCTCCGGCCAGGCCAGCGGGGTTTCCATAAAGGTTTTCAGGCTGTCAGCCGCGCCAACGGCCTGGGCTTTGGCGTGGTAGAAGGTGCCCAGATCGCGTAACGGCAGGAAAAACTCCGGGGCAAGGATCAGGGCCAGGAAACCGGCAAACAGCGTGACGCCCGCACCGTAGTGGCCAAAATTGAGTTCTCCAAGATAAGAGAAGCCGAAATAGACCGCCACCACCGCAATCGACAGGGAGGCAAAAAACTCCAGCACGCCGGAAGAGAGGAAGGCCAGCTTCAGAACGTCCATGGTCCGGTGACGGAAATCCTGCGACGCGCGGCGGATATTTTCGGTTTCTGCTTCGCCGCGGCCAAATACGCGCAGGGTTTCCATGCCGCGCAGGCGGTCGAGGAAATGCCCGCTCAGACGTGCCAGCGCCTGAAAGTTACGCCGGTTAGCATCGGCGGCACCCATTCCGACCAGTGCCATAAACAGCGGTATCAGCGGGGCAGTGACGAGCAGGATCAGCGCGGCAACCCAGTTAATGGGGAAAATGGTGATAATAATCAGCAGAGGAATGCAGGTCGCCAGGGTCATTTGCGGTAAATAACGGGCGTAGTAGTCGTGCATATCGTCGATCTGCTCAAGGACCAGCGTCGCCCAGCTTCCGACGGGTTTGCCCTGAATCCAGGCGGGGCCAGCCTGCTGCAGGCGATCGAGCACCTGGCGACGGATCGCATAACGAATATGCTGTCCGGCATGAAAACCTATCCGCTCGCGCAGCCAGACCATCCAGGCGCGGAGGATAAACACCAGCACCAGCAACACAAAGGGCAGCAGCAGCGCCTCGCGAGGGACCTTTTCCATAATCATCAGTTGAAGAATATGGGCGAGGATCCAGGCTTGTCCAAGGATGAGCAGGCCGCTTATCAGCCCCAGCAGACGTGAAAGCGTCAGCCAGCGACGGGATATAACGCTTTGCTGTTTTAACCAGCGGGTTAACTCTTGTTGACGGGTTTTGTCCATTGCGCGCTTAGCAGGTGAGTTATCGGAATTTTTTGCACGGCAATGTTACAACGGGGAGATAAGAAAGGCGACTTATCGTCGCCTTTCTTTACCTTTGTTACTGACTTGTAAAGATTATTTACTTGCAGGCTTCTGCCAGACCGTCAAGGTAACGTTCCGCATCCAGCGCAGCCATACAGCCGGTTCCGGCGGAAGTAATGGCCTGACGATAGATATGATCCATCACATCGCCCGCGGCGAATACGCCCGGGATGCTGGTCTGGGTGGCATTGCCGTGGATACCGGACTGCACCTTGATATAGCCGTTTTCCAGTTCAAGCTGGCCGTCAAAGATCGCCGTGTTCGGGCTGTGGCCGATGGCTACAAACAGGCCCGCAACGTCCAGAGATTCAACGTTATCCGTGTTCTGCGTGTCGCGCAGGCGCAGGCCGCTGACGCCCATCTGATCGCCGGTCACTTCTTCCAGGGTGCGATGGGTATGCAGCACGATATTGCCGGAGGCGACTTTATCCATCAGACGCTTGATCAGAATTTTTTCAGCGCGGAAGGTGTCACGGCGATGGATCAGGTGCACTTCCGAGGCGATATTCGCCAGGTACAGCGCTTCCTCAACGGCAGTATTGCCGCCGCCGATCACCGCCACTTTCTGGTTGCGGTAGAAAAAGCCGTCGCAGGTGGCGCAGGCGGAAACGCCGCGACCCTTAAAGGCCTCTTCGGACGGCAGACCCAGGTAACGTGCCGATGCGCCGGTGGCGATAATCAGTGCGTCACAGGTGTACTCGCCGCTGTCGCCGGTCAGGCGGAACGGACGATTCTGCAGATCGACGCTGTGGATATGGTCGAAAAGGATTTCCGTCTCGAATTTGGCCGCGTGCTCGTGCATACGCTCCATCAGCAGCGGACCAGTCAGGTCGTGCGGGTCGCCCGGCCAGTTTTCCACTTCGGTGGTGGTGGTCAGCTGACCGCCTTTTTCCATGCCGGTGATCAGCACCGGGTGCAGGTTGGCGCGAGCGGCGTAGACCGCAGCGGTATATCCCGCAGGTCCGGAACCAAGGATTAGCAGCTTACTGTGTTTGACCGTGCCCATGCGATCCTCATTATTGTTGGCAGACGTTGGGCGGGATTGTAGGGAATTTGTGACCGTAAAAAAAGGGTGCAGCGATTTTGTTAACGATGTGTGTAATAGATAAAGGCGATGGATTGCCGGGTTTATCGCCGGTCGTTATAAATCATTCTTCTGAAAATTGCTCGATTATAAGACGATCACATGACGAACAACCGGGGCCTCTTGGGAAAATTCGGCATCTTGTACTAAAAAACGATGTTTTGCTTTGACAATCCCCTGTGCTTTTGCGAAAACATTCGAGGAAGAAAAAAGCAGTATTTCGAGTGTGGCAAATCGTCATGCCCGCAAATGCCATTTTTACCGGGCTACTGAAATGTACGCATGTCGTGGACAGACGCCATGCGTGGTGTTGGTAGCGGCCTTCTGGCAACGGTCTTCTCACCACACACCCTGTATTACGCGCTGCCGAATTCTAACTATTAAGCTGCACGTTAATCTCGGGGGTAGGCTCTGAACAGTGAAGTGCGCAGAGTCACGACAGGAGTAGGGAAGGAATACAGAGAGACAATAATAATGGTAGATAGTAAAAAGCGCCCAGGCAAAGATCTCGACCGCATCGATCGTAACATTCTTAATGAGCTGCAAAAGGATGGGCGTATTTCCAACGTCGAGCTTTCTAAACGAGTGGGACTTTCGCCAACGCCGTGCCTGGAACGTGTGCGTCGGCTGGAAAGACAGGGTTTCATTCAGGGCTATACCGCGCTGCTGAACCCGCATTATCTGGATGCATCACTTCTGGTGTTCGTTGAGATA
>DATEKR010000149.1:0-6685 GCA_035277345.1 Enterobacteriaceae bacterium
GGATGGCGGTGACCGAGTGCGACGGCAACGATATGGCGTCGGTGGTCTCAGCCATTGAAGGGCTGACCGCCAACGGCAAGCCTAATGTGATTATCGCGCACACAACCAAAGGCGCGGGCGTCTCCTTTATTCAGGGCCGTCCCGAATGGCACCACCGGGTGCCGAAAGGTGAAGAAATTGAACTGGCGCTGGAGGAACTGAAAGATGAGTAATGCAGAACACTTAGCCACGGTGATGGTGGAGGCGTTTATTGACGCTGTCGACCGCGGTATCGATCTGGTCCCGGTGGTAGCGGACTCGACCTCCACGGCCAAAATTTCGCCCTTTATAAAACGCTTCCCCGACCGGCTGGTCAACGTCGGCATTGCCGAGCAGAGCCTGGTCGGGATGGCCGCCGGGCTGGCGCTGGGCGGTAAGGTTGCCGTGACCTGTAACGCCGCACCCTTCCTGATATCCCGCGCCAACGAGCAGATTAAGGTCGATATCTGCTACAACAACACCAACGTGAAGCTCTTCGGGCTGAACGCCGGGGGCAGCTACGGGCCGCTGGCCAGCACTCACCATTCGATTGATGATATTTCGGTGATGCGCGGTTTCGGCAATATCCAGATTTTTGCCCCGTCCTCGCCGCGGGAGTGCCGCCAGATTATCGATTATGCTCTGGCGTATGAAGGCCCGGTTTATATCCGCATGGACGGCAAAGCCCTGCCGGAACTCTATAACGAAGAGTATCGTTTTGTGCCCGGCGCGGTAAACCTGCTGCGCGAAGACGGCGACGTGGCGCTGGTGGCGATGGGGTCGACGGTTCATGAAGCGGTGGATGCGGCTACGCTACTGGCGGATGCGGGCGTGCAGGCGAAGGTGATTAGCGTCCCGTCCATTCGCCCCTGCGATACCGCCGCACTGGCGCAGCATCTGGCGGGCTGCAAAGCGGTGATTACCGTCGAAGAGCATAATGTGAACGGTGGCCTTGGCAGTCTGGTGGCGGAAGTGCTGGCCGAACAGGCGATGGGCATCCGGCTGAAGCGTCTGGGGATCCCCGACGGCGAGTATGCTGCGGCAGCGGATCGCGCCTTCCTGCGTCGCTACCACGGTTTTGATGCTCAGGGGATTGCGGAGACGGCGCTGGCGCTTCGCTAGATGCTTAAAAGAAAAAAGCCTGCGCATTGCAGGCTTTGGTCACTTAACGCAGCGGCGTTTTCCGCGCCGGTGCATCTCCGGCCATATAATACGGCGCGTCGCTTCTCGGCAGCACCTGACCGCGAATCGCGTCGGCGATTTTTTCCCCGATCATAATCGTGGTGGCGTTCAGATTGCCGGTGACGATCTGCGGCATAATCGAGGCGTCCACCACCCGTAATCCCCGCATCCCGTGTACCCGACCTTCGTTATCCACCACGGCCATCTCGTCATAGCCCATTTTACAGGTGCCGCACGGGTGGAAGGCGGTTTCGGCATGATCGCGGACAAAGGCATCCAGCTGTTCATCCGTCTGGCACTCAATACCGGGGCTGATCTCCCGACCGCGAAACGCATCCAGCGCGGGCTGGTTGATAATCTGGCGGGTGATGCGAATCGCGTCACGGAACTCCTGCCAGTCCTGCTCGCTGGACATGTAATTAAACAGGATCTCCGGATGGTCATGCGGGTTGCGCGACGTCAGCTGTACATGGCCCCGGCTCGGGGAGCGCATGGAGCCGACGTGGCACTGGAAGCCATGCTCTTTCACCGCGTTGGAGCCGTTGTAGTTAATCGCCACCGGCAGGAAGTGGTACTGAATATTCGGCCAGCTGAACTCGCTGCGGCTGCGGATAAAACCGCCGGCCTCAAAGTGGTTACTGGCCCCGACGCCGGTGCCGTTAAACAGCCACTCCGCGCCAATCTTCGGCTGGTTATGCATCTGCAGGGCAGGGTAGAGCGAGACCGGCTGGGTGCATTCATACTGCAGATACATCTCCAGATGGTCCTGCAGGTTTTCCCCGACGCCCGGAAGATCGTGCACCAGCGGGACGCCGACGCGCTCCAGCAGCGCTGCGCTGCCGACACCGGAACGCTGTAAGATCTGCGGCGACGCAATAGCCCCCGCGCACAGCAGCACCTCTTTGCGTGCCGTGGCCCGCGACGGGATTGTGCTGTCGCCTTCCAGCCACTCAACGCCAACGGCGCGTTTCTCTTCGAAAAGAATATGATCGGTCATGGCATGGGTAATAATCGTCAGATTCGGTCGCGGCTTTGCCTGGTCCAGATAGCCACGGGCGGTACTGGCACGTCGTCCTTTTGGCGTGACGGTACGGTCCATCGGACCAAAACCTTCCTGCTGATAGCCGTTAAGATCCTCGGTGCGCGGATATCCGGCCTGCACCCCGGCTTCCACCATGGCGTGGAACAGCGGGTTATTGTCTTTCTTCGGCGTGGTCACGCTGACCGGGCCGTCGCCGCCGTGGTAATCATTGGCACCGATATCGCGGGTTTCCGCTTTACGGTAGTAGGGCAGGCAGTCGGCGTAGGTCCAGTTTTCCAGACCCTGGGCAGTGGCCCAGTTGTCGAGATCCATGGCGTTGCCGCGAATGTAGCACATGCCGTTAATCAGGGATGAACCGCCCAGCCCTTTGCCGCGGCCGCACTCCATACGACGGTTATTCATATGCGGCTCAGGCGCTGTTTCGTAGGCCCAGTTATAGCGCTTGCCCTGCAGCGGGAACGCCAGCGCGGCGGGCATCTGGGTACGGAAATCGAGTCGGTAATCCGGGCCGCCCGCTTCCAGCAGGAGCACGGTGGTCTCGGGATCTTCCGTCAGGCGGGTGGCGAGTACGTTACCGGCAGAGCCGGCACCGATAATAATGTAGTCAAATTGCAAAAAAACCTCCCGGTTAAAATATGGACTGGAATTTACCCATCTCAACCTGGATGGACTTCACCTGGGTGTAGCTCTGTAGCGTCATGACCCCGTTTTCGCGGCCAATACCGGAATGTTTGTAGCCGCCAACCGGCATCTCCGCCGGGGATTCACCCCAGGTGTTGATCCAGCAGATACCCGCTTCAAGCTGATGGATGGCGCTGTGCGCACGATTCAGGTCATTGGTGACAACGCCTGCCGCCAGACCGTAATCCGTATCGTTGGCGCGGCGAATGGCTTCGTCATCGCTTTCATAGGTGAGGATGGACATCACCGGTCCGAAAATCTCTTCCCGCACAATGGTCATCTCGTCGGTGCAGTCGGTGAACACGGTTGGGGCGACCCATGCGCCGTTATCAAAGCCTTCACCTTTCAGGACGTCGCCGCCGCAAAGCAGCGTCGCGCCTTCTTCTTTACCTTTGGCGATATAGCGCAGCACGTTATCGCGATGCGGGAAGCTGACCAGTGGGCCAAAGTTGGTGCTTTCATCGAACAGATCGCCCGCACGGATACGGTTCACGCGCTCGACGATTTTCTGCTCAAATTCGCGTTTAAACTTCGCGGGAACAAACACCCTTGTGCCGTTGGTGCAGACCTGTCCGGAGCTGAAAAAGTTGGCCATCATGGCGATATCGGCGGCGAGATCGAGGTTCGCGTCGTCGAAAATCACCAGCGGCGATTTGCCGCCCAGCTCCATCGTCACCTCTTTCAGGGACGAAGCCGCCGAATTCGCCATCACCTTTTTGCCGCTGGCAACGCCGCCGGTAAAGGAGACTTTGGCTATACCGGGGTGTTCGGTCAGGAACTGGCCCGTTTCGGCACCGATGCCAGGCAGGACGTTAAACACGCCGTCCGGCAGACCCGCCTCGGTGTAGATCTCCGCAAGTTTAAGGGCGGTAAGCGGCGTCACTTCGCTCGGCTTGAAGATCATCGCGTTGCCCGCCGCCAGGGCCGGAGCAGACTTCCACAGGGCGATCTGGATCGGGTAGTTCCACGCGCCGATACCTGCCACCACACCCAGCGGTTCGCGGCGGGTGTAGACGAACGAGGTGTCGCGTAGCGGGATCTGGCTGCCTTCCAGGGCCGGGATCAGCCCCGCGTAATACTCCAGCACGTCCGCACCGGTGACGATATCGACGCTGGAGGTTTCTGAATACGCTTTACCCGTATCGAGGGTTTCAAGCGCAGCCAGCTCGTCATTGCGTTCACGCAGGATCTCCACGGCCCGGCGCAGAATACGGGAGCGCTCCATCGCGCTCATAGCAGCCCAGACTTTTTGTCCGCGCCGGGCGCTCTGTACCGCGCGGTCAACATCTTCCCGACCGGCGGCCTGGACGGTTGCCAGCACGTCGCCGTTTGCCGGGTTAATCGTGTCGAAGGTGCTGCCGCTGGTCGCGGCGGTATAGCGACCGTCGATATAAAGCTGTTGCTCGGCCATTCGGGACATAATTTCTCCTCGCTTAGTCGGTGTCGGTCAGCAAATGCTGACGAATAAAATGATGGGTCAGAGCCTCTGCACGGTTGCGATCCAGCGGTTTACCGCTCAGGGCTGCGCGCAGCCACAGGCCGTCGATCAGCGCCGCCAGGCCGTAACCAGCTTCCTGCGCCTGGTCGCGGGGGAGCTCGCGGCTGAATTCGCTGACCAGGTTTGACAGCAGGCGTTTGCTGCTGACCTGCTGCAGGCGAAACAGCATCGGTTGATGCATGCTGCTGGCCCAGAAGGCCAGCCAGGCGTTCATTGCCGCGCCGCCAATCTGGCTGTCGTCAAAGTTGCCTGAAACGATAGCGCGCAGACGCTCTTCTGCACCGGCATCGGGCAGGGCATTCAGGCGACTAAGTACCGCATGACGCAGCTGGCCGGTAATATCGCGCATCGTCGCTTCCAGCAGGCCATTTTTATCCCTGAAGTAGTGACTGATAATTCCGGTGGAGACGCCCGCCCGGCGGGCAATTTGCGCGATAGTCGCATCGTGCATTCCCACCTCATTAATGGCGGCAAGTGTGGCATCAATTAACTGTCGCCGACGTATCGGTTGCATCCCCACTTTTGGCATCGCTACAGGCTCTTTTCATCATTTTCGTTAATCTATTAAAGCGTTTTTTGATTGGACGTTCAATATAAAATGTGTATTAATTGTTACGGATTTGAACTTATGTAAGGATGCGTATGGTTAAGGGGTTTGAATAAAAATGAATTAAATCAATATAGTGAATCTAAAGTCATTTTTAACAGTAGGGTTTTATTTCAATTTTGTTAAAAATAGACTTCTCGTTTTTTACTTAAAATCATTAGCTGCTCATCTGAGTAGTCACCGTTACTTAGTCTGAGGTAATCGATGACGAATCTGACGAATGACAGAGAAAAGGACAAAATCAATCCGGTGGTTTTCTACACCTCGGCAGGACTGATTTTGTTGTTTTCCCTGTGCACCATTTTTTTCCGTGACTTTTCTGCGCTGTGGATTGGCCGCACGCTGAACTGGGTCTCTTCCACTTTTGGCTGGTACTACCTGCTGGCCGCCACGCTCTATATTGTCTTTGTGGTCTGTATCGCCTGTTCCCGCTTCGGCTCCGTAAAGCTGGGTCCCGAGCAGTCAAAGCCCGAATTCAGCCTGTTGAGCTGGGCGGCGATGCTGTTCGCTGCCGGGATCGGCATCGACCTGATGTTCTTCTCCGTTGCCGAACCGGTTACCCAGTATATGCAGCCGCCAGAAGGGGCGGGGCAAACCATCGAAGCTGCGCGTCAGGCGATGGTCTGGACCATGTTCCACTACGGTCTGACCGGCTGGGCCATGTATGCCCTGATGGGCATGGCGCTGGGTTACTTCAGCTATCGCTATAATCTGCCGCTCACTATCCGCTCGGCGCTGTATCCGATCTTCGGTAAGAAAATTAACGGTCCCATCGGCCACAGCGTGGATATTGCCGCGGTGATCGGTACCATCTTCGGTATCGCCACCACGCTTGGGATCGGCGTGGTACAGCTTAACTACGGTCTGAGCGTGCTGTTTGATATCCCGGATTCGATGGCGGCCAAAGCGGCGCTGATTGCGCTGTCGGTGATTATCGCCACGATTTCGGTGACCTCGGGCGTTGATAAAGGCATCCGTATTCTCTCCGAGCTGAATGTGATTCTGGCCCTCGGCCTGATCCTGTTTGTCCTCTTTATGGGCGATACCTCGTTCCTGCTCAATGCGCTGGTGCTGAACGTTGGCGACTACGTGAATCGCTTTATGGGGATGACCCTTAATAGCTTCGCGTTCGATCGTCCGGTGGAGTGGATGAACAGCTGGACCCTGTTCTTCTGGGCCTGGTGGGTTGCCTGGTCGCCGTTTGTCGGCCTGTTTCTGGCGCGTATTTCCCGTGGCCGCACCATTCGCCAGTTTGTGCTCGGCACCCTGATTATTCCGTTTACCTTTACGCTACTGTGGCTGTCGGTCTTCGGAAACAGCGCCCTGTATGAAATTATTCACGGCGATGCGGGCTTTGCCCAGGAGGCGATGGCGCATCCGGAACGCGGGTTCTATAGCCTGCTGGCCCAGTATCCGGCCTTTACCTTTAGTGCATCGGTGGCGACCATTACCGGCCTGCTGTTCTATGTCACCTCCGCCGACTCCGGTGCGCTGGTGCTGGGGAACTTCACCTCGAAGCTGAAGGATATCAACAGCGATGCGCCCAACTGGCTGCGTATCTTCTGGTCGGTGGTGATTGGCCTGCTGACGCTTGGGATGCTGATGACCAACGGGATTTCGGCGCTGCAAAATACCACGGTGATCATGGGCCTGCCGT
>DATEKR010000150.1:0-2797 GCA_035277345.1 Enterobacteriaceae bacterium
TTAGCAACGGAGAAGGATTTCTGGAACAGGCGTTCCAGCTCGCTGGCTTTAAGATGGCCGCGCTGGGAATCGGCAAAGGCTTTTTTCACCTGGCCGAGGATCTGAGGCTCACCCAGAACCAGCGAATCCAGGCCGCTGGCGACGCGCATCAGGTGGCTGACGGCGTCGTTATCCTGATGCCAGTACAGGCTGTTGCGCAGCTCGTCTTCTTTCAGGTTGTGGTAGTCGCACAGCCAGCGGATCAGGCCGTCATGCAGATTATCCTGCTGCTCAACGCTGAGATAGAGCTCGGTACGGTTACAGGTCGACAGAACCACACCGCCCTGCACCATTGGCTGGTCAAGCAGGCTTTCAAGCGCACGGTCGAGTGTTTCCGGCGCAAACGCAACGCGTTCTCGCAGGGAAACGGGAGCCGTTTTATGGTTGATGCCAAGCGCTAAAAGGGTCATGAGTGCGGGAGTAGTACCAGCGTTGATAAGGTTAGTCTGAGCGCATCATACAGGATGGTCGGTTGCAATAAAAGACAATGCCCCCTTTTGGAGTAATCGGTGTTTTTTGATCCAGGATAATTTGACCGTAGACGCCACTGCCTCAGGCGGCTAGCATTACAGCTAAGCCCGTCTTACCTATCAAGGATTTGTCATCACTATGACCCGATTGATTCGCCTGCTGCCGCTGGCCAGCCTGATCCTGACCGCCTGTACCCTGAATGCGCCCAAAGGCCCGGGCAAAAGCCCCGATGCTCCGCAGTGGCGTCAGCATCAACAGGACGTGCGCAACCTCACTCAATACCAGACCCGCGGTGCCTTTGCGTTTTTATCCGATGAGCAGAAGGTTTATGCCCGCTTCTTCTGGCAACAAACCGGGGCCGATCGCTATCGCCTGCTGCTGACCAACCCGCTCGGCAGTACCGAGCTTGAGCTGAACGCCGAACCGGGCGCAGCGGTGTTAATCGATAATAAAGGCCAGCGTTATACCGCTGAGGACGCCGAAGAGATGCTTGGCAAGCTGACCGGAATGCCGATCCCGCTTAATAGCCTGCGCCAGTGGATCCTCGGCCTGCCGGGCGACGCGACCGACTATAAGCTGGATGACCAGTACCGCCTGAGCGAAATTCGCTATGCGCAGGATGGCAAAAACTGGACCGTGACCTACGGCGGCTATGACAGTAAAACGACCCCGGCCCTCCCTTCCAGCATGGAGCTGAAAGAAGGCAGCCAGCGTATCAAGCTGAAAATGGACAACTGGATCGTCAAATGATTACCCACTGGCCCTCACCGGCAAAGCTGAACCTGTTTTTGTATATTACCGGTCGCCGCGCCGACGGTTACCATAATCTGCAGACCCTGTTTCAGTTTCTCGATTATGGCGATACGCTCTCTATTACGCCGCGTCAGGATGGCCAGCTGCGTCTGCTGACGCCCATCGACGGCGTGGCGGATGAGGATAACCTGATTATCCGCGCCGCCCGTCAGCTGATGCAGGCCGCGCAGGCAAGCGGTCGCCTGCCCGACGGTAGCGGTGCCGACATCGGCGTGGAAAAGCGTCTGCCGATGGGCGGCGGTCTTGGCGGCGGGTCATCTAACGCGGCCACGACTCTGGTGGCCCTGAATCAGCTGTGGGGCTGCAATCTCACGGAAGACGAGCTGGCAACCATCGGCCTGACGCTTGGGGCGGATGTACCGGTGTTTGTTCGTGGACACGCGGCCTTTGCCGAAGGCGTCGGTGAGATCCTGACCCCGGTTTCCCCGCAGGAAAAATGGTATCTGGTGGTGCATCCCGGGGTCAGTATTCCGACCCCGCTGATATTCCAGGATCCGGATCTGCCGAGAAATACATCTGTCAGGTCAATAGAAACGTTATTAAAATGTGAATTCAGCAATGATTGCGAGGTTATCGCAAGAAAACGTTTTCGCGAGGTTGATGCGGCGCTTTCCTGGCTGTTAGAATACGCGCCGTCACGCCTGACTGGCACAGGAGCCTGTCTTTTTGCTGAATTTGACAGCGAATCCGCTGCTCGTCAGGTGCTGGAGCAAGCCCCGGAATGGCTGCACGGTTTTATTGCGCGAGGTGTAAACCTCTCGCCGCTAAAGCAGGCCACTCTCTGAGTAATCCGGGGAAGCTGAGCTCCGGTGACAACGTCACCTTGTTCCAGACGTTGCATCGCGCTCTTTAATACACCGCCTGGCCAGGATATCGCCCACCCGCTTGCAACGGCGGTTCCTGTCCACCACTGGACGCATGCCTGAGGTTCTTCTCGTGCCTGATATGAAGCTTTTTGCTGGTAACGCCACACCGGAACTAGCACAACGTATTGCCAACCGCCTGTACACTTCCCTCGGCGACGCCGCCGTAGGTCGCTTTAGCGACGGCGAAGTCAGCGTACAAATTAATGAAAATGTACGCGGTGGTGATATTTTCATCATCCAGTCCACTTGTGCCCCGACCAACGACAACCTGATGGAACTGGTTGTGATGGTTGATGCCCTGCGCCGTGCTTCCGCAGGCCGTATCACTGCGGTAATCCCCTACTTTGGTTACGCCCGTCAGGACCGCCGCGTGCGCTCCGCACGTGTGCCGATTACCGCCAAAGTGGTTGCCGATTTCCTGTCAAGCGTCGGCGTTGACCGCGTTCTGACCGTTGACCTGCACGCCGAGCAGATCCAGGGCTTCTTCGATGTACCGGTAGACAACGTCTTCGGTAGCCCGATCCTGCTGGAAGATATGCTGCAGCTGAACCTGGACAACCCGATTGTGGTATCTCCGGATATCGGCGGCGTTGTTCGCGCCCGCGCTA
>DATEKR010000151.1:0-4183 GCA_035277345.1 Enterobacteriaceae bacterium
ATCCTGACGTGCAGCCTCATCCGCCAGGCCGGGATGTCCGCCCTCAACGACAATGCCGCACAGACCAGGCTCCGCCTCTTCGCAGGCCCAGCTCATCGCAATACGCCCGCCCATCGAGTAGCCGATCAGCCAGTAGTTAAGTATGTTGTAACTATTCAGGGTGGCGCGCAGCGCCTGGCGAACCTGAGCGAAATCGCTGACGTCGAAATCGACCGACTGCCCGTGTCCGGGCAGATCGATGTAGAGCCGTGGAGAGTCGTTTAAGCGTGCGCCCACCGGCTGCCATTCCCGTGCATCGCCGGAAAAACCGTGCAAAAACACCAGCCAGGGTAACCCCGGCTTGCCCGGCTGCGCCACGGCATGCAGCGTCACAGCTGGCTTACCTGCGCCAGCAGTTGCGAGAGGGTTTGTGCGCCTTCGGTATCGTCCACCACCAGCTCAATCAGCGTCGTGCCCGTGCCGTGCCACGCCCCGTTCAGCGCATCATCAAACTGCTGCCAGTTTTGCGGCCGGTAATAATCAAGGCCAAACATGGCTGCGGCGTGATCGAAATGGACGTTCTGCGGCATCGCATAGAAACGCTCCCGTGCCCCGGCCGGGGTTGGCAGCATAGAGAAAATCTGGCCACCGTTATTGTTAACGACGATCAGCACCAGCGGCGCGGGAACGTCACGCAGCAGCGCCAGGGCATTAAGATCGTAGAGAGCGGAAAGGTCGCCGACAATCGCCAGCGTCGGTCTCAGACCCGCACGATGCACGCCGGCGGCCGTCGAAATCAGGCCGTCGATCCCGCTGGCACCGCGATTGCTGTACACCGGATACCCGGCCGGAAGCTGTGAGAGCGCATCGATAAGCCGTACCACCAGGCTGTTGCCGACAAACAGCTGCCCCTGCTCCGGCAGGTACCCGGCTATACGGTGGGCCAGCTGCGCTTCGCCAAACTCATCGCGCCGCGCCGCGGCTAACTGCCAGGCCTGCTGCGCCAGAGCAGAAAGTCCGACACACCAGGGCTGCTGTTTTTCCGCCGGATGCTGCGCCAGCCAGTCGCCCACCGGAGCCACCAGCCGACGTCCACGATGGTGGGCCGGATCCAGACGGCCCGACAGGCTGTCCACCACCCAATATTCTTGCGGCTCGCAGCTGGCCTGCCACTGGAGCACGCGCTTGCCGGTCAGACTGCTGCCCAGCTGGATAACAATCTGCGCCTGTCTCAACTCGTCGAGCGCGCGCGGGTTGCTCAGCCATAAATCGGCGCAAGGCAAAGGCTGGCCGGTTTGCGACAGCACATCACCAATCAGCGGCCAGCCCAGCGTTTGTGCCCAGTCGGCGACCTGACGGCCTTCCCCGGCGCTCATTCGACCCGCCAGCACCACGCCGCGCTGCTGTCGCCAGAAGGCCCAGTCCTGCTCAGGCTGACCAGGCTGCGACAGCCCGCTGCGCAGCCAGGGCGTATCCTGCTGCCACCAGTCACCGAGCGCCTGCTGCCAGGCAAGGCCGGTCTCGTCCATATCGCCGTACAGCGGTTCAGCAAACGGGCAGTTAACATGGATAGCCCCGCCCTGCAGCATCGACAACGCGTTATCCAGGGTCGATACCAGCCAGCGCGCCGGTATCGCTTCCGTCGGGCGTGGCAGGGCCAGGCTCTGCGCCGGATGAGAGGCAAACATTCCCGGCTGGCGAATGGCCTGATTGGCCCCGCAGTCGATCAGTTCAGGCGGCCGGTCCGCCGTCAGCAGGATGAGCTTTTCGCCGGTCAGACCCGCTTCAATTAACGCCGGGTAGAGGTTAGCGACGGCCGTACCGGAGGTAACAATCACCGCCACCGGCTGCTGACTGACTTTCGCCAGCCCCAGCGCCAGATGGCCAAGACCGCGCTCGTCAAAATGCGTATGGGAAGTGAGCGCAGGGTTTTCCGCCGCCGCGAGGGTTAGCGGGGTCGAACGCGAACCGGGCGCGATACAGACATGCTGCACGCCGTGGCGGGTGAGAGCTTCAAGAATGACCGCCGCCCAGCGTCGGTTAAATGCGCTTACTGACATGAGTTTGTCCGGTATCAATATTGCGACTCAGTATAATGAATAGCGAATAATAGATTTTTGATATGGGTCGTTATTGTGTGAGTCAGTGCGACATGAAAAACAGACGCCTGCGCAAAGGAAAAACGAAGAGGCACGGCTTTCCTTGCTGAAAGCCGCGTATTATACGGGGGTACTGACTAAATTGCAGTACCCCTGATTAAGGAGGGGTATGGCGGGACGTTAGCGGCGGAGCAGCAGGCCAAGCACCAGGCCGGCAGCTGCGCCAACGCCGATACCCTGCCAGGGGTTTTGATGCACATAGTCATCGGCGCGATATGCCGCACGTTTGGCCCGATAGTAATAGGTATCCGACGCATTAGAGACGCGGGATTTGACCTCTTCCAGCGCCAGCTCGGCGCGGGCTTTCAGCTCAAGATACTTTTGATCCGCCGGATCGCCCGAGGCGCGTAACACCTCTTCAAGCGTTTCACTCAGCAGGGCCAGATCGTCGTCAATACGTGAGTCCCAGGAATGTTGGGTCATGCTTTTCTCTCCTGTTAACAATCAGTCCGCTAACTATAGTCAATGCCACACGGTTATGCCTGCCCTGCACCGCATGCCATTCCGATATGCGGGATGCCGTCTTCGAGGTAAGTTTCCCCCACGGGTACAAATCCGAAGTGGCCGTAGAAGCCCTGCAAATGGGCCTGCGCACTCAGGTAGATTTCACTCTCAGGCCAGTGCTGGCGGCAACTGACGACTGTTTTCTCCATCAGCGTATTGCCCAGTTTTTCACCGCGAGCCGCCTCGCTGACAATCACCCGGCCAATCACCACTGGCTCAAGATCGTCGTCACTTTTCAGAATCCTCGCATACGCGATAAGCGTATCGTCGCGCCAGGCCAGAATATGGCGGTTATGGCCCACCAGGTCGTCGCCGTCAACATCCAGATAGGGGCAATTCTGTTCCACAACAAACACTTCGCAGCGTAATTTCAGAAGCGCATAGAGCTGGGGAACGGTGAGCTGGTCGTGATGCAAATCCTGCCAGGCGATCATGCTTTACTCCTTATTCTTCCGTGCAGCGTATATGATAAGTCTCTAACACGGTGCCGAAGGTAATGGTTATGGAATTGATTTTTTTGGGAACTTCCGCTGGTGTCCCTACCCGTACGCGTAATATGACATCCATCGCGCTGAACCTGCAACAGCCTGACCGGGACGGGATCTGGCTGTTTGACTGCGGCGAAGGCACGCAGCATCAGTTTCTGAAAACGGCGTTTAATCCGGGCAAGGTGGATAAAATCTTTATCACCCATCTGCACGGGGATCATCTGTTTGGCCTGCCCGGCCTGCTGTGCAGCCGCTCCATGCAGGGCAATTCGACCCTGCCGCTCACCCTGTACGGCCCGAAGGGGCTGCGCGAGTTTGTCGAGATGGCCCTGCGCCTGAGCGGCTCCTGGACCGACTATCCGATGACTATTCATGAAATCACCCCCGGACAGGTGTTCGATGATGGTCAGTTTAGCGTCACCGCCTGGCCGCTTGACCATCCGGTTGAGTGCTACGGCTATCGCATCGTAGAACACGACAAGCCCGGCGCCCTCAACGCCGCGGCCCTGCGCGAACAGGGGATCCCACCCGGCCCGCTGTTTCAGCGCCTGAAACGCGGCGAAAGCGTCCAGCTTGACGATGGACGCGTGGTTAACGGCAGCGATTTTCTCGGCCCGCCCCAGCGCGGTAAGACGCTGGCTATTTTCGGCGATACCGCCCCCTGCCCGGCGGCGCTTGAGCTGGCTCGCGGCGCGGATGTGATGGTCCATGAAACCACCCTGGAAGATGCGATGGCCGAGAAAGCCAACGCCCGGGGCCACTCCACCTCTCGTCAGGCAGCAAGGCTGGCAAAAGAGGCCGGGGTCGGACGACTGATTGTCACCCACGTCAGCTCGCGCTATGACACCGAAGGTTGTCAGCAACTGCTGAGCGAGTCCCGGGAGGTGTTCCCGAACACCGATATGGCGGAAGATTTCAGCATTATTTCACTTTAGTTTTTACCGTGCGGACGGTCTGCAAGCCTTGCCGTTCGCGCCCTTCCCCTTTATTTCTGCGCGCGAAAGCCCCCCAGACCCTGACTGGCCTGCGTAAACCCCCTGTATTTTTTCTTTG
>DATEKR010000152.1:0-5126 GCA_035277345.1 Enterobacteriaceae bacterium
TGGGCTATCTGGCCGCCGGTGCGCTTTGGTGCCAGTACCATTAACTACAATACCGACCAGCCCTTCCCCGCCCCCCCTTCCACCAAAAACTGGCTGGGCACCGATGCCAACGGCGGCGACGTGCTGGCACGCATTCTCTACGGAACGCGGATATCGGTTCTGTTTGGCCTGATGCTGACACTGTTTTCCAGCGTGCTTGGCGTGATGGCCGGTGCGATACAGGGCTACTACGGCGGTAAAATCGACCTCTGGGGCCAGCGGTTTATTGAAGTGTGGTCCGGCATGCCGACCCTGTTCCTGATTATTCTGCTCTCAAGCGTCGTTCAGCCTGATTTCTGGTGGCTGCTGGGCATTACGGTGCTGTTTGGCTGGATGACACTGGTGGGCGTGGTTCGCGCCGAGTTTTTGCGTACCCGTAACTACGACTATATTCGCGCAGCCCAGGCGCTGGGCGTCGGCGATCGCGGGATTATCCTCCGTCATATGCTGCCCAACGCGATGGTCGCGACTCTGACCTTTATCCCGTTTATTTTATGCAGCTCGATTACCACCCTGACCTCACTTGATTTTCTTGGCTTTGGTCTGCCGCTGGGTTCGCCATCTTTGGGCGAGCTGCTGCTACAGGGGAAAAACAATCTGCAGGCACCCTGGCTTGGGATCACCGCCTTTTTGTCGGTGGCGCTGCTGCTTTCCCTGTTAATTTTTATTGGCGAAGCAGTACGCGACGCCTTCGACCCGAGCAAGGCGGTATAAGATGAGCGAACCGTTACTGGCGATAGACCAGTTATCCATAGCCTTCCGCCAGCGGGGAGAAACACGGACCGTGGTCAGCGACCTGTCGCTGCAAATCGCCGCCGGTGAGACCCTGGCGCTGGTCGGCGAATCCGGTTCAGGAAAAAGCGTCACGGCCCTGTCCGTCCTGCGTCTGCTCCCCTCTCCGCCGGTAATCTGGCCCCAGGGCGATATTCGTTTTCACGGTCAGTCCCTGCTGCGCGCCGATGAACAAACCCTGCGCGGTATTCGCGGTAACCGCATTGCGATGATTTTCCAGGAGCCAATGGTCTCGCTCAACCCATTGCACAACCTGGAAAAACAGCTCTATGAGGTTCTGTCTCTGCACCGGGGAATGCGCCGGGAAGCCGCCAGGGGCGAGATCCTCGACTGCCTGGACCGGGTCGGCATCCGCAACGCCGCGGGCCGCCTGGCAGATTATGCGCACCAGCTCTCCGGCGGTGAACGCCAGCGGGTGATGATTGCGATGGCCCTGCTGACCCGCCCGGAGCTGCTGATCGCCGACGAGCCGACAACCGCGCTCGACGTCTCGGTGCAGGCGCAAATTTTGCAGCTGCTGCGTGAGCTGCGCGAAGAACTGAATATGGGCATGCTGTTTATCACCCACAACCTGAGCCTTGTGCGCAAGCTGGCCGACAGCGTGGCGGTGATGCAGAACGGCCGCTGCGTTGAACAGAACCGGGCTGACGTGCTGCTGAACGCCCCGACGCATCCCTACACGCGTCGCCTGCTGGACAGCGAGCCTGTCGGCGACCCGGATCCGCTCGATCCGGCCCTGCCGCCGCTGCTGAGCGTCAGCGATCTGCGTGTCGCCTTCCCGATCCGCAAAGGCATTCTGCGCCGGGTTATCGATCACAACCAGGTGGTTAAAGGCCTAAGCTTCTCCCTGCGTCCGGGAGAGACACTTGGCCTGGTGGGCGAGTCCGGCTCGGGGAAAAGTACCACCGGCCTGGCGCTGCTGCGGCTTATCGCCTCCGGGGGCAATATTGAATTTGACGGTCAGTCGCTGCAGGGCAAAAGTCGCCGTCAGCTGCTGCCGATTCGTCATCGTATTCAGGTCGTTTTCCAGGATCCGAACTCTTCCCTGAATCCGAGGCTGAACGTTCAGCAAATTATCGAAGAAGGTCTGCGGGTGCATCAGCCGTCGCTGAGCGCCGCCGAGCGGGAGCAGGCCGTGATCCGCGTAATGGGCGAAGTCGGGCTGGATGCCGACACCCGTCATCGCTATCCCGCCGAGTTTTCCGGCGGCCAGCGCCAGCGTATTGCCATCGCCCGGGCGCTGATCCTTACGCCGCAGCTGATTATTCTGGATGAACCGACCTCATCGCTGGATAAAACGGTACAGGCGCAGATCCTGACCCTGCTGAAGTCGTTACAGCAAAAGCACCGTCTGGCCTATATTTTCATCAGTCACGACCTGCGCGTGGTCCGTTCCCTGTGTCATCAGGTGATTGTGCTGCGCCAGGGAGAGGTGGTGGAACAGGGAGAATGCCAGCGCGTCTTCACCGCGCCGGAGCAGGCGTATACACGCCAGCTTTTAGCGTTAAGCTGACGCTCAGAAAGGGTTATAGCAGGAGAACGGCTCGGCGATAGCCACGCCGAAGTTTTTCAGTCGACAGGTGGCGGCGAATTCGTCCTGATGGTTTACAAACAGGCAGGGTTCGCCTTCGCACTCCAGTACCGAGCAGTCGACTTCTATATCATCCAGAGCCTGACGCAGCTTCTGCATCACCGGCCAGGCGCTATCGCCATCCGGACTTAACAACTTCAGCGCCACCAGACAATTTTCACACTCCGATCCGTTTAGCGGAATCGGTTCAACACGCTTACCTGCGAAACCCGCAGACCAGCGATAGCTTTGTGGGAGTCGGTGGACGATTGAGAGCTGTAATGTATTCACGATATTTCCCCGGAAGTAGCAACCCATCACAAATACTTAACATCCATGCTAACACATTATTGACAACTCGTCCTGTCCGGGACGTTGAAAACGCAAACCGGGTTCCAGTAAGCGTGAAGGCGTGTCGAATGCCGATCGGTAGATGCAGTAAAACGGTCTTATGGCGCTATATGTACTCGTTTCTGTGATCTAACACAACCTTTTTGAATACAATGGTGTGACTTTTTACATCATTGTCGTTTACAGAAGTGAAACATTTTTAGGCAAGGTAGGGTGAAAAGCTCTGATATGCGTCAAAAAAAGGGGCCAAAATAGCCCCTGCAGAAAGAATTAACGACCCGACCTTCGCGGACGGCTGGCGTAGAGGTAAAACAGAATGGAGACGATGGCGCAGAAGGCAATAGAGAGCAGCATCGGCCAGGCGCTGGTAAAGGTCGCCATCGACAGCAGCGCCCCCACAATCGCCCCGATCCCGAAGCGGAACGTCCCCGCCAGGGAAGATGCGGTGCCCGCCATATGCGGGAACTCGTCAAGAATGACCGCCATCGCATTGGAAGCAACCATCGAGATACAGCCAACAAAGGCGGCAACGCCCAGCACCAGCGACCAGAAGCCAAGACCGGCCAGCGCCGAGCCGACCATCCACAGCGCCATCACCAGTTGGATCCACAGCCCGGTGCGGAACATATTCAGCGCCCCGACCCGGCGGACAAAGCGGCTGTTAATGATGGTCATAATAAACAGAAACACGATATTCAGCGCAAAGTAGTAGCCGAAATCCTGAGGCGAAACGTGGTTCAGCTCGATATAGACGAAGGGACCGGCACTTAAGAATGAGAACATCCCGGCGAAGCTGAAGCCGCTGGCCAGCATATAGCTCAGCACGCGCTTATGGCGAAACAGCGAGGCGAAGTTACCTGCGGTCGTGCGGATATGGAATTTCTGCCGTTTTTCCGGCGGCAGCGTCTCGTCGATCAGGAAGAAGATCATCACCGACACCATCACGGCCGCCAACGCCAGGATCCAGAAGATACTGTGCCAGCTAAACCAGACCAGCACGGCACCGCCGACCATCGGTGCCACCAGCGGCGCAATGGTCGTCACCAGCATGACGAAAGACATCATGCGGGAAAACTCTTCCTTCGGATAAATATCGCGCATCAACGCGTTAATCACTACGCTTGCCGCCGCAGCTGCCAGGCCGTGGAAAAAGCGCATCGTGATAAGCTGGTCGATGGTCTGGGACAGTGCGCAGGCAACGGCGGCAGCCGCAAACACCAGGGTACCGCCCAGCACCACCGGTTTGCGCCCGAGGCTATCGGCCATCGGTCCGTAGAGCAGCTGCCCGACCGCAAAGCCGAGAATATAGGTGCTCAGCGTCATCTGGGCGCTGCCTGCGGGAACGCCGAACTGTTCGGCGATCACCGGCAGCGCGGGCAGATACATATCAATCGACAGGGGCATCAACATGGCCAGCAGGCCAAGGATTACAACAATACTCATTGAAGAGCTTTGCCTGCGGGTCACACGGTTCTCCTGAAATCAGCTGGATGGCATACCAATACTGGCAATTTCTTCTTCGGTCAGCGGGCGGTATTCGCCGGGCGCGAGGTCAGAATCGAGCGCAATCTCGCCGATTCGTTCGCGGTGCAGGCCGACAACGTGATTGCCGACGGCGGCAAACATACGTTTCACCTGGTGGTAGCGCCCTTCGCTGATGGTCAGACGCACGTCCGTCGGGGCGATCACCTCAAGGGTCGCCGGTCTGGTGAGATCTTTTTCATTATGCAGCTGGATACCCTGCGCAAACTGCTCCGCCGTTTCCGGACTGAC
Source organism: Enterobacteriaceae bacterium (assembly GCA_035277345.1). Classification (GTDB taxonomy): domain Bacteria; phylum Pseudomonadota; class Gammaproteobacteria; order Enterobacterales; family Enterobacteriaceae; genus BIGb0383. Next base: position 4,526 of record DATEKR010000152.1, read on the forward strand.
CGGCGCTTCCAGAGCCACCCGGTAGGTTTTCTCGCAGTGGTGGCGCGGGGAAGTGATGCGGTGGGACCACTGACCGTCATCGGTCATCAGTACCAGACCGGTGGTATCGATATCCAGACGTCCGGCAGCATGCAGCTTGTGCGCCACCGGTTCATCGAGGAAGTAGAGCACCGTCGGGTGATCCGGATCTTCAGTGGAGCAGACGTAGCCCTGAGGTTTGTTCAGCATAAAGTAGCGCGGGCCGTTCTGCTGGGCCAGCGGGTTGCCGTCAAACTCCACCGCGTGTTCCGGCAGTAGTTTAAACGCGGCGTTTCTTACGATTTCGCCATCCACGGTGATACGGCTGCCGCGGATTTCGCGCCCGGCGATGGCCCGGCTGATGCCGAGCTGCTGAGCGATAAACTTATCAAGTCGCATGAAGTCTTTTTAGCCTTAATGGTGCTGGAGTCGGGCAACGCGCCCGAAAAATAAAAGAGGTCGTCAGAACTGTTCAGTATAACGGGCGCTTTGCAGCGCTCAAGGGAAAAGATTCGTGGCATACTATTCGCATGATGAGCAATGTAAAAGTCACCCTTCGCCCCTACCAGCAGGAAGCGGTCAA
>DATEKR010000153.1:0-35464 GCA_035277345.1 Enterobacteriaceae bacterium
CGGCAATACTGGCGGCGGCAATACTGGTGGTGGCAATACCGGTGGTGGCGACACTGGCGGTGGCGGCAGCGGAACAGCCTCCAATAATTCCGTCAGCACTATCCTCGGCGAAACCGGTGAAACCGTATCCAGCGTCGGCAATACCCTGGACGGTCTGGGCAGCCAGATCGGCAATGACAACCCAATAACCTCAACCGTCTCCACCACCGTAAGCGGCGTCGGTGATGTCGTCGATACCCTTGGTAGCGGCGTGACCACCGGGATCGGCAACTCGGACAACACTAACGGCGTCGGAACTACTCTGCAGGGTGTTACCAGCTCGGTTACCGTGCTCGGTGATACCGTTTCAGATGTCGGTACCACCCTGGCCTCTACCGGCAGCAATACACCGCTCGGCGGCGTAACTGGCCTGGTCGGCAACGTGGTCAATACAGCAGGTGACGTTGTCAGCGGCACCGGTACAGGATTGACCGGCGTGGTACAGAATGACGCCATCAGCGGCGTGACCACTAACGTTACCACCGCCCTGAACTCAACCGTCGGCACGGTACAGAACGTCACCCAGGGCGTCGGTACCGCAACCGGACTGGGTGCACCGGTAAATAATCTGGTAACTCAGGTCGGCACCGCGGTAAGTGGCGTCGGCAGCAATATCAGCAGCTCAAACAGCGGCCTGAGCGGCGTTGGCGGCGTGGTACAGAACCTTGGCAATACGGTGACTGCCGTCGGCGGACTGGTTCAGCCTACCGCAGCCCCCAATAGCACCAGTTCGGTAAGTTCCAGTACCGGTTCGGGCAACCTGCTCTCTATCAGCGGCACTCTGACAGCCAGCACCACCGCCGTTAACGAACCTGCAGCAAATAATCCAGTAACCGGCTTAACCGGCTCGCTTAAATCTCTGCTTTCACCTAATAATTAATCATCATCTCTTTATGTGCCCCCGCCCGGGGGCACTTTTTACACAGCATATTTTTCGTGTAGTAACGAATAAGGGATTACGCGATGAAAAAACCTCTATTCTGGCTGCTGGCGGGCAGTGCGGCCTTCGGTATCGCCCGTGCCGACATTCTTCCCGCGCTTATCGATCAAAATAACCCGGCTCAGCCCGCCCGTGGCGTCACGCCGCCCACCGCAGAAACAACCCCACAACCGCAGGTCAAAGTGACCCGGCCGGAGATCCAGCTGACGCCGGAAACCCCGATAGCGGTTAAACATATTCAGTTTATTGGCGGCACGGTTTACCCGCTAAAAGAGTTGCTGGAGCCGTTTCGTCCCTACGCACAAAAAACGGTTCCGCTAAAAACGATTATTGCGCGGGTTAATGAGATCACTGCTCGTTACCAGGCCGATGGCTATCCGCTCTCCTATGCCTGGCTGCCGGAGAATAATTTTAAGGATGGCAATATTCGCATCGTGCTGGTGGAAGGCTATGTCGCGCACAGTGATATTCAGAGCGATAACAGCGGTACCGCTGCACGCTTAAAGCGGCTGACGCAAAACATCATGGTCGAGAAACCGCTGCGCCAGGAAACCTTTGAGCGTAACAGCATCCTGATGGCCCGTACGCCGGGCAGCAAAGTCGAAGCCAATGCTCAGCTGCCGAAAAACATCTATGGCGCAGGCGTGATGAAGGTGAAAGCCACCCAGCCGCGTATCTGGGATATATCCTCGACGCTCGACGTACGCAAAGGCCAGAACCTGGCGCTGGTCAACGGCACGCTGAGCAACCTGACCAGCTACGGCGACCAGCTCGGGGTTGCCACCCTGATCCCGCTGGATAGCGGCACCCGCAAGACCTATATCGGCCTGAACTATCAGCAATATCTCAACGATGACGGCCTGACGATGCAGCTAAAGGGCAGCTTTCTGAACGACGATCAGAAAGACTTTACGCCGCTGATTTACGGCGCGAACAACAGCCTGATCGACTACCGTAAAAAAGCGACCCAGTACACCGGCGGCGTCAGCTTCGGCTACCCGCTGATCCTGATGCAGAAAAAACAGCTCAGCGTCAGTGGCGGGCTGGATTACACCGACAAGCGGGATGATTTTACCTTTCGTGAACGTCTGAATGGTCAGACGATCGGTACCGGCGAGCAGCACCAGCATATACGCTATCCGGCGCTGGAGTTTGGCATTAACGGCCTGCGCGCCTTCGATAAGGCCAGCATCAGCTCCCGCCTGACCGTTCGTCAGGGGCTGGATGCCCTGGGAGCAGACGCCGCCCCATCAGCCGGGACCGACATCAATTTCACCCAGTGGAAAGGCAACATCGACGCCGGCTGGCTTATTGGCGAGAAATGGCGGCTGGGCGGTGCCCTGGACGGCATGTGGTCAGATAACGATTTGCCGGAACCCGAGCGCGTCAGCTACGGCGCACAGCGCTATGGCCGGGGCTATTCAGACGGTGAAGCCACCGGGGATTACGGATATGGCGGGCAGGTAGAGCTACGCTATCTGCATATGCGCAAAGAGAGTACCTGGCTTTCCACCGTTCAGCCTTACGTGCTGGCGGACACGGCGCAAACCTGGTTTAACCGGCCGGGGATTCGTCACCAGCGGCTCGCCTCGGTTGCAGCGGGGGTGACCATTGGCGACACGCGTCACTACAGTCTGAGCGTAGAGGCCGCCCGCCCGATCGGGGACAAGCCCATCAACAGCGACGGCCGCGACTGGCGTTACAGCCTGACCGTCTCCTGGAACTTTAATAACCTGCGGTAATCAGGCGCTGATGCGGGTGGTGCGCAGACGTGCCGCCCGCAGACGAATGGGGTCGACACACTCAATAGCGTGAGTCGGGCAGGCCTCAACGCAGGCCGGACCTGCTTCGCGCTCCCAGCACAGATCGCATTTCACCGCCTGAACGCGCTCCTGCTGCACGACGACCTGCATCGCGCCGAACGGGCAGGCCAGCATACAGCTTTTGCAGCCGATACAGCGGGACTGCTCAACAAAGATATGCCCCTGTTCACGACGGATCGCACCGGTCGGGCAGACATTGCCGCAGGGGGCATCTTCACACTGGTGGCAGGCAACGGGCACTGAAAAGTGGCTGTCTTTCACCACCCGGATACGCGGCGTAAATTCAGCGGCAGAGAGAGAAGCGCAGCTCTGATGCCCCTGATGGGAAACCACGCAGGCCACTTCACAGGTGCGGCAGCCAATGCACTTTTGCGCATCCGCGACAATAAACCGGTTCATACACTCTCCCCTGAGCGTTAAAAGTGTCAGACTGCCAGAAAAACGACGGTGGGTACTTTGATCGGACGCGGGAAAACGACCGATTTTGTCAGACGCATAAGGCTATCTGGTCGTCTGTCGGGGCGATACGAGCCGCCTCCCTGCGGCCCACGCCGGGATCAGAACAGTCCCAGCGGCTTATCGGAGTAGCTAACCAGCAGGCATTTGGTCTGCTGATAGTGCTCCAGCATCATTTTGTGGGTCTCACGGCCGATCCCCGACTGTTTGTAGCCGCCAAAGGCCGCATGGGCCGGATAGGCATGATAGCAGTTGGTCCAGACGCGCCCGGCCTGGATCCCACGGCCCATTTTGTAGGCCAGGCTACCGTTGCGGCTCCAGACGCCCGCGCCAAGCCCGTAAGGGGTATCATTGGCCAGCTCCAGCGCCTCGTCCATGGTTTTAAAGGTGGTGACCGCCAGCACCGGGCCGAAGATCTCCTCCTGGAACACGCGCATGGAGTTCTTGCCGAATAGAATGGTGGGCTCCAGGTAGTAGCCCTCTTTCAGATCGCCGTCCAGCAGCTTGCGTCGCCCGCCGGTCAGCACATCGGCCCCCTCTTTTTTGCCGATATCGATATAGTTGAGGATAGTTTCCAGCTGGCCGTGCGAGACCTGTGCCCCCATCTGTGTGGTGGCATCAAGCGGGTTTCCGCTGCGAATGCTCTCCACCCGGCGGATCGCCCGTTCCATAAAGCGCTCGTAGATAGACTCCTGCACCAGCGCCCGGCTCGGACAGGTACAGACCTCGCCCTGATTGAAGGCAAAGAGAGCAAATCCTTCCAGAGCCTTATCAAAGAAGGCGTCCTCTTCATCCATCACGTCGGCAAAGAAGATATTCGGCGATTTGCCCCCCAGCTCCAGGGTCACCGGAATAATATTTTGTGTGGCGTACTGCATAATCTGCTGGCCCACTTCGGTGGAGCCGGTAAAGGCCACCTTGGCGATGCGTTTTGAGGTCGCCAGATACTCGCCAATCTCGCCGCCCGCACCGTTCACCACGTTAAGCACACCGGGCGGGAGCAGGTCGCCCACCACTTCCATCAGCAGCAGGACCGAGAGCGGCGTCAGCCTGGCGGGCTTGAGGACGATACAGTTACCCGCCGCCAGCGCCGGTGCCATTTTCCAGCTGGCCATCAGCAGCGGGAAGTTCCACGGAATAATCTGCCCGACGACGCCGAGCGGCTCGTGAAAATGGTAGGCCACGGTGTCGTTGTCTACCTCGCTGATCCCACCCTCCTGGGCGCGGATACAGGAAGCAAAGTAGCGGAAGTGGTCAATCGCCAGCGGCACGTCGGCGGCGCTGGTTTCACGGATAGGTTTGCCGTTGTCCCAGGTCTCTGCCGACGCCAGCAGCTCAAGGTTCTGCTCCATCCGGTCGGCGATTTTTAGCAGCACCGCCGCCCGATCCTGGACCGAGGTCTGCGCCCAGGCGGTTTTGGCCGCGTGCGCTGCATCCAGCGCCAGATCGATATCCTTCTTACCGGACGAGGCCACTTCACAAAGCGGCTGCCCGGTGATCGGGGTCAGGTTCTGGTAATACTCGCCCTCGACGGGAGGAACCCATTCACCACCGATAAAGTTGTCGTAGCGGGGTTTGAGTTTCAGAGGGTAGCCGTATTCGCCGGGCATAATGCGATTTGAGGGAGGATTGTTGGTCATCGACTTCTCCTTGTTGAGTGAACTCACACAAGGCTAAGAATAGCCGCGACTGGCTAAATAATCGCCAGTTCATATTCCGCTTTACGACAGGTATCACACCCGGGTGTCAGGTATCGTGTCCTGTGCAGGGAATAGCATCGTATCGCGCAGCACATGATCGTTGCCGCGACGCCGGGTAAAGCCAATACGATCAAAATATTCGAGGATCTGCACCGCCAGCTTGCGTCCGACGTTCAGCCTGTCGCGAAAATCCGCCGCGCAGGTCGCGCCCTGCTGGCCGTCCAGCTCGCGGATCAGCCCGGCAAACTCAACAATCCGGGCCTGACGATAGTAGCGGTCTTTGACGATCGCCGTAATCATCCCCATCCGGGCAACCTGCAGCAAGATGCCGCGCAGTAACTGTTCATCGCTGCCGATTTCCCGCGCTAAATCGCGCACCCACCAGGCTTCATCCCCCAGCAGCGGCATCACGCGCTGCCAGACAGCGAGCTGTTCCTCGCTGAGTCCGGGTTTATGATCGGGCATATGCAACCAGCCCTGATGGCTGTGGATAACGCCGTTGGCACGCATCTGCTCAATCAGCGTCAGGACCAGGGTGGCCTCTTCCGTCGGCAGGGCAATTCGCCGCAGGCGTTCACGTCCCGGCCCGGGCTCATCCTGATGTTGACGATGATACTCTGCCAGCGCCTCCAGCAACCTCCGCTGCCAGCCTGCCGCCAGCGGCGCACCCAGCAGGTAGCCACCGGCCTGGAGCAGGCCGGGCTGTTCAGCCAGCGCGGCCATCCCCACGGGGCTAAGCTGCCGTGCCCAGCCAAATTCAGCCAGCGGCACCGCATCCCGCTCCAGCTGAACGGCCAGCGCCTGCGCGTCACTTTCTGCGGCGGCACGGTTGACCAGCCAGCTCAGATAGTCAGGCTTACGTTTGCCGCGACGGGGAGAATTGAGCATCACCACCCGCGCCCCGGCCAGGGTCTGGCGGGCGGAGATATCCCGCAGCACCAGCCTGTCGTTATCCGCCAGATACAGAGGCGTATCCAGCACCAGCTCCGCCAGATTGTGCTCCAGCAGAGAGACGCGACCGGTAATATGGCGGGCGGCGTGATGAATATGCAGCGGCTGCCACTGGGTGAGCGGCGTCAGCATCTGCAGGTCGATAATGACACGTTCAACGGGTTCGGGCGGTTCACTCGCCAGCAGCCAGTCCCCACGCGTCACCTGCTGCTTCTCTGCGTCACCGGTGATATTCAGGGCGATACGCTGCCCGGCATACGACCGTTCCACCGGCTGATTCTGCGCATGCAAACCCCGTACCCGCATCGGCTTATCGGCACCGGTCAGCCACAGAGAATCGCCAGTGTTCACCTCGCCCGACAGCGCGGTGCCGGTAACCACCAGTCCGGCACCCTTAACGGTAAAGGCCCGGTCAATGGCCAGACGAAAGCGCTGATGCTGAGGATGCGGACGTTCTGCCAGAGCCAGCAGATGCTGACGCAGTGCGTCGATGCCGCGCAGCTCTGTCGCGGCGGTAACAAACAGCCCCGACGCGGCAAAACCCAGCGCCTGCAGTTCAGCCTCGACCTGAATGCGCACCTGCTCCACTCGTGCCTCATCCACCCGGTCGGCTTTGGTCAGGGCCACGGTCAGAGTCGGCCTGCCGGTCAGAGCCAGAATCGCCAGATGCTCGCGGGTCTGGGCCATCACGCCATCGTCGCAGGCCACCACCAGCAGGGCATGATCGATCCCGCCGACCCCGGCCAGCATATTGGCGAGAAATTTTTCATGCCCCGGTACGTCAATAAACCCCGGTACGCGACCGTCGGGCTGGGGCCAGTAGGCGTACCCCAGGTCGATGGTCATCCCGCGCTGTTTCTCTTCCGGCAGCCGGTCGGCATTGATGCCGGTGATCGCTTCCAGCAGGGTGGTTTTGCCGTGGTCGACGTGACCGGCGGTGGCAATAATCATCGCAATAGCATCTCCAGCAGGCGCGTTTCGTCTTCCAGACAGCGCAGATCAAGCCACAGGCGGCCATCGTAAATTCGGCCAATAACCGGGACGGGCAGCGCCCGCCAGCGATCGGCAAGCGCCTCAAGGCGGCTACCGCGTCCGTCGCGCGGCGTGAAGGTCAGCGCCGCGCCAGGCAGGCTCTCGACCGGCAGCGAGCCGCTGCCTATCTGCGACCGGCAGGCTTCAACCTTAATATCAAAATCAGCGTAGTGAGCCAGGAGCGGCGGCAGAAGGCGTTCCGCCTGCTGATGAATATTCTCGGCCGGGCGGGTCAGCAGGCGTAGAGTCGGTAAACGCTGCGCCAGGGTTTCCGGATGGAGATAGAGGCGCAGGGTCGCTTCCAGTGCCGCCAGGATAATTTTGTCCGCGCGCAGGGCACGCTTGAGCGGGTGCTGCTGGAGTCGTTCAATCAGCGCTTTTTTGCCGACGATAATCCCCGCCTGCGGCCCGCCGAGCAGCTTATCGCCGGAGAAGCTCACCAGATCGACTCCGGCGGCAATCAGCGCCTGAGGCATTGGCTCTTTTGGCAATCCGTACTGGCTGAGGTCCACCAGCGACCCGCTGCCCAGATCCACCGCGACCGGCATATCGTACTCAGCCCCAATGGCCGCCAGCTCCGCTTCATCCACCGCTTTGGTAAAGCCCTGAATGCTGTAATTGCTGGTGTGTACCTTCATCAGCAGGCCGGTATTGTCATTGATAGCCTGACGATAATCTTTGGCGTGGGTTCGGTTGGTGGTGCCAACCTCATGAAGAATACAGCCTGCCTGGCGCATCACGTCGGGGATACGAAACGCCCCGCCAATCTCGACCAGCTCACCGCGGGACACCACCACCTCGCGACCCGGCGCGACCGTTGCCAGCATCAGCAACACCGCGGCCGCATTGTTATTGACGATGCAGGCGTCTTCCGCCCCGGTCAGGCGGCAGAGCAGATCCGCCAGAGCCCGGTCGCGATGACCGCGTCCCGCCCCGTCAAGATCGTATTCAAGCGTCACCGGCATGCGCATCGCTTCAGCCACCGCCTCAACGGCGGACTCTGCCTGCAAGGCACGGCCCAGATTGGTATGAAGTACGGTACCGGTGAGGTTAAAGACCGGACGTAGCGCCCGCTGTTCCAGCTTCTCCAGGCGCTCTTGCGTGGCCAGCGCCCAGTCATCGCACCAGCCGGGAAGCTGCTGGCGTTCGCGGATCGTCGTCCGGGCTTCATCCTGCAGCTGATGGAGTGTATCGACCACCTGCTGATGACCCCAGCCGTCAAGCAGAGGGGTAAAGGTACTTTCACGTAATAAACGGTCGGTGCCCGGAAGCTGCGTGTAGAGTGAATGCGTATCGGCTGTCATGCGATAACCTGGCTGTGGATTTCCCCTCCCATCAGGGGAATCATCAATGATGAGAGGAGTTTACCCTTTTTTTTCTCGTGGACACAAAGCGGTATCAGGCTTTTGGCGGCTCGGTGCGGGCAAAACTTTCACGCTGGAACAGGTTCTCCACCAGCGCGACCAGATTGGGCCGATCGACGCACCAGCCCGGCGCAACGCGGCGGAAATTGAGATAGCCAATGGCGCAGGCAACAGCGACGGTGGCCAGATTCAGCTCGCTGGCTTTTAAGGTACCTTCGGCGACCAGCACCTCAAAGGCGTCCAGGCCACGATTGATTTTTTCCCGCTGGCGCAGCAGCTCAGTTTCAGACTGCTGCTGCGCGGGACGCGCCTGCTCGCGGACCGAAACCAGCGCCGCATCCATAATACCGTCGGCCAGCGCTTCCAGCTGGCGAAGCTTCAGCGCCGCTTTGGCGTCCTGCGGCAGCATCGCCGGAGCGATATCCAGCAGCTCAATATAGTCGGCAATAATAGGCGAATTGAACCAGCACTCGCCTTCATCGGTGACCAGCGCGGGGACTTTGCCTAACGGGTTGTACTGCGCCACGCCGTTATCCTCGCTGTAGGGCTGCTCATTAACAAACTCGAAGGTGATGCCCTTTTCCAGCAGGATCACGGAAATCTTACGCACGAAAGGGCTGGTATAGCTGCCGATTAACTTCATTGCCTGCTCCTGATAGCCGCAAAAGGATCAGTATGGCGTAAGCGCGAATAAACTGTTTCATCAATATGAAAAAATTCCCTGTCAGGATGGCCGCTGTAGCCTGCGTTTTATGTAAAGGAATTACAGTCCATTTTTTCGCCGATGCCACAGTTTGTGGCCGATCACAGTAAGAAAAGTCCTGGCGAAAATAAATTGTGATCACCATCACAAACATAAGACAAAGGCAGGAGTGCAAAATGTGAATAACATCACATTAACAGCCGTTCCACGGGTGCTTTTTGCACATTGTTCTTTTTTTACACTTGATATTTGTGATCTATGTCACTCTATTACGTGGCCTACCCCCTACATTAACGTGACTCAGATCACACTAAATGGCGTTCTCTGGACAGGTGGGCAATTCGGTGCCAGATTTCGCATCATCAAACAGGGTCCGGCTACCTCTGCCGTCAGATTCACAACAAACCTCGGGCATTAAGCCTGCGCGACAGCAAACATAAGAAGGGGTTTTTATGTCATCCGATATCAAGATCAAAGTGCAAAGCTTTGGTCGTTTCCTCAGCAATATGGTGATGCCAAATATCGGCGCGTTTATCGCGTGGGGTATTATCACTGCTTTATTTATTCCGACAGGGTGGTTGCCTAACGAGACGCTGGCCAAGCTGGTCGGCCCGATGATCACCTATCTGCTGCCGTTGCTGATCGGTTATACCGGTGGTCGCCTGATTGGCGGCGAGCGCGGCGGCGTGGTGGGTGCGATTACCACCATGGGTGTTATCGTCGGTGCGGATATGCCGATGTTCCTCGGTGCGATGATTGTCGGCCCGCTGGGCGGCTACTGCATCAAGAAATTTGACGCGGCGGTAGACGGTAAGATCAAGTCCGGTTTTGAAATGCTGGTGAATAACTTCTCCGCCGGCATCATCGGTATGATCCTCGCCCTGCTGGCGTTTATCGGCATTGGTCCGGCGGTTGAAGTGCTGTCTAAAGCGCTGGCTGCTGGCGTTAACTTCATGGTTGTCCATGACATGCTGCCGCTGGCGTCAATCTTTGTTGAACCGGCGAAAATCCTGTTCCTCAACAACGCCATTAACCACGGTATCTTCTCGCCGCTGGGTATTCAGCAGTCTCACGATCTCGGCAAGTCTATCTTCTTCCTGATCGAAGCTAACCCGGGTCCGGGTATGGGTATCCTGCTGGCCTATATGTTCTTTGGCCGCGGCAGCGCGAAACAGTCTGCTGGTGGTGCTGCAATCATCCACTTCCTGGGCGGTATCCACGAAATTTACTTCCCGTACGTGCTGATGAACCCGCGTCTGATTATTGCCGTTATCCTCGGCGGTATGACCGGCGTGTTCACCCTGAGCGTGCTGGGCGGTGGCCTGGTGTCTCCGGCATCTCCGGGCTCTATCCTGGCGGTACTGGCGATGACGCCGAAAGGCGCCTACTTCGCTAACATCATTGCCATTATTGCGGCAATGGCCGTCTCCTTCGTGATTGCTGCTGTACTGCTGAAAACCAGCAAGGTGAAAGAAGAAGACGATATCGAAGCCGCTAACCGTCGTATGCAGGATATGAAAGCCCAGTCCAAAGGCGGCACCGCGCCGACTCTGGGTGACGCCACCAACGACCTGAGCCACGTGCGTAAAATCATCGTTGCCTGCGATGCCGGTATGGGTTCCAGCGCCATGGGCGCGGGCGTACTGCGTAAGAAAGTGCAGGACGCGGGCCTGAGCCATATCTCTGTCACCAACAGCGCCATTAACAGCCTGCCGGCCGACGTCGATCTGGTCATTACCCACCGTGACCTGACCGAGCGTGCGATGCGTCAGGTTCCGCAGGCGCAGCATATTTCGCTGACCAACTTCCTCGACAGCGGTCTGTATACCGGCCTGACTGAACGTCTGGTTGCGGCCCAGCGCCACACGGACAACGAAGAGAAAGTACGTACCAGCCTGCAGGACAGCTTTGACGCAGACGATAGCCACCTGTTCAAACTGGGCGCGGATAACATCTTCCTCGGCCGTACCGCGGCTAACAAAGAAGAGGCGATTCGCTTTGCCGGTGAACAGCTGGTGAAAGGCGGCTACGTTGAGCCAGAATACGTCGACGCGATGCTGGAACGTGAGAAGCTGACCCCGACCTACCTGGGTGAGTCCATCGCCGTTCCGCACGGCACCGTAGAAGCAAAAGACCGCGTGCTGAAAACCGGTGTGGTGTTCTGCCAGTACCCGGAAGGCGTTCGCTTCGGTGAAGAAGAAGACGATATCGCCCGCCTGGTTATCGGTATTGCCGCCCGTAATAACGAACACATTCAGGTAATTACCAGCCTGACCAACGCGCTGGATGACGATTCCGTCATCGCGCGTCTGGCGACCACCAAAAACGTGGAAGATGTGCTCGCACTGCTGTCCGGTAAGAAAGCATAATCTGCCTTCCCTCTCCCCCTGTGGGGAGAGGGCTTGGGTGAGGGGAATTAACGTGGTTCCTCACCCCAGCCCTCTCGGGTGAAAACATTAATTAAGGTTAATACTATGAAAGCATTACATTTTGGCGCAGGTAATATCGGACGTGGCTTTATCGGTAAATTGCTTGCCGACGCGGGGATTACGCTGACGTTCGCCGATGTGAACCAGGTCGTGCTCGATGCCCTGAATGCCCGTCATAGCTATCAGGTGCACGTGGTCGGTGAAAATGAGCAGGTCGATACCGTGTCCGGCGTCAATGCCGTCAGCAGCATTGGCGATGACGTCGTTGAGCTGATTGCTCAGGTTGACCTTGTCACCACCGCCGTCGGCCCGGTCGTTCTGGAGCGTATTGCTCCGGCCATTGCCAAAGGGCTGGTAAAACGTAAAGCCCAGGGCATTGAAACCCCGCTGAATATTATCGCCTGTGAAAATATGGTGCGCGGCACCACCCAGCTGAAAGGCCACGTTCTGGCCGCGCTGGCTGAGGAAGACAAAGCCTGGGTCGAAACGCATGTCGGCTTCGTCGATTCCGCCGTTGACCGTATCGTGCCGCCTTCAGCTTCCGCCACCAACGACCCGCTGGAAGTGACTGTCGAAACCTTTAGCGAGTGGATTGTTGATAAAACCCAGTTTAACGGTACGCTGCCTGCCATTCCGGGCATGGAGCTGACCGATAATCTGATGGCCTTTGTTGAGCGCAAGCTCTTCACCCTGAACACCGGACATGCTATAACCGCGTACCTCGGAAAACTGGCCGGTCATCAGACCATTCGCGACGCTATCCTGGATGAGAAAATCCGGGCGGTAGTGAAAGGCGCAATGGAAGAGAGCGGTGCGGTTCTGATTAAGCGCTACGGCTTCGATGCCGATAAGCACGCTGCCTATATCCAGAAGATCCTCGGTCGCTTCGAAAACCCGTATCTGAAAGATGACGTCGAGCGCGTAGGCCGTCAGCCGCTGCGTAAACTGAGCGCCGGTGACCGTCTGATTAAACCGCTGCTCGGCACCCTGGAATACGGCCTGCCGCGTGCGAACCTGGTCGAGGGTATTGCCGCAGCGATGCACTATCGCAGCGAGGAAGATCCGCAGGCCCAGGAGCTGGCAACGCTTATCGCTGAGAAAGGTCCCCAGGCCGCACTGGCACAGGTTTCTGGCCTGGATGCCAACAGCGATGCCGTGATCGAGGCGGTCAACGCGTACAGCGCGAAGGCATGATGCCAACTCAGGCGCGGGAGCTCCCGCGCCCGTTAATAAGATTGTCAGATATGCAGGCAATAATGGAAGAAACGCAGGCCTTTGAAAATCGTGTGCTTGAGCGTCTGAATGCTGGCAAAACCGTACGAAGTTTCCTGATCGCCGCCGTGGAGCTACTGACCGAGGCGGTGAATATTCTGGTCCTTCGGGTGTTCCGCAAAGACGACTACGCGGTGAAATACGCCGTGGAGCCTCTGCTTGACGGCAGCGGACCGCTGGGCGACCTTTCGGTACGCCTGAAGCTGATCTACGGTCTTGGCGTGATCAGCCGGCCGGAGTACGAAGACGCCGAGCTGCTGATGGCCCTGCGCGAAGAGCTGAACGACGACGGTAGCGAATACGCCTTTACCGATGATGAAATCATCGGTCCCTTCGGTGAGCTGCACTGCGTCAGCGCCCTGCCGCCCATGCCGCTGTTCGATACCAGCGATGCCGATCTGTACGTGATGCAAAAACAGCGTTACCTGCAGGCCGTGCGCTCAACGATGGTCCTTTCCCTGACGGAGCTGATTTCCCGAATCAGCTTAAAAAAGGCGTTTCAGAAGTAAGCCTGCGTACAATCGTGTATCCTTTGCAGTAATTCCCCGAATTCAGAGTTATTTGTCATGAAAGAAATCGAAAAGAACGAAATTAAACGCCTGAGCGACCGTCTGGATCTGATCCGCCACCAGCAGGCCTCCCTGCCGCTGGTCGAAGGCGCAGAGAAGTACGCCGAAATAGAAAAAGAGAAAGAAACCCTGGAAGCCGAAATTGCGCGCCTGCAGGGTGTGCGAGGCCAGAAGCTGAGCAAAGAAGCACAGAAGCTTACTGCCCTGCCGTTCCGCCGCGCTATCACCAAAAAAGAGCAGGCCGATATGGGCAAGCTGAAGAAAAGCGTCCGTGGTCTGGTGGTGGTGCACCCGATGACTGCCCTGGGTCGCGAAATGGAACTGAATGAGATGACCGGCTTCGCAAAGACCGAGTTTTAAGCCTCTCTCTGACCCTCTCCTGCCGGAGAGGGTATCAAAACGCGCTCCCCGCCAAATTGGCCCTACCAATCTGATTCAATACCGACTTCCGGTTCACAGTTCACTCATCTCAAGTCACATCCGCATTGCTTAAAAGCAACATCTGATTAACCATTCATTGTCATTACCCCTACATCACAATATTGGCAGGACCACTTTTACAGAATATGTGACGCCAGATGAGCGCAGACTCACCGCCGGACATATCAGGTTGTGGTTCTCAGGAGACCTGCATGAGCCTCTGGCAACAAAACTATGACCCGGCCGGGAACCTCTGGCTGTCCAGTCTGATCGCATCGCTACCCATTCTGTTTTTCTTTTTCGCCCTGATTAAGCTGAAGCTGAAAGGCTATGTGGCCGCCAGCTGGACCGTGGCTATCGCCCTGGCCGTGGCGCTGCTGTTCTACGATATGCCGATGAATAACGCCCTGGCATCGGTGGTGTACGGCTTCTTCTACGGCCTGTGGCCTATCGCGTGGATTATTATCGCCGCGGTATTCGTCTACAAAATCTCGGTGAAGACCGGTCAATTCGACATTATCCGCTCGTCGATCCTCTCCATCACGCCGGACCAGCGCCTGCAGATGATCATCGTGGGTTTCTGCTTTGGCGCGTTCCTTGAAGGGGCCGCAGGCTTTGGCGCGCCGGTGGCGATTACTGCTGCTCTGCTGGTTGGACTGGGCTTTAAGCCGCTCTACGCTGCTGGCCTGTGCCTGATTGTCAACACCGCGCCGGTGGCCTTTGGCGCAATGGGGATCCCGATTCTGGTCGCCGGTCAGGTCACAGGGCTGGACAGCTTTGAGATCGGCCAGATGGTCGGCCGCCAGCTGCCGTTCCTGACGATTATCGTGCTGTTCTGGATCATGGCGATTATGGACGGCTGGCGCGGCGTGAAAGAGACCTGGCCTGCGGTGATGGTTGCCGGTGGCTCCTTCGCCATTGCCCAGTTCCTCAGCTCCAACTTTATCGGCCCTGAGCTTCCGGACATTATCTCCTCTCTGGTATCCCTGGTTTGTCTGACGCTGTTCCTCAGACGCTGGCAGCCGGTACGTATTTTCCGCTTTGATAGCGCAGGTCAGGAAGAAGCAACCACAGAGCGGACCCGCTATGGCGCAGGGCAAATCCTGCGCGCCTGGTCACCCTTCCTGTTCCTGACCGCCACCGTTACCGTCTGGAGCGTTCCGCCGTTTAAAGCGCTATTTGCGCCGGGCGGTGCTCTGTACGACTGGGTGGTGACGGTTTCCGTGCCGCATCTCGATAAGCTGGTCGAACGTATGCCCCCGGTGGTCAGCGCCGCGACGCCTTATGCGGCGGTGTATAAGTTCGACTGGTTCTCCGCCACCGGCACTGCGATCCTGTTTGCCGCCCTGCTCTCTATCGTCTGGCTGCGGATGAAGCCGAAAGATGCCATTCACACCTTTGGCAGCACCCTGAAAGAGCTGGCCCTGCCGATTTACTCTATTGGCATGGTGCTGGCCTTTGCGTTTATCTCCAACTACTCCGGGCTGTCGTCGACGCTGGCGCTGGCCCTGTCCCATACAGGCAGCGCCTTCCCGTTCTTCTCGCCGTTCCTCGGCTGGCTGGGTGTATTCCTGACCGGGTCTGATACCTCATCCAACGCGCTCTTTGCCGCGCTCCAGGCCACCGCAGCCCAGCAGATTGGCGTCTCCGACGTGCTGATGGTGGCGGCCAACACCACCGGCGGCGTCACCGGGAAGATGATTTCGCCTCAGTCCATCGCCATTGCCTGTGCGGCGGTTGGCCTGGTGGGGAAAGAGTCGGATCTGTTCCGCTTTACCGTTAAACACAGCCTGATCTTCACCTGTATGGTGGGTGTGATCACCACCCTGCAGGCCTATGTTCTGACCTGGATGATCCCATGATAGTGATGCCCAGACGCCTGGTGGACGAGGTCGCTGACCGTATCCGGGCGCTGATTGACCAGCAAAACCTGGAGGCGGGGATGAAACTTCCCGCCGAACGCCAGCTCGCCGCAGAGCTTGGCGTTTCTCGCAACTCTCTGCGCGAAGCGCTGGCGAAGCTGGTCAGCGAAGGCGTTCTGCTGAGCCGCCGGGGCGGCGGCACTTTTGTCCGCTGGCAGCATGAAGCCTGGTCTGAGCAAAATATTGTCCAGCCGCTGAAAACACTGCTGGCTGACGATCCGGACTACAGCTTCGACATTCTGGAAGCCCGCCATGCCATCGAGGCCAGTACCGCCTGGCACGCCGCGCTGCGGGCCACAGCGGCGGATAAAGAGAAAATTCGTCTCTGCTTTGAGGCCACCCTGAGCGATGACCCGGATCTGGCCTCGCAGGCCGACGTCCGCTTCCATCTGGCCATAGCGGAGGCCTCGCACAACGTGGTGCTGCTGCAAACCATGCGCGGCTTTTTCGACCTGCTGCAGTCTTCGGTTAAGCAGAGTCGCCAGCGGATGTACCTGGTCCCGCCGGTCTTCGCCGGGCTAACCGAGCAGCACCGGGCGGTGCTGGACGCGATTCTGGCGGGCGATGCCGAAGGCGCGCGTAAAGCGATGATGGGACATCTGCGCTTTGTTCACGCCACCATTAAACAATTTGATGAAGATCAGGCCCGTCTGGCGCGTATTACCCGCCTGCCGGGCGAAAATGAACAACCCTGGGAGAACGAAGGATGATCATTTCTGCAGCCAGCGATTACCGGGCCGCGGCCCAACGCATTCTGCCGCCGTTTCTGTTTCACTATATCGACGGCGGTGCCTATGCCGAATACACCCTGCGCCGTAACGTCGAAGACCTGTCGCAGGTCGCCCTGCGCCAGCGCGTCCTGAAGAACATGTCCGATCTCAGTCTGGAAACCACCCTGTTTAACGAGAAGCTGTCGATGCCGGTCGCCCTTGCCCCGGTAGGCCTGTGCGGAATGTATGCCCGACGTGGCGAAGTCCAGGCTGCCGCAGCCGCCGATGCGAAAGGTATCCCGTTTACGCTATCGACAGTGTCCGTTTGCCCGATTGAAGAGGTCGCCCCGACCATCAAGCGTCCGATGTGGTTCCAGCTGTACGTCCTGCGCGATCGCGGCTTTATGCGCAATGCGCTGGAACGGGCCAAAGCGGCGGGCTGCTCCACGCTGGTGTTTACCGTCGATATGCCTACCCCCGGCGCGCGATACCGCGACGCTCATTCCGGTATGAGCGGTGCAAACGCGGCGATGCGCCGCTACTGGCAGGCGGCGACCCATCCGCAGTGGGCCTGGGACGTCGGCCTTAACGGCCGCCCGCACGATCTGGGCAATATCTCCACCTATCTCGGTAAGCCTACCGGGCTGGAAGATTACATCGGCTGGCTGGCGAACAACTTCGATCCCTCCATTTCCTGGAAAGACCTGGAGTGGATCCGTGAATTCTGGGATGGTCCGATGGTGATCAAGGGGATCCTCGATGCCGAAGACGCCCGCGACGCCGTGCGCTTTGGCGCTGACGGGATTGTGGTATCCAACCACGGCGGCCGCCAGCTCGACGGCGTGCTCTCCTCGGCCCGCGCCCTGCCCGCCATCGCCGACGCGGTAAAAGGAGATATTACGATCCTCGCCGACAGCGGCATCCGCAACGGTCTGGACGTGGTGCGTATGATCGCGCTTGGTGCTGACAGCGTGCTGCTGGGGCGCGCGTATCTCTACGCTCTGGCAACCCACGGGCAGCAGGGCGTGGCAAACCTGCTCAATCTGATTGAAAAAGAGATGAAGGTTGCGATGACCCTGACCGGGGCAAGATCGATTAGCGAAATCAGCAAGGATTCGCTGGTACAGGAGAAGGCGCAGCTGACGGCGGCGCTGGCTCCGCTGACACCGTAATCTTTATGCGCTATCCTGCCCCCGCAATTTAAGGGGGCAGTATGCTTAACATCGTTTTGTTCGAACCGGAAATCCCGCCGAATACCGGGAATATCATCCGCCTGTGCGCCAACACGGGCTTTCGTCTGCATATTATCGAACCGATGGGCTTTGCCTGGGACGATAAGCGCCTGCGCCGTGCCGGACTGGATTACCACGAGTTTACCGCCGTGACCCGCCATAAGGATTACGCCGCCTTCGAGGCCGCAGAGCAGCCGCAGCGCCTGTTTGCCCTGACCACCAAAGGGACACCCGCCCACAGCGCGGTAAGCTATCAGGAGGGCGACTATCTGATGTTTGGCCCGGAAACACGCGGTCTGCCGGGCACCATCCTCGATGCCCTGCCCGCGACGCAAAAAATTCGTATTCCAATGATGCCGGACAGCCGCAGCATGAACTTGTCTAACGCGGTGTCGGTGGTGGTATATGAAGCCTGGCGCCAGCTGGGGTATGCGGGCGCCGTGTTGCGGGATTAGATCCCGTCTCCATTTTCGAAGCCGTGATTAACGCCATTGAAATATTGGTCCATATCCATCGCCGGTTTGTCGCTTTCCGGCTTGCCGACGATACGCGCCGGGACGCCTGCGGCGGTGGTATGAGGCGGAACAGGCTGTAGCACGACGGAACCCGCACCGATTTTGGCCCCGCGTCCGACTTCGATATTACCGAGGATCTTCGCCCCGGCACCGATCATCACGCCTTCACGGATTTTCGGGTGACGGTCACCGCTGGTTTTACCGGTACCGCCGAGGGTGACCGACTGCAGGATAGAGACGTCGTCTTCAATGACCGCCGTTTCCCCCACCACAATCCCGGTCGCATGGTCGAAGAGGATCCCCCGGCCAATTTTTGCCGCCGGATGGATATCGACCTGGAAGGTGACCGACACTTGATTTTGCAGGAAAATCGCCAGCGCGCGACGGCCCTGATGCCACAGCCAGTGGCCGATACGGTAGCACTGCAGGGCGTGGAAGCCTTTCAGATAGAGCAGCGGGGTGGAGTATTTATCCACCGCCGGGTCGCGGGTGCGCACGGCCTGAATATCACAGGCAGCGGAGGCGATCATTTCCGGGTCGGCGGCGTAGGCCTCTTCAACCACTTCGCGAATGGCGATAGCGGGCATAATCGGGGATGCCAGCTTGTTGGCAAGCATATAGCTCAGCGCACTGCCGAGGTTTTCATGCTTGAGCAGCGTCGCGTGATAAAAACTGGCCAGCATTGGCTCGCAGTCGGCCAGCGCACGGGCCTCCGCTTTAATATGGTTCCAGACGGTATCCAGTTCTTCACACGACATTGCTTGCTCCAGACGATAAAAAGCGATCGGCCACTCTCTGATGGCCTGATCGTCAGTACAGAGGGGGATTAACGGCTGCTGCGTTCATCCTTACGGGCGCGGCCTAACAGGGTTAATGCTGCCTCGCGCGCGTTTTTTCCGCAATACAATACCTGATAAATTTCCTCGGTAATGGGCATTTCGACACCAAAACGGTGTGCCAGCTCGCGGACTTCTTTGGTATTGCGGTAGCCTTCGACCACCTGGCCGATGCTCTGCTGTGCGCCATCGACATCCTTGCCCTGGCCGAGCATCATGCCGAAACGACGGTTGCGCGACTGGTTATCGGTACAGGTCAGCACCAGATCGCCCAGGCCCGCCATCCCCATAAAGGTGGCAGGATCGGCCCCCAGCGCCGCGCCAAGACGCGACATTTCGGTTAACCCACGGGTGATAAGCGCAGTACGGGCGTTCGCACCAAAGCCAATGCCGTCAGACATCCCCGCGCCAATAGCAATCACGTTCTTCACCGCGCCGCCAAGCTGAACGCCGATAAAGTCAGGGTTGCTGTAGACGCGGAAGCTTTTGCCGCAGTGTAGCTTCTGCTGAAGATCTTCAGCGAAAGCCTCATCGGTCGCGGCAAGGGAGATGGCCGTTGGCAGACCCGCCGCCAGCTCTTTCGCAAAGGTCGGGCCGGAAATGACCGCCAGCGGGATCGACTCACCCAGCGCATCGCGGGCGACATCCTGCAAGAGACGTCCGGTTTCCGCTTCCAGCCCTTTGGTCGCCCAGACCACCCGCGCATCGCTGCGCATCAGTGGTTTAATCTGCGCCAGTACCTGACCAAAGACATGACTCGGCACGACCACCAGAATATCGCGGCTGGCCGCCAGCGCTACGCTTAAGTCGCTTTCCAGGTGGAGCGTGTCGGGTAAGGGAACATCGGGAAGAAAGGCCACGTTGCAACGGTCGCGCTGCAGCGTAGCGATATGCTGAGGGTCATGGCCCCACAACACCACCTCGTGACCATTGCGGGCCAGGGTGATGGCAAGAGCGGTGCCGTAAGAGCCGGCACCGATCACAGTCATTGAAGCATTACGTGCGTTCATCAGGCATCCTGATGTTGTTCAGCACCTTCGCCTGACTGCTGCTGCAGATAGTTCATAAACAGCGCGTCAAAGTTAACCGGCGCCAGATTCAGCTGCGGGAAAGTCCCACGGGAAACCAGGCTGGTGATGCATTCTCGGGCATACGGGAACAGAATGTTCGGGCAGTATGCACCCAGGCAATGCGCCATCTGCGAACCTTCAATACCTTCAACGGAGAAGATACCCGCCTGCTGCACTTCGCACAGGAATGCGGTTTCTTCGCCCAGGCTTGCGGTCACGGTAACACGCAGGACCACTTCATAAACGCTTTCAGCCAGCTGGCTGGACGCGGTATCCAGATCCAGTTTTACTTCCGGCTGCCAGTCTTTCTGGAACACGTGCGGCGCACTCGGCGCTTCAAAAGAAACATCCTTGGTATAAATACGTTGAATCTGAAAAGCCATTTCTGTGCTGTTTTGTTCTGACATGTGTAGAAAACCCTTTAGTGTTGTCCTTAAACCCGCGTCGCCCGAAGACTGCGCTGGCGACGTGAATATGATTATCTATGCCTTAGCGCAGCAGGGGATCGAGTCCACCACGTGCGTCCAGAGCATACAAGTCATCACAGCCACCAATGTGCTGTGCATCAATAAAAATCTGCGGCACCGTCGTACGACCGCTGCGCTGAATCATCTCTTCGCGTTTCAGTGCATCGCCGTCGATCGGTAGCTCTTCAAAAGAGACGCCCTTGCTGCTTAACAGCGCTTTTGCGCGATGGCAAAACGGGCAGGTCGCTTTGGTGTACATTTCAATATTGGCCATGACCGTTTCCTTTTTACCCTATGGATTTCATGTTGCAAACCACCAATGATGGTTAGCGCCGGAACGGCTACGGATCAATTACTTACCGCGCACCAGCGGCAGGTTCTCACCGCGCCAGCCAGCAATACCGTCTTTCAGCAGATAAACTTGCTCAAACCCGGCTTTAATCAGCAGATTAGCAGATTCCTGTGACTGCATGCCGGAAGCATCAGCAACGATAACCGGCTTACCTTTGTGCTTTTCCAGCTCGCCGAAGTTATTGGCTTTGATCTCGGTCGGCAGCACGTTCAGTGAGTCAACGATGTGCCCTTTGCGGAAGTCATCACGCTGACGCAGGTCAACCACGATGCCCTCTTCTTTGTTGATCAGACGCGTTGCTTCGCCGCGCGTAATCACTTTGACCTTCGAGGCTAAGCCCTTAAACGTGGTATAGAGCACGGCGGCAAAAATCACAACCCACGCGATACAGAGTATGGTGTTGCGGCCGATGAATTGCATAATTTCTTGCATGGGGGTAACGACTCCCGACTCAGTGATTAAAAAAAACCAGGCAAGGAGTATACCTGTGCGCTGTAGCAAATACAGCCAGAGAGCGTGATGTAATGCATTTTCTGCGGACTCTTACGGAAAAAATGACGCAACGGCAGTAATCAGCAGCATACAGAGGCGCATTCTTTGATCTTCCGTGGCTATCTTAACGATTCAGCTGTAGTAAAATTACACAAAAATTTCATTCTTATAAGCATGAGGTTATTGCAATGTCGGCTTCAAAAAAACCAATGGTACTGGTGATTCTCGATGGCTACGGCTACCGCGAAGACCAGCAGGATAACGCCATCTATAGCGCGAAAACCCCGGTGATGGACGCCCTGTGGGCCAAACGCCCGCATACCCTGATTGATGCTTCGGGCCTGGAAGTGGGCCTGCCGGATCGCCAGATGGGCAACTCCGAAGTGGGCCATGTTAACCTGGGTGCCGGTCGTATCGTCTATCAGGACCTGACCCGCCTCGACGTTGAAATTAAAGAACGCACTTTCTTCACCAATCCGGCGCTGACCGGTGCCGTTGACAAAGCGGTCGCAGCGGGTAAAGCGGTGCATATTATGGGCCTGCTCTCTGCGGGCGGTGTGCACAGCCATGAAGATCATATTATGGCGATGGCCGAACTGGCCGCAGAACGCGGCGCGGAAAAAATCTATCTGCACGCCTTCCTCGACGGTCGCGATACGCCGCCGCGCAGCGCCGAGTCCTCCCTGAAAGCCTTCGAAGAGAAATTTGCCGCCCTGGGCAAAGGCCGTGTCGCCACGATTATTGGTCGCTACTATGCGATGGACCGTGATAACCGCTGGGATCGCGTCGAGCTGGCCTATGACCTGATGACCCAGGCCAAAGGCGAGTATGTAGCAGACTCGGCCGTTGCAGGCCTGCAGGCAGCCTACGCCCGCGATGAAAACGACGAGTTCGTTAAGCCGACCGTGATCCGCGCAGCAGGCGATGCAGACGCGGCAATGGAAGACGGCGACGCGCTGATCTTTATGAACTTCCGCGCCGACCGCGCCCGTCAGATCACCCGTGCCTTTGTTAATGCGGACTTCGACGGTTTTGCGCGTAAAAAAGTGGTGCAGTTTTCTGATTTCGTGATGCTGAGCCAGTACGCGGCGGATATCAACACCGCCTGCGCCTACCCGCCGACCTCGCTGGAGAACACCCTTGGCGAGTGGATGGCGAAAAACGACAAGACCCAGCTGCGAATCTCCGAAACCGAGAAATACGCCCACGTCACCTTCTTCTTTAACGGTGGTGTGGAAGAGCCTTTCGCTGGCGAAGACCGTATTCTGATCAACTCCCCGAAAGTGGCAACCTACGATCTGCAGCCTGAAATGAGCTCTGCTGAACTGACCGAAAAACTGGTCGGTGCCATCGAAAGCGGCAAGTACGACACCATTATCTGCAACTACCCTAATGGCGATATGGTCGGCCATACGGGCGTTTTCGAAGCAGCGATTGCCGCAGTAGAAACCCTGGATAACTGCATTGCCCAGGTTGCGCGTGCGGTTGAAAACGTTGGCGGCCAGCTGCTGGTGACCGCCGACCACGGCAACGCCGAGCAGATGCGCGATCCCTCCACCGGCCAGGCGCACACCGCGCATACCAACCTGCCGGTGCCGCTGATCTACGTCGGTGCAAAATCGGTGAAAGCAGTTGAAGGCGGCAAGCTTTCCGATATCGCCCCGACCATGCTGTCGCTGATGGGCATGGAAATCCCGCAACAGATGACTGGTAAGCCGCTGTTCATCGTGGAATAATCGCTCCCCATGAGGGGAAAGGCGATTTTTTCATTCAAATGGGCTGATTTCAGGCCCCTGCTTTGCGCCAGCGCACTCAGCGCTGGCGTTTTGCTGTGCGCCTTTTCCGCCCACGCGGACGACCGTGACCAGCTCAAATCCATTCAGGCCGATATCGCCGCCAAAGAGCGTGCGGTACGCCAGCAGCAACAGCAACGCAGCGGCCTGCAGGCACAGCTTAAAGAGCAGGAAGTGGCGATCTCCGCCGCAGCCCGCGCGCTTCGTGAAACCCAGAACACCCTCGCCCAGCTCAATAAACAAGTCGATGAGATGAGCGCCTCCCTGGCCCGACTGGAACAGCAGAAAACCAGTCAGGAACGCAACCTTGCGGCCCAGCTGGATGCGGCGTTCCGTCAGGGTGAACATACCGGCATGCAGATGCTGTTGAGCGGTGAAGAGAGCCAGCGCGGTCAGCGGCTACAGGCCTATTTCGGCTATCTGAACCAGGCCCGCCAGGAGACTATCGCCCGGCTTAAACAGACGCGGGAAGAGGTCGCCACGCAGAAGGCGGCGCTGGAAGAGAAACAGAGCCAGCAGCAGACATTGCTGTACGAGCAGCGCGCCCAGCAGGCGAAGCTGGAGCAGGCCCGCAACGAACGTAAAAAAACCCTCTCCGGGCTGGAATCTTCGATTCAGGCTGGTCAGCAGCAATTGGGTGAGATGCGGGCTAACGAATCCCGTCTGCGCGGCAGTATTGCCAAAGCGGAAGCGGCGGCTAAAGCCCGCGCCGAGCGTGAGGCCCGCGAGGCTCAGGCGGTCCGTAATCGCCAGCAGGAAGCCACCCGCAAAGGTTCCACCTACAAGCCGACGGAAAGTGAAAAATCGCTGATGGCCCGCACCGATGGCCTGGGCGCACCGCGCGGCCAGGCATACTGGCCCGTTCGTGGCTCAACGATCCATCGCTATGGCGAACAGCTCCAGGGTGAGCTACGTTGGAAGGGGATGGTCATCGCGGCGGCCGAAGGCACCGAGGTTAAAGCCATCGCCGATGGCCGTGTGATCCTCGCCGACTGGCTGCAGGGCTATGGCCTTGTGGTGGTGGTTGAGCACGGAAAAGGCGATATGAGCCTTTACGGCTATAATCAGAGCGCGCTGGTCAGCGTCGGGACGCAGGTTCGTGCGGGTCAGCCGATTGCACTGGTGGGCAGCAGCGGAGGTCAGGGCCGACCGTCGCTCTATTTCGAAATTCGCCGCCAGGGTCAGGCGGTCAATCCACAGCCGTGGTTGGGAAGATAAGTTTTGCTTCAATTTCGTCGACTGTTGTTTGTTATTGCCGGTGCGTTATTCCTGATTGCGCCGGTTTTTGCCGGGAAGCTCGCCATCGTTATTGACGATTTTGGCTACCGCCCGCACACCGAAAACCAGGTCCTGGCGATGCCAGCGGCCCTCTCCGTTGCCGTCTTACCGAACGCACCTCACGCTCGCGAAATGGCAACCAAAGCCCATCAGGCGGGGCACGAAGTGCTTATTCACCTGCCGATGGCACCGCTCAGCAAACAGCCGCTGGAGAAAGACACCCTGCGCCCGGATATGAGCAGCGATGAAGTTGAGCGCATTATCCGCGAGGCGGTCAACAGCGTGCCTTACGCCGTCGGACTGAACAACCATATGGGCAGCGCCATGACCTCCAGCCTGTTCGGCATGCAGAAAGTGATGCAGGCACTGGAGCACTACAATCTTTACTTCCTGGATAGCATGACGATTGGCAATAGCCAGGCCATGCGCGCAGCTGCAGGAACCGGAGTGAAGGTGATTAAGCGCAAAGTGTTCCTCGACGATACCCAGAACGAGGCCGATATTCGCCGCCAGTTTACCCGGGCGGTCGAGCTGGCACGCCGCAATGGCTCGGCTATCGCCATCGGGCATCCGCATCCCTCGACGGTACGCGTCCTGCAGCAGATGCTGCCGACACTGTCTGCTGATATCACCCTGGTCCATGCCAGCAGCCTGCTGAACGAGCCGCAGACCGATACCTCAACGCCAAATCTGACGCCGCCGGGCAGTACGCCACGTAATCCGTTCCGGGGCGTGAAGCTATGCCAGCCGAAGCAGCCCCTCGCGCCCGTCCCCACCAGCCGCTTCTTCACCGTGATAAGTGAAAGCGTCAACGAAAGCGCCCTGGTGAGCTATTACCGCCATCAGTGGCAGGGCTGGAAGTAATAAAAAACCTGCCGACGGCAGGTTTTTTATTTAGGGTTTCGCCAGCGTAATGTAAAGCCGTAGCAGGAACCACAGCTTACGTCCGCTATTCACGCCTTTAAGCAGGTCCAGAAAGCGCACCTGCTCGCGGAACTGCGTTCTCGCATAGGGTTTATCTTTGGTTTTCTTCCGGTACATTCCGAAGAAGTGGCGGGCTTCTTCGACCGCGTGGATCAACAGCGCCCGTTTGACGTCATGATAGCGCGCCTCATTCGCCCAGCAAATCAGCTGGCTTATCACGCCAATATAGCTGAGGGTGCGCGAGTCGAAGTATTTTTTGCTATGGGTAATGGAATTCTGATTGTCACAATAGACGTAGTCAGGCTTATCAGAAATATAAAAACGGCCGTTGCCTAATCCCAGTTCGGTGGTCCAGAGAATATCTTTATGGCTGCTGCCCAACTGGAAAGTCAGCTGCAGCTGGTTGATATATTCTGACCTGACAATTTGCAGCCACAAATAGTGCGGCCATTCACGGGCACAAACCACGTGGTTAATCCAGCTAAAACCGTTGATCGCCTGGTTGTAAGGCTGCTGATCATGAATCATCTCGCAGCGATGACCTTCGCGTGGCGCATTACGCCAGCCGTTGGCGATATAGACATCGACATCGTGGAGGTTAGCTTCGCAAAAACGGTCAAAAATCATATCATCGGTAAAATCGTCATCGGCATCCAGTAGAATAAGCCAGTCGCCGCGGCGGGCGGCAATACCCGCATTACGGGCGGCATAGACGCCCTGATTTTCCTGATATATCACGGTAAGTCTGGGATCGTTGAAAGTTTGCAGAACGTCAGCGGTATTATCCGTGGAGCCATCATTAACGACGATAAGCTGCAGATTAATTCTGTCTTCGCGGAGGATTTTTTCCAGCATCGTTCCTAAGGCATCACCGCCGTTATAAACAGGAATAACAATGCTTACATCGATCTTCACCGTGCTCATTAGCCGTCCAGTTTTTGCTATTTTTATCGCTGGGAGTATATGACAAAGATTAGGGCAAAAGAAACCGGGCCACGTAATACGCAGCCCGGCTTACAGATTAGTCCCAGCTGAGGATCACTTTCCCCGACTGGCCTGAACGCATCGCGTCAAAGCCCTGCTGGAATTCATCAATGCTGAAGTGATGGGTAATAATCGGGGACAGGTCCAGACCCGACTGGATAAGCGCCGCCATTTTGTACCAGGTTTCGAACATTTCGCGACCGTAGATGCCTTTAATAAAAAGCCCCTTAAAGATCACTTTATTCCAGTCGATAGACATCTCTGAAGGCGGGATACCCAGCATGGCGATACGGCCACCGTGGTTCATGGTATCGAGCATCGTGCGAAACGCCGGCGGTGCACCGGACATCTCCAGGCCCACGTCAAAACCTTCGGTCATGCCCAGTTCGGCCATGACGTCCGTCAGGCTCTCCTTCGCCACGTTCACTGCCCGGGTGACGCCCATTTTACGCGCCAGATCCAGACGGTATTCGTTAACGTCGGTGATCACCACATGGCGTGCACCAACGTGTTTTGCTACCGCTGCCGCCATAATACCAATCGGCCCCGCGCCGGACACCAGCACATCTTCGCCCACTAAATCGAAGGAGAGCGCGGTATGAACAGCGTTGCCGAACGGGTCAAAGATTGATGCCAGATCGTCAGAAATATTGTCGGGGATTTTGAAGGCGTTAAAAGCCGGGATCACCAGTTGTTCGGCAAAGCAGCCCGGGCGGTTGACGCCGACGCCAACGGTGTTACGGCACAGATGGGTACGGCCGGCGCGGCAGTTGCGGCAGTGGCCGCAGGTAATATGGCCTTCACCGGAGACGCGATCGCCAATTTTAAAGCCTTTCACTTCCTGGCCGATGCCAATAACTTCACCCACGTACTCATGACCGACGACCATCGGAACAGGGATGGTCTTTTGGGACCACTCATCCCAGTTGTAGATATGCACATCGGTACCGCAGATTGCGGTTTTGCGGATCTTTATCAGCAGGTCGTTATGGCCGACTTCCGGTGCCGGAACATCGGTCATCCAGATCCCTTCTTCCGCTTTCAATTTGGACAATGCTTTCATTCTACGTCCTCAGGCAATCACGCCCAGTTGTTTGCCGATACGGGTGAAGGCCTCAACCGCACGCTCAATTTGTTCAGGAGTATGGGCGGCAGACATCTGGGTACGGATGCGCGCCTGACCTTTTGGCACCACCGGGAAGAAGAAGCCGGTGACGTAAATCCCCTCTTTTTGCAGCTCGCGGGCAAAGTTTTGCGCCACCACCGCATCACCCAACATCACCGGGATAATGGCGTGATCGGCTCCGGCCAGGGTAAAGCCCGCGGCGGTCATTTTTTCACGGAACAGACGTGCGTTGGCCCACAGGCGGTCGCGCAGTTCAGCCCCGGACTCAACCATCTCCAGTACCTTAATAGAAGCTGCAACAATTGCCGGTGCCAGGGAGTTAGAGAACAGATACGGGCGGGAGCGCTGACGCAGCCATTCGACCACCTCTTTACGCGCTGCCGTATAGCCGCCGGACGCGCCGCCCAGGGCTTTCCCCAGGGTACCGGTAATAATGTCCACCCGGCCCATCACCTCGCAGTACTCATGAGAGCCGCGACCGTTACCGCCAACAAAGCCCACGGCGTGGGAGTCATCAACCATCACCAGCGCGTTATATTGGTCCGCCAGATCGCAGACGCCTTTCAGGTTGGCGATCACGCCATCCATGGAGAAGACGCCATCTGTCGCGATCAGGATATGGCGAGCGCCCGCGTCGCGGGCTTCTTGCAGCCGCGTTTCCAGCTCCTGCATATCATTGTTGGCATAGCGGAAGCGCTTCGCTTTACACAGGCGCACGCCGTCGATGATCGACGCGTGGTTCAGGGCATCGGAGATAATCGCATCTTCGGCACCCAGCAGGGTTTCAAAGAGGCCGCCGTTGGCGTCAAAGCAGGAGGAGTAGAGAATGGCATCTTCCATGCCTAAGAAATCGGCCAGTTTTTTCTCCAGCACCTTATGGCTGTCCTGGGTGCCACAGATAAAGCGTACCGACGCCATACCAAAACCGTGGCTGTCCATCCCGGCCTTCGCGGCGGCAATCAGCTCAGAGTGGTTCGCCAGACCGAGATAGTTATTGGCACAAAAGTTGATCACGTGGCTACCGTCGCCCACCGTGATATCCGCCTGCTGCGCGGACGTTATAATGCGTTCTTCTTTGAATAACCCTTCCGCACGGGCGGTCTCCAGGTCATTCACCAGCTGTTGATAAAAATCCCCACGCATAGTCGTTCTCCAGACTCAGCAAATTTCGGCACATCTTACCGAAAGCTATACTGTGATACGAGATGACACATCACCAGTTGTTGGTTTTGCAGCATAAATCACGTGCATACCCGGTTAGCGGTGAATGGCTGATGGCAGTGCAATGTAATGGTATGATAGTCGGCATTCGTCTCCGGGACGGTCCCGGAACCCCACATTTTGAAGGTTAGCGTAATGATTATTGTGACTGGCGGCGCAGGTTTTATTGGCAGCAACATTGTTAAGGCCCTGAACGACAAAGGCATTACCGATATTCTGGTCGTAGACAACCTCAAAGACGGCACCAAGTTCGTTAACCTGGTTGACCTGAACATCGCCGATTATATGGATAAAGAGGATTTCCTTATCCAGATTATGGCCGGTGAAGAGTTTGACGACATTGAGGCGATTTTCCACGAAGGCGCCTGTTCCTCCACCACAGAGTGGGACGGCAAGTACATGATGGATAACAACTATCAGTACTCCAAAGAGCTGCTGCACTTCTGCCTGGAGCGTGAAATTCCGTTCCTTTATGCGTCCTCTGCAGCTACCTACGGCGGCCGCACTTCCGACTTCATTGAATCCCGCGAATACGAGAAGCCGCTGAACGTCTACGGCTACTCCAAATTCCTGTTCGATGAGTACGTCCGTCAGATCCTGCCGGAAGCAAACTCTCCGGTCGTGGGCTTCCGCTATTTCAATGTCTACGGGCCGCGTGAAGGCCACAAAGGCAGCATGGCGAGCGTCGCTTTCCATCTCAACACCCAGTTGAACAACGGCGAAAGTCCGAAACTGTTCTCCGGTAGCGAAAACTTCAAGCGCGATTTCGTCTATGTTGGCGACGTGGCGGCAGTGAACCTGTGGTTCTGGGAAAATGGCGTATCCGGTATCTACAACCTCGGTACCGGCCGGGCAGAATCCTTCCAGGCGGTGGCCGATGCCACCCTGGCATTCCACCAGAAAGGCAGCATCGAATACATCCCGTTCCCGGACAAACTGAAAGGCCGCTACCAGGCCTTCACCCAGGCGGACCTGACGAACCTGCGTGCGGCCGGCTATGACAAGCCGTTCAAAACCGTTGCCGAAGGCGTGACGGAATATATGGCCTGGCTGAACGCGGATACACGAAATCATTGAAGCGGTATCAAGGCGGCAACTGAGTGAATCCCCGGGAGCATAGGATAACTATGTGACCGGGGTGAACGAAGGCAGCCAACGCAGAGACAGCTTGAAGGATGAAGTGTATGAAAATTTTGGTGGTTGGCCCGTCATGGGTGGGCGACATGATGATGTCGCAAAGTCTCTATCGCACGCTCAGGGCGCGTTATCCCCAGGCGATTATCGACGTGATGGCGCCCGCGTGGTGCCGCCCGCTGTTATCGCGTATGCCGGAAGTCAACGAGGCGATCCCGATGCCGCTCGGCCACGGGGCGCTGGAAATTGGCGCACGCCGTAAGCTGGGTCACAGCCTGCGCGAGCGCCGTTACGACCGCGCATTTGTTCTGCCCAACTCGTTTAAATCTGCGCTGGTGCCCTTCTTCGCCTCTATCCCCCAGCGTACCGGCTGGCGCGGCGAGATGCGCTACGGTCTGCTCAACGATGCCCGCGTGCTGGATAAAGCAGCATGGCCGCTGATGGTAGAGCGCTATGTGGCGCTGGCATATGATAAAGGTACGATGCACACGGCCAAAGATCTGCCGCAGCCGCTGCTGTGGCCACAGCTGCAGGTGAACGACAGCGAAAAAGCGCAGACCTGCGAGGCCTTTGATCTTTCCTCAGAGCGTCCGCTTATCGGTTTCTGCCCCGGGGCGGAATTTGGCCCGGCGAAGCGCTGGCCGCACTACCATTATGCGGAACTGGCGAAGCAGCTGATCGATGAAGGCTACCAGATCGTTCTTTTCGGTTCGGCAAAAGACCATGAAGCCGGTAACGAAATCATTGCAACGCTCAGTACGGAGCAGCAGGCCTGGTGCCGCAATCTGGCCGGTGAGACCCAGCTGGAACAGGCGGTGATCCTGATTGCCGCCTGTAAAGCCGTGGTCTCCAACGACTCCGGGCTTATGCACGTTGCCGCCGCGCTGAGCCGCCCGCTAGTTGCCCTGTATGGCCCCAGCAGCCCGGACTTTACGCCGCCGCTTTCCCATAAAGCGCGCGTTATCCGCCTGATCACCGGCTACCATAAAGTGCGTAAAGGCGATGCCGCCGAAGGTTATCATCAGAGCCTGATCGACATTACGCCGCAGCGCGTGCTCGATGAACTCAACGACTTACTGTTAAACGAAGAAGGGTAACGAATGCGGGTACTGATCGTTAAAACCTCTTCGATGGGCGACGTGTTGCATACGCTACCCGCCTTAACGGACGCGGTGCAGGCCATTCCGGGCATCCGTTTTGACTGGGTGGTGGAAGAGGGTTTCGCCCAAATCCCTTCCTGGCATGAGGCTGTTGATCGGGTAATTCCGGTGGCGATCCGCCGCTGGCGTAAAGCCTGGTTCTCTGCACCGGTGAAGGCCGAGCGCAAAGCCTTTCGCGATGCCGTTCGCGCCGTTCGCTACGATGCCATTATCGATGCCCAGGGGCTGGTGAAAAGCGCTGCGCTGGTGACCCGCCTGGCGCACGGCATCAAGCACGGTATGGACTGGAGCACGGCTCGCGAGCCATTGGCGAGTTTGTTTTATAACCGCAAGCATCACATTGCCAGGCAGCAGCACGCGGTCGAACGCACCCGGGAGCTGTTTGCCGCAAGCCTGGGATATGCCAAACCAGAAACTCAGGGTGATTACGCGATTGCCCGACATTTTACCGGCAACAACGCTGCCCGGCCCTATGCGGTCTTCCTGCACGCCACCACCCGCGATGATAAGCACTGGCCGGAAGAACACTGGCGTGCGCTGATCGCCCTGCTTGCCAACAGCGGCCTGCGGATCAAACTTCCCTGGGGTGCCCCTCATGAAGAGGCGCGGGCACAACGGCTGGCCGACGGATTTGATTTTGTGGATGTTCTGCCCAAAATGAGCCTGAGCGACGTGGCGCAAACCCTGGCCGGAGCACGCTTTGTAGTCTCCGTCGATACCGGATTAAGTCATTTGACCGCGGCACTGGATCGACCAAACATCACGCTTTATGGACCGACGGATCCCGGTTTAATTGGCGGATACGGAAAAAACCAATATGCACACAGGAGTCATTCGGGGAAGATGCAGACTCTGGATGCAAATGCCGTCAAGCTAGCGCTTGTTGATGCTCATTGTTTATAACCTGTAAGAGATTAAGTATGCTTCGTGGACCTCTGTTTTCTGATTTTATCCGCAGCACAAAAAATAATCCCTATGATTTACTCCATTTTGCTATTTATGCTACATGCCTTGCAGCCCTGACCCTACACTTGATTAATCCGGACAGCGCTCTGAAGCTATTAATTTTAAGTGGGCTTCTGGCTCTGCCGCTTATCGGAAAAAATATCAAACAAATACTTTCAGATAAGAAAAATCTGTTTTTACCCCTCATGCTGCTACTTTTCGGATTAGTGCAAATTATTTGGGTTGAGATCTTCAAGGAACCAGGCTCAGCCTATACTGGCGCGTATCGTTCATACCAAAACGCTGGCAAGGTAATGATTTTTGCCGCGTTGGTTATCACGGCATTACAATCTCACACCCACGACACGATCAAAAAGTGCATAAGCAACTTTTGGAGCATTACAACGGCAATAGGCGTGTACTGTATGGCAGTCTACCAGTTTGCCACCGCTCCCGACCCTCTCGACTATCGCATTAGTCTCGGTTTTGAGCACTCAACGGGAGCGGCTTACGCCCTTACGCTCATTGCGCTATTAGCATCGCAGGCCATTATCAATCTACGTGCAAAACATACCGTCATACTCTATTTATTACATTTCCTGGTATCGCTGGCTGTTATCATAACGACCCAGACCCGGGCGGCGATTCTGGTTTACCCTCTTCTGAGTATCGCCCTCTTTACATTACATTATCGTCATCGCCGCATCATTTTGCTGCGTACACTATTGGGTTTTATCCTGCTGGTCGGCCTGGCAGCCATCCCTTTACGCTTGGTGATTGAAAATCGCTATCATGATTTTATGAGCGATATGCACTCTTATAGTGAAAGTAAGAGTAGTACTTCGATCGGTGCCAGGCTGGCAATGCAGCGTGTGGGATTCGATGCCGGAACAGCTCATAAATGGGGGCAGTCTCTTGAACAACGCGGCGCTGAAATCCAGGCTCTGGCATTAAAAGATGCCTCGTTGGCAGGAGCGCTAATCTACGTTAACGTGCATCTGCATAATGAACTGATTGATACGTTTTCGCTTAAAGGCATTCCCGGAGTTATGGTGCTACTCTTTCTTTACGTTGCAATTTTTTTAAGAGCTTACACCCAACGTAGCCCTCTGCTTTTCATCATTTCAAGTGTTATAGCAATCTATGGTTTGAGTGATGTATTGCTTTATACCAAGGGTGGAACCTTAAGTTGTGTTTTGGTTTTATGCGCAGCAGTAATGTTGACACCAGGCCCGATAAGAGAGTTATCCCATGACTAACGCTACAGTTTTTTTACTGAGCATTGTTATACCTACGTACAATAATGCTAAGTTCATTACAGATACGCTGACGTCTCTTTATGAGAACGTAACTGAAGACGTTGAGATAATAATAATTAACGATGGCTCGACAGATTCAACTGAAGAGTGTATTAATGCGTTTTATCGCGACAAAAATGATAATAATGTAAAATATATTTACCAAGAAAATCAAGGCGTTGCGATTGCACGTAACGTTGGACTTGCACAAGCGACAGGAAAATATATCGGTTTTGTCGACAGTGATGACCTTGTTAGTCCTGATTACTTTTCAGTTCTTCTCCCAAAACTTAGGGAAGAAAAATATGATATTATTGATTTCAATTTAACCCGTGATATCAATAAAATTTATAGTACTTCTACGAATAGAAACACCGGTATTATTGAGCATGAACTTGTTTTCTCAGATGA
This sequence comes from Enterobacteriaceae bacterium, assembly GCA_035277345.1. Lineage (GTDB taxonomy): Bacteria > Pseudomonadota > Gammaproteobacteria > Enterobacterales > Enterobacteriaceae > BIGb0383. Next base: position 33,569 of record DATEKR010000153.1, read on the forward strand.
AAAACTCGCTCCTCTGACACCAATATTCCGGGCAGGACAATGGCATCTGATGACCAAAATATTTCATCGTAATATTATCGGTGAAGATCGTTTTGAAGAGCATCACCGCTATGAAGATATGATTTTCTGTCCATTTCAATATTTTAAATGCAAAAATATACTGAAAATTGATAATAATCTTTATTATTACAGATTAAACAATCAGAGCATCACTGAAAATATAATTGAAGGCGATGCTGAAAGCATTTTTTTTGCGATGCGTAAAATGTGTAACTTTATAAATAAAAATGATGAAAAGCGTACCATCGCAACATTAATGATTATCAATTGCTTTATAGAAGGACGTAAACTTCTACGCAAGAAAAAGGGCTACTACTGCTATAAAGAAAGCATGATTAATGATATACAGAATGCACTGGATTGTTGTGATAAATCGATTGTTAATAAAAAAACATTTTACAAGATGAAATACCCACACCTTGACTGTTATTTTTCCAAATTTAAATTTTCAGCGAAGAAAATCTTCAATGCTATTATTGAAAAAAAAGGAATTTAGTATGCACAACAGAATAGAGCGCATACTTATTAGTAAGCTAAAATTCTATGGCGATGTGCTGTTAATCACTCCCGTCATTACCAGCATTCGGAGCCGTTATCCCAACGCTAAAATTGATCTTCTTCTCTATAAAGAAACTAAATCAATTTTAGCCGCCGATGAGAACATCAATGCCTTTTATCTTATTGAGAAGAAAAAGGGGCTTCTGGCAACGGTCAAAAATTATATTTCAGTACGCCAACAGCTGAAAAAAAATCACTATGATCTAATCATTAATTTAACAGAACAGTGGCCTATCGGGGGACTTATTGCGTCCTTACACCGTCCTTCTGTTGCATTTGAGCGAGAAAAAAAACTCTGGAACCGCCTCTTTACGCAGGTTACTCCCTCAGCCGGAACGCATATTGTTGAGCAAAATGTCTCCATCCTGAAAGGCATTGGTTTTAGTGATAGCGAGTTAAAAAAAGAGCTGTCACTTTGCTATCGCAAGGAGGACTATCAGTTTCTCGTTTCTCAGTTACCAGAACTGCCGACACAGAAATATGTGGTCATCCAGCCCACGGCGCGACAAATATTCAAATGCTGGGATGACGATAAATTTGCTGCTGTTATCGATAATCTGCATCTGAGAGGCCTGCATGTGTATCTCACCTGTGGTCCCGCAGATAGTGAGAAACAGCAGGTCAAACGCATTGCAGCGTTGTGTCAAACAGCACCGGATCTGACGCTGGCAGGCAAAACGTCTTTCCTGCAGCTGGCTGCCTTGATCGATCATGCCGCGCTGTACATTGGCGTGGACTCCGCGCCAATGCATATGGCAGCCGCCTTAGGTACCCCACAGGTGTGCCTGTTTGGTGCCACTAATTATGAACAATGGAAACCCTGGTCGGATAAAGCTGCCGTCATTTGGGCTGGCCATTATCATACAATGCCTTCACGGAGCGATCTTGACCGCTCAAAAAAATATTTAACATGGATACCGACACAGGCCGTTATTGATGCTATCGATACGGTACTCCAGGATAGTAATTCAGATCAGGGGATTGAGAGATCGTAAATGGATACTAAAAACAAAATCATTAATATTGCTTATTGTACAGATGCCAATTATCTGGAATATGTGGCTGTATCTATTATGTCCATATTAATGAACAATTCGGAACAAGCCCTGCAATTTTTCGTCTTTGTCTATGATGTCAGTGAAGAAGATATTAAGAAACTACAGGCTACCAGTGAAAAAATTCAGGTCGTAAAAATTGACAACGCCGAAGTTGAAAAATACAACAATGATTTTTCCATCAAACATTTAAACCGTTCAATATATATTCGACTTATTGTCC
>DATEKR010000154.1:0-39069 GCA_035277345.1 Enterobacteriaceae bacterium
TGATCTCTACCCGCTTCTTTGCCGAAGGGGAATTCTGGTTCTCACTGGTGAAGGTGATCACCATCATCGCCTTTATTGTTCTCGGCGGGGCGGCGATATTTGGCTTTATCCCGATGCAGGACAGTTCGCCCGCGCCTGGCCTGTCGAATATAACCGCCGAGGGCTGGTTCCCCCACGGCGGGCTGCCGATCCTGATGACCATGGTGGCGGTAAACTTCGCCTTCTCCGGCACCGAGCTTATCGGGATTGCCGCCGGTGAAACGGAAAATCCACATAAGGTTATCCCGATTGCCATTCGCACCACCATTGCCCGGCTGATTATCTTCTTTATCGGCACCGTATTTGTGCTGGCGGCGCTGATCCCGATGGCGCAGGCGGGCGTGGAGAAAAGCCCCTTTGTGCTGGTCTTTGAAAAGGTGGGGATCCCGTATGCGGCGGATATCTTTAACTTTGTGATCCTGACGGCGATCCTCTCGGCGGCCAACTCCGGGCTGTACGCCTCCGGCCGTATGCTGTGGTCCCTGTCGAACCAGAAAACCCTGCCGGCCTGCTTTGCCCGGGTCAATAAAAACGGCGTGCCGCTGACGGCGCTGTCGGTTTCCATGCTCGGCGGCATCCTGGCGCTGTTTTCAAGCGTGGTCGCGCCGGATACGGTGTTTGTTGCCCTGTCGGCAATTTCCGGCTTTGCGGTGGTGGCGGTGTGGATAAGCATCTGTGCCGCGCATTTTGTCTTCCGCCGTCGCCATCTGCAGGCCGGGAAAACCCTGGCGGAGCTGCAGTACCGCGCTCCCTGGTATCCGCTGGTGCCGGTCCTGGGCTTTGTACTCTGCCTGGTGGCCTGCGTCGGGCTGGCTTTTGATCCCAGCCAGCGTATCGCCCTTTACTGTGGGCTGCCGTTTGTCGCCCTGTGTTATGGTGCGTACTTCTTAACGCGTCCTAAACTTCCGCAGGAGCCTGAATATGTCGCAGAATAATCCGCTTACCCCCCTCCTTGAACGCCCCTTTTTAGTGCTGGACGGGGCGATGGCGACGGAGCTGGAAGCGCGAGGCTGTAACCTGGCCGATAGCCTGTGGTCTGCCAAAGTGCTGATGGAAAACCCGTCGCTGATCCGCGATGTGCATCTGGACTATTTCCGCGCCGGGGCGCAGGTGGCGATCACCGCCAGTTACCAGGCCACGCCTGCCGGTTTTGCCGCACGTGGTCTGGATGAAGCACAGTCCCGTGCGCTGATTGGTAAAAGCGTGGAGCTGGCGCGCAAGGCGCGTGAGGCGTATCTGGCCGAGAACGCGAATGCCGGTACCCTGCTGGTGGCCGGTTCCGTGGGGCCGTACGGCGCGTACCTTGCCGATGGTTCAGAGTATCGCGGCGACTATGTGCGCAGCGACGAGGTGTTTATCGATTTTCACCGTCCTCGCGTCGAGGCGCTGCTGGACGCCGGTGCCGACCTGCTGGCCTGTGAAACTCTGCCATCATTTGCGGAAATTCGCGCCCTGACGGCGCTGCTGGCGGAGTATCCTCGTGCCCGGGCATGGTTCTCCTTCACCCTGCGCGACAGTGAACATCTCAGCGACGGCACGCCGCTGCGCGAGGTGGTGGCCTGGCTTACACAATGCCCGCAGGTGGTGGCGCTGGGGATTAACTGCATTGCGCTGGAGAACACCACGGCGGCGCTTGAGCATCTGCATGGCCTGACCACGCTGCCGCTGGTGGTTTATCCCAACTCCGGTGAGCACTATGACGCGACCAGCAAAACCTGGCATCACCAGGGTGAAGCCTGTGCAACGCTGGCGGGGTATTTGCCGCAGTGGCTGGCGGTGGGGGCGAAGCTGATTGGCGGCTGCTGTCGGACAACGCCGAAGGATATTGCGGCGCTGGTGGCGACGCGGTAGTGCTATTCCCCTCTGCCAAAAGCGGGAGAGGGGAATATTCGGTTTTCGTTATGCGGCATCCGCCAGTACAAACATCCCGTACGGATGGATCTCCAGATAGTAGCTTTCACCCACGTCCGGCTGCAGTCGGGTCGCATTGACCTGCAGCAGGATCTGCTGCCCGTGCCACTCCACCATCACCTCGTACTGCGGTCCCATATAGGCCACATGGCGGATAATACAGCGCTGGCTGTCTGTGCCGTGGTCGCTCAGGGTAATGGCTTCCGGACGCACGCCGACGGTACCGCTGCCGCTGCTGATAAAGTGCGCCGGACGCGGCAGCGCGTAGCCGTAAATATCCACATGATCCGCCGTGAAGGTGGCCGGGAAGAGGTTGGCATCGCCCATAAAGCTGGCCATAAAGCGTGATGCCGGCTGGCGATAGAGATCCTGCGGCGAACCAATCTGCATAATATTCCCCTTGTTCATGACCAGCACCGTATCGGAGACGGCAAAGGCTTCGCTCTGATCGTGGGTCACGTACAGGGAGGTGATATTAAACTGCTTTTGCAGCTCGCGAATTTTATCGCGCATGCTGCGACGCAGGTTGGCATCGAGGTTACTTAACGGCTCATCAAACAGCAGCACCTTCGGCTTAAGGATCAGCGCACGGGCCAGGGCCACGCGCTGCTGCTGGCCGCCGGAGATCTGATCCACATAGCGGTCTTCAAATCCCTCCAGATCGACCATCGCCAGCGCCTCGTTCACCCGCGTTTTGATCTCGCTGCGCGACACGCCCAGCATTTTCAGGCCGTAGCCAACGTTATCGCCCAGCGACATATGCGGGAAGAGGGCGTAGGACTGGAACACCATGCAGATATCGCGCTGCTGGATCGAGCGGTGGGTGACGTCTTCGCCGTCGATAAAAATCTGCCCCTCGCTGGGCTTCTCCAGCCCGGCGACCAGGCGCAGCACGGTGGTTTTGCCGCAGCCAGATGGCCCGAGCAGGGTCACCATCTCTCCCTGAGGGATGGCGAGGTTGATATTTTCAATCACGCTATTGCTGCCAAAGCGTTTGCTGACGTTGCGCAGCTCAACAAAATGTTTCTGAGTCATAGTATTACGCCTGGTTTTTGGCTTTAGAGCGGGAAATACGTGCTTCACCGATCAGCCAGTCAAAGAGGAAAATAATCGCCAGCATCACGACGATCAGAATGGAGCCGTAGGCGATAGCCACGCCGTACTCGCCGTCTTCCACGCGGTTGAGGATATAGGCCGTGGCGACGCGGGTATCCGGCGTGACGAGAAACACAATGGCGCTGACGGTAGTGATCGCACGCACGAAGCTGGAGATCAGCGCCGAGAGGATCGCCGGGCGCAGCAGCGGCAGGAGGATATGCGTAATGGTACGCAGGGATCCGGCGCGCAGGCTGAGAGAGGCTTCATCCAGCGATTTGTCAATCTGACCCAGACCGGCGATACCGGCGCGGATCCCGACCGGCACGTTACGCATCACCATCGAAATAATCACGATGGCCGCCGTTCCGGTGAGATAAACCGGCGCGCTGTTAAAGGCGAGGATATACGACACCCCGGCCACGGTACCCGGCACCGCAAAGCAGAGCATGGTGGTGAACTCGATGGTCTTCTTGCCCCTGAACTGCTGGCGCACGACAACCCAGGCAATCAGCAGGCCAAAGATAGCGGTAATCGGTGCCGCGATCCCGGCGTAGAGCAGGGTATCCAGCAGGGAAGGCCACGCGCCGTCGCTCATGCCCTGGCCGAACAGCTTGATAAAGTTATCCAGCGTCAGGGTGTAATCCACGCCCCAGTTGACCGTAAAGCTGCCGTAGAAAATGCTGCCGTAGAGCAGGGCGTTAAAGGCGATCCACACCGCCAGCAGCGCCAGTACGCTCCAGACCAGGGTGACCGGCAGCGGCTGGACGTCGCCACGGTAGGACTTGCCGGACACGGTGACGTAGGAGCGCTTGCCGATCCACATATACTGCACGCAGAACACCAGCAGCGAGAACAGCAGCAGGAACGCGCCCAGGGTACTGGCAGCCTGATAATCGAGCTGGGAGCCGGTGATATAGAAGTAGATCTGCGTTGCCAGCACGTCGAAGTTACCGCCGAGCACCAGCGGGTTACTGAAGTCTGCCAGCGACTGCACCACCACGATCAGGAAGGCGTTCGCCAGGGCCGGTTTCAGCAGCTGAACAAAGACGCCGTTAAAGGTCTGCCAGCGGCTGGCGCGCAGGGTATAGGAGGCTTCTTCCAGCGACGGATGGATCGTCTTGATCGCGCCATCGAGGATCATAAAGGCCATCGGGGTAAAGGCCAGTACCTGCGCCAGCCAGATCCCGGTAAAGCCGTACAGCCAGTTGGTATTGGTCAGCCCGAACCAGTCCACCATCAGCTCGGTAATATAGCCGGAGCGGCCCATCATCAGTGTCACACCCAGACCCACGACAAACGGCGGCGTCACGATCGGCAGGATCGAGAAGATACGGCCGATAATGGCCCCACGGCGGGCGATACGGGTGGTGTAGATCGCCAGCACCAGGCCAAAGAAGGTACAGCCGATACCCACGGCGATAGAGAGAAGAATCGAGTTCAGGATGACCTGAATAATGTGCGCCTGGGAGAGCACGTTGATAAACGCCAGCGGGGCGAATTCACCCGCGTCGTTGCTGAACATCGGGATAAAAATCGCGATGCTGGGCCAGACGATAAAAATCCCGATCAGCGCAACGATGGCGATAAGCGAGCCGATCACAAACCGGTCGCCGCCCAGCCACTCCAGACGGGTCAGGGCCTGCGTCATAATGGCCCCGAGCGCCACAAAGAGTACGATGGTGGCGTAGCCCAGGCCGCGCCCTTCGACGGTGGCGCTGACGGCGATAAAGGCGATGCACAGCAGCGCCCAGCCCGCGTCAAACCAGTGGCGACCGCGCGCTTCACGTCGTGCTTCGCGCCACGGGCGCACCAGCAGCAGCGTCGGCAGTAGATACCACAGCCAGCTCAGATTCGGCTGCGACCAGCCATAAGCGGCGTAGATTTCGTCCGACGTGGACTCCAGCAGGCCGTAATCCAGGCTCCAGCTCGGCAGCAGGGCAAACGCCAGCCAGCCAACTAAAACCCACAGGAAGACCGCATCCCGTTTTTTCACGGGATGAAGGGAAAGTGTTTCAGCCATAAAAGCCTCTGTTCAGGCGAAAGGAATAAGGCGGGCGATTGCTCGCCCGCAGGGGCTTATTTGCCCATCTTCACTTCGCTGACCCATTTGTTGATCAGCGCTTTGCGGACGTCGGTAGAGCCGTACTTGTCCATGTCGTAATTAATCAGCTTCAGGTCGTCCAGCTTGAGTGAGTTTGGCGAGGTTTCGGCGGTGGTGTTGGTCAGGATCTGATAAGACTTCCCTTTTTTCCACGCCAGCTCCTGCGCCTCTTTCGACAGCACCCAGTCCACGAACAGCTTCGCGTTATCCGCGTTGCGTGCGCCTTTCAGGATGCTGACGCCGCCGATTTCATACCCGGTACCTTCGCACGGAGAAACCAGCGTCAGCGGTGCACCCTGCTCTTTTTCCAGGGAGTAGTCGTGCAGGAAACCGATACCGATGGCGGTTTCACCGCGGGCGGCGTTACGCGCCGGGGCGATACCGGATTTGGTGTACTGGGAGACGTTGGCGTTCAGCTGCTTCAGGTATTCGAAAGCCGGTTCATCCCCCCACAGCTGGGCGAAGGTCGCCAGCGCGGTGTAGGCGGTGCCGGAGCTTTGCGGGTCGGCAATCTGGATTTCGCCTTTGTATTCCGGTTTAGTGAGATCTTTCCAGCACTGCGGAACAGGCAGGTTTTTCTCTTTCAGACGCTGGGTGTTCACACCGAAGCCGAGAATGCCGACGTAAACGGCGGAAGAGTAGTTACCTTTTACCTTCGCCGGATCGCGGAACTGCTCCATGATATTTTTCAGCTCCGGCGACTTGTACGCCTGCAGCAGACCCATTTCACCGGCCTGAGACTGCGGGTCGAGGGTGCCACCGTACCAGACATCGGCCTGCGGGTTTTTCTTCTCTGCGTCGATTTTTGCAAGCGTGCTGCCCGAGCCGTTGCGGATAAACGAGGTTTTGACATCGTATTTGTCGCCGAAGGCTTTGGTTTCTGCCTCGCACATCTCGTTGGTGGCGCTGCAGTAAACCACCAGGCGGCCTTTTGCCTGTGCAGCACCTGCGAGGGTTGCCAGTGTGATACCGGCAGCGATCAGGGTACAGAGCGGTGTCATTTTCATTATTGTGTCCTTTATTATTTCAGGTGACTGCGTGAGGCGGTTATCCCCGCCATCAGCAGCGGCATCAGCAATAAACCCATCAGTACGGCGGCAACGGAGAGCAGGCTGAACATTCCGGACCAGCCGTAGAGTTCAATCACCTGCGACAGCGGCCATCCCGCCAGTGCGGCTCCCAGGTAGGCAAAGACCCCGAGGAAGCCGGTTATCGAACCCGCAGCGCCCTTGTGCCCGCACTCGACGGCGGCAAGGCCAATCAGCATTTGCGGGCCAAAGACAAAAAATCCGACGCTAAAAAAGCACATCGACAGCAGCACGTAGTGATGTACCGGCGCCAGCCACAGGGCAGTGACCGAGACCACCATCCCGAGGGTGAACAGCAAAATCATCGGTGCGCGCTGGCCGCTAAACAGCAGGTCGGAACCCCATCCGGCAAAGAGCGCTCCCAGCAATCCGCCCACTTCAAACAGCATCACCGCGCCGTTAGCGCTTAACAGGTTGATGCCGTGGCTTTCCGTCAGCCAGATATTGCCCCAGTCGTTAAGCGCGATCCGGATGAGGTACACCAGGACATAGGAGACGCCCAGCAGCCAGATCAGCGGGTTATGCAGCATCGTTGTGCGCAGCATCTGCCACAGTCCCATCGGCGGGCTGGCGGCAGTCTGACGCAACTCCAGCGGATCGTGACGCCACTCGCCGACCGTCGGCAGACCCTCTTCCTGCGGTGTTCCCCGCAGTTGCGTGGTCAACCATATCCCCAGTGCCATGCTGATGATCCCCGGTGTCAGCATCGCCGCCTGCCAGCCCCACAAATGGGCGGCAAAGGCGCAAATCAGCGGAATAATCGCCCCGCCGATATTGATTGAGGCATTCCAGCATCCCCACCACAGTCCGCGTTCGTTGCGCGAAAACCAGTGGGTCAGCAGGCGGGCGCAGGGAGGCCACCCGAAGCCCTGGAAAAAACCGTTCAGCGTCCAGACCACCAGCAGCGCTGGCAGCGATTCGCCAAAGGTAAACAGCACGTTCAAAACCCCGGTGGCGAACAGCCCGACGCCCATAAACCACTTCTGTCCGTGGCTGTCATGCCAGAGTCCGGCGGCAAATTTCGACAGCCCGTAGCTGAGGTAAAACAGCGAGCCGAGCAGGCCGATATCGCCTTTGTCTAAGCCCAGATCCGTCTGCAGGGCGGGCAGGATGGTGTTCACGCTTTTTCGCGTCAGGTAAAACGCGGCGTAACCCACCACCATGCATAACAGCAATCGTGGGCGCAGGGCCCGGTAGTGCTGGTTAATCTGAGCTACGTCCATAACGGCCTCCACTGACGCTGACTATAAGTAAGCGGGAAAAAAAGGGGATGAGACAAAGTCCGGCGTGACTAAGACTTTTTCCTGGTTAGTGCGGGGTTTGTTGCAAAAGTGTGGGCAGGTTAACAATTACGCGCGTGCCCTGACGTGACTCCAGGGTCAGCTCACCGCCGAGGGCGCTGACGCGTTCACGCATCCCCTGGATCCCGAAGCCGGGCTGGCCGCCGCTGACCAGGCCAATGCCGTTATCGTTGACCACCAGATGGAGGCGGTCGTTCTGCTGCCAGAGGGCAATATGTACCTCGCTGGCGTTTGCGTGTTTGCAGACGTTGTTCAGCAGTTCCTGCAACAGCCGGTAGAGGGTGAAGACCAGGGTTTCACTCTGCGGCGGCTGCGCCAGGCGGTAGTCGAAGCGGCACTGAATGCCGCGCTCGGCAAAGGCGAACTCGTTGACCAGATGGTGCAGGGCTTCTTCCAGCGAAAGCTCGTCCAGCACCGGCGGACGCAGCTGGCGCAGAAGCTGACGGGTGGAGTGGTGGATCCGTCTTGCCAGCTCGTTGATCTGCCCGGCCGCCGCCAGAGCCAGATCCGTATCGCCGCTGCGCCTGACCAGCTGGGTCTGGATCTGAATGGCGGTAATATTCTGGCCGATCTCATCGTGCAGCTCCCGGGCCAGACTTTTGCGGGTGTCTTCTTCGCTGTGGATCAGCTTTTCCGTCAGCTGGCGACGGGCGTCCAGCTCCGCTTCCAGCCGACGGCGATAGTGATCCAGATTCTGGGCCAGATGCTGCTGGCGACTGATGGCGATCCCCAGCCCTATCCCCAGCAATGCCTGGGTGGAGAGAAAGATCTCCAGCTCAATCAGGTTGCTGAAGCCAACGCCTATCTGCCGGGCGATGGTGATCATCATGCTTCCCAGCAGCCCGGAGAGCACGCCACCCTGCCAGCCGAATTTCCACGCCATCACCACGTTCGGTAAAAACACCACGATCAGCAGCAGGCGCTCTATCTGGGGAGACATCACCATCTGGGTGCCGATACCGATGATAAAAAACAGGCTGCACCAGATAATCAGGGAGGTGCGCAGCGGCGGGTTGCTGGTGTCCAGCCCCAGCAGATGGTAACGATGCTGCTGACGCAGAAACTCAAAGATCAGATAGACAAAGGGCGTCAGCAGTACGCCGCCGGTAAAGGCGGCCATGCCGATCATGATGGCACTACTGTGCAGGAAAGGGGCCAGCAGCAGGGTGTTGAGTAGGGAGGCGAAGGTAACGGCGCCGATCAGCAGTGACAGCCGTTGCCAGTAGAGCGGAAAACGGTGCCAGTAGCGCTGGGCGATTATCGCCGGGAGCAGGTTGATCGCCGGGACGGCCAGCATGCTGTAGCTGGTGAGTAGCTGTTCGCTGTGCAGCCAGAGCGTCGCTGCCAGCTGGGGCAGGAGCAGCGCGGGCCAGAAGCGCCGCGAGAGCAAAATCAGCAGCGCGAGGCTGACGCCGTGGGGCAGAAACAGCACTGCCTGTTGGCCGTTCTGGGTCAGGTACACGCTGAGGGTCCACAGCATCAGCCAGCCGGATCCCCAGGCCAGAGCAATAAACAGGGACAGCACGGTCAAACGCAGGGAGCGCGACATCAGTGGCCTGCCAGCAGCTGATTATCCAGCGCAAAATGCACCAGCTCGATGGTGCTGGTGCACTGGAGTTTACCCAGCACGTTGGCCCGGTGAACGTGGACGGTTTTATGGCTGAGATCGAGACGGAAGGCGATCTCTTTGACGCTATGGCCCTGCACCAGCAGGGCAAAGACTTCCCGCTCGCGCGGAGTGAGCGTATCCAGCACCGCAGGCGAGCGCTCCCCGCCGCGCAGGGCTTTTAGCGCATCGGAGCAGAGGTAGTGGCCGCCGAGTCCGACGGATCGCACCGCATGGACCAGCTCTTCCGGCCCGCAGCGCTTGGTCAGATAGCCGCTGGCTCCTGCATCCATCGCGCTCTGCACAAAGGCCGGGGTGTCATAGATACTGAGGATAATGGCGCGGAAAGCAGGGCGCTGCTGGCGCAGGCGCTTTAGCAGGCTCAGGCCGTTTTCATCCGGCATGGCGACGTCGAGGACCGCCACGTCAACGTCATCCCGCAGCAGCGCGGGCCAGGCGTCGGCGGCGCTGCTGAACTGTTCGGTGACCTGTAAATCCTCTTCCAGATTTAATAGCTGGGCGAAGCCGGAACGCACGACGACATGGTCGTCCACCAGTACCACTCGAATCATCACGTCATTCTCTTGCCGTAAAAGGGATATATCATGCCTGTCGCGAGGGCGCAGGCAACGGAGTTATATCTGGAATGTAATGGATGTAACAAAAATGCAATAGTCACATTTCAGGAAATCCATCGCCTAATTGCCTTGCTGTAAAAATGCCAAAATGCTATTTGTTATTTCGCAAAAAGAAATAACAGTGCTGTATCTATAGAGGCAATAAATAAACTTAATGCTTATGCCTATGACAAATAACGTGATTTATTTCACCGGGTAAGCCGTAATAGACCGATAGCTGATGCTATCCGACTGAAAATGACACAGGAATTTCGCAATGAAAAATAAGCGTTCTTATCGCCATTCAGGCAGCCGGCTGTTGATGCTCACTATCGGTGCTCTCTTCTCGCTGCAAAGTGCCGCCTTTAGCGGAGTGACACAGCCGGAAGCCAGCTTTGACCAGTATGTTACGCAGCGACAGACCGTCGATATGCTGGTCGCCGATGCGCTTCAGGCTTTTAAAAATCCTGCCCGTATCTCCGGTGCCGGATTTACCGGAAAAACCGCCTCCAATATGGAAATTGTGGCGGAGAAATTACTTCAGGCTCATCAGCTGGAACCCTACCGCGTTGACCTGTTATTCAGCGCCGCCAGTGCGTTTATCTATAACGGCAATATCGACAAAGCCGTCACGTTATATCAACAGATCTTATCTGACGCACCGGGTGATGTGGACGCGCTGATCTATCTTTCCGCATGGAATCGTTTCCTCAAGCAGAATGCGGAGAGTGACAAGTCTCTGGCCGCGCTGAAAGCGATCGATCCTCTGCAGGCAGAAAAAGTGACGCGTTTCTTTAAGGCGATAGACGATGCTTCGGCGATAAAAATTACCGATAGCCTCACTGCGGCCCAGGTGGAGCAGATCAACGCCGATGGCAGTACCCCGGCAATCGTCACGCTGGGCTATGCCCTGAACCCGGACGGCACCATGAATGAGGTGCTGATCCAGCGACTGGAAAAAACGCTGGAGGTAGCAAAACAGCTGCCGGAGTCTCTGATTATCGTGACCGGCGGCGTGCCGCAGAACGGTAAAACCGAAGGCAAGCTGATGGCCGACTGGCTGGTCAGCAAGGGAATCGACGCCAAACGCATTTATCAGGAGAATTACGCCCGCTCCACCGTTGAGAACGCCCTCTACAGCCGCTACGGGCTGGCGAAGCATCGGGTGAAAGACGCGGTGATTATCAGCTCCGGCAGCCACGTTCGTCGCGCCGAAGCTATCTTCCAGATTGCCGGATGGCAAACCGGTCCGCACGATATCCGCTTTACCACCGTTGCCGCGCTGGATAAACCGCTCAAAGATCTCCAGACCATGGGACGCCCGGAACTGCAGGGTATCTACCGTGACGGCCTGAAAGCGCTGGGTCTGTGGAGCTTCCGCAGCCCGCCGCTGGAAGAGAGATAAGCCTCACCGCCAGAGGTGACCCTACGCCCATATCTCGTTTGTTTAATTCAGCGGGATATGGGCAGATTGCTTATTCAGAGGGGAAAGATTTCTATGACAACGAAGCGTTTTCTCGATTGCAGCGCGTCTGACCTGGCTGCGATGAACAAAGATGAGCTGTTGTACGCCATACGCGCCAGCGAAGGGCGGGTGATGGTCAGCGAGACCATCGCGGTGACTCAGCCGCTGTTAAACAACGTGACTAACGCCGAGCTGGCCGCATCACAGGGTGCCGATATTCTGCTGATCAACATGTTTGACAGTGAAAATCCGCAGATCCAGGGCATGCCTGCGAATACGCCGCCCGAAGAGGTACTCCGCACGCTTCAGTATCTGACCGGGCGGATTATTGGCGTAAACCTTGAGGCCGTGGATCCGGCGTACGCCAGCAGCCATGACGAAATCTGGAAAATGAAGCAGGGGCGTGCGGCGACGGCAGACAACGCACGGAAGCTTGTCGCGATGGGGGCCAGAATTCTGGTGCTGACGGGCAATCCGGGCAACGGCGTCAGCAACCGTGCGCTGGGCGAGGCGGTCCGGGAAATACGCGATGCCGTCGGTGATACCGCCGTATTGATTACCGGAAAGATGCATGGCGCGGGCGTCGTCAGAGAAAGCGGCAGTGCCATTATCAGCGAAGAGGATGTGGCCTGGTTTGCCAGTCAGGGCGCTGATATTGTGCTTGTTCCTGCACCCGGCACGATTCCCGGTATGAGCCAGCAAAAAGTCGCCGGGCTGATTGAGTGTGCCCATGCCTGTGGCGTCATGGCGATGACCGCAGTGGGAACCTCTCAGGAAGGGGCTGATGTTAATACGATCCGCCAGATTGCCTTAATGAGTAAAATGGCCGGCGCTGACCTGCATCATATTGGTGATACGGGCTATATGGGCATTGCGCTGCCGGAAAATATCCTCGCTTACAGCATTGTGATTCGCGGTGTGCGTCATACCTATACCCGACTGGCGAGATCGGTTAATCGCTGATTATTATCTACCGTCTGGTGACTAAGCTTTGCCGCTTTTTTGCTAAAAACAGAAAGGAATTAAAAAGAATTTTTAATTCCTTTATCAATATCTGTTGCCTGGAAATACTGCGCCCATAACAGCAAAAACGGGAGCAGGACAATGGGCATCACATCGCGTATTTCACTCTTGGCCGCAGCCGCGGTCATGACATTCCAGGCGCAGGCGGTCAACGTCACCGTCGCGTACCAGACCTCTGCCGAACCGGCCAAAGTAGCCCAGGCGGACAGCACCTTCGCCCGCGAAAGCGGGGCCAGCGTTGACTGGCGTAAGTTCGACAGCGGCGCCAGCGTGGTGCGCGCTCTCGCCTCCGGCGATGTGCAGATCGGGAATATTGGTTCCAGCCCGCTGGCGGTAGCCGCCAGCCAGCAGGTACCGATCGAGGTCTTCCTGCTCGCCTCGCAGCTCGGCAACTCCGAAGCGCTGGTGGTGAAAAAGAACATCACCAAACCGCAGGATCTGATCGGCAAACGTATCGCTGTGCCCTTTATCTCCACCACCCACTACAGCCTGCTGGCGGCCCTGAAGCACTGGGGTATTAAACCGGGCCAGGTGCAGATCCTTAACCTCCAGCCCCCGGCGATTATCGCCGCCTGGCAACGAGGGGATATCGACGGAGCCTACGTATGGGCGCCTGCGGTTAACGAGCTGGAAAAAGACGGCACCGTGCTGACCGACTCCGCCCAGGTCGGGCAGTGGGGCTCGCCAACCCTTGACGTCTGGGTGGTGCGTAAAGACTTTGCCGAGAAACATCCCGAGGTGGTGCGCGCCTTCGCCCACAGCGCTCTGGAAGCCCAGCGTCCCTATATTGAAAACCCGGACGCCTGGCTGAAACAGCCGGAGAACCTCAGCAAGCTGTCGCGCCTGAGCGGCGTGCCGGAAGCGGACGTGCCGGGCCTGGTGAAGGGCAATACCTACCTGACCGCTGCTCAGCAAGTTACCGAGCTGACCGGGCCGGTGAACAAAGCGATTATCGACACCGCGCAGTTCCTGAAAGAGCAGGGCAAAGTCCCGACAGTGGCGGACGACTATAGCCAGTACGTGACCGACCGCTTTGTGAAGTAGCCGGAGGACGGATGCTACAGATAGCGAATCTTTATGCCGACTACGGCGGGCGACCGGCGCTGGAAGATATCAATCTGACCCTCGATAGCGGCGAACTGCTGGTGGTGCTTGGCCCGTCCGGCTGCGGAAAAACCACGCTGCTGAACCTGGTGGCCGGGTTTATCCCGCTACGTCACGGCAGCATCACCCTGCAGGGAAAACGCATTGAAGGACCGGGTGCTGAACGCGGGGTGGTGTTTCAGAACGAAGGCCTGCTGCCCTGGCGCAGCGTGCTGGATAACGTCGCACTTGGCCTGCAGATTGCGGGCGCAGGGAAAGCAGAGCGTCACCAGACCGCCCGACAGATGCTGAAGACCGTCGGGCTGGAAGGGGCGGAGGACCGCTTTATCTGGCAGCTCTCCGGTGGCCAGCGTCAGCGGGTCGGCATCGCCCGTGCGCTGGCGGCAAATCCGCAGCTTCTGCTGCTGGACGAACCCTTCGGGGCGCTGGATGCCTTTACCCGGGAGCAGATGCAGACGCTGCTGCTGCGCCTGTGGAATGAGACCGGCAAGCAGGTGCTGCTGATCACCCACGATATCGAAGAGGCGGTGTTTATGGCCAGCGAGCTGGTGCTGCTCTCCCCTGGGCCTGGCCGGGTGCAGGAGCGTCTGCCTCTCGATTTTGGCCGTCGCTTTGTGGCGGGTGAATCCTGCCGCAGCATTAAATCCGACCCGCAGTTTATCCAGCAGCGCGAGTATGTGCTGAGCCGGGTTTTCGAACAGCGGGAGGCGTTTCAATGAGTGTGGTGATCAATGATAAACCCCGTCGGCGCGGTATGACCCTGCGCTGGCCGCTGTCCCGTCAGCTGACGTTAAGTCTCGGCACGCTGCTGGTCTTGCTGGCTATCTGGTGGGGCGTTGCGGCTCTGCAGGTGATCAGCCCGCTGTTTCTGCCGTCGCCGGGTCAGGTGCTGCAGAAACTGCTGCTCGTTGCCAGCCCGCAGGGCTTTATGGATGCCACGCTGTGGGAGCATCTGGCGGCCAGCCTGAGCCGCATCTTACTGGCGCTGCTGGCGGCGGTGGCTCTCGGTGTCCCTGTCGGGATCGCCATGGGCCTGAGTCCGACGGTGCGGGGCATTCTCGATCCGCTGATTGAACTCTATCGCCCGGTACCGCCGCTGGCGTATTTGCCGCTGATGGTGATCTGGTTTGGCATCGGCGAAACCTCGAAAATTTTACTGATTTATCTGGCGATATTCGCCCCCGTTGCCATGTCGGCGCTGGCGGGAGTGAAGAGTGCGCAGCAGGTGCGGATTCGGGCTGCCCGGTCTCTGGGGGCCAGCCGGGCGCAGGTACTGTGGTGGGTGATCCTCCCCGGTGCGCTCCCGGAAATCCTTACCGGGGTGCGTATTGGCCTGGGTGTTGGCTGGTCCACGCTGGTGGCGGCGGAGCTGATTGCCGCCACCCGTGGATTAGGTTTTATGGTGCAGTCTGCGGGTGAATTTCTGGCCACCGATGTGGTGCTGGCCGGGATCGCGGTGATTGCGATTATCGCTTTTGCGTTAGAACTGGGGCTGCGCGCGCTACAGCGTCGCCTGACCCCCTGGCATGGAGAAGTCCAGTGAGTGAACGTCTGAACATTACCCCGCTGGGGCCGTATATTGGCGCGCAGGTTTCCGGCGTCGACGTAACCCGTCCCCTGAGCGACAACCAGTTTGAGCAGCTCTATCATGCGCTGCTACGCCATCAGGTGCTTTTCCTGCGTAATCAGGCCATTACGCCCGCATTACAGCGTGACCTTGCCCTGCGTTTCGGGGATCTGCATATCCACCCGGTTTATCCGCAGGCCGAAGGCGTGAAAGAGATTATCGTCCTGGATACCCATAACGATAATCCGCCGGATAACGACAACTGGCACACGGACGTCACCTTTATCGATACGCCGCCAGCGGGGGCGATTCTGGCCGCCAAAGAGCTGCCGTCCACCGGAGGCGACACCCTCTGGACCAGCGGTATCGCCGCTTTTGAGGCGCTGTCGACGCCGCTGCAGACGCTGCTCAGCGGTCTGCATGCCGAGCACGATTTCCGCAAATCCTTCCAGGAGTATAAATTCCGCAAGACCGAAGAAGAGTATCAGCGCTGGCTGGAAGCGGTCGCGAAAAACCCGCCGCTGCTGCATCCGGTGGTGCGTACCCATCCGGTCAGCGGCAAACAGGCGCTGTTCGTTAACGAAGGCTTTACCACGCGGATTGTCGATCTGAGCGAAAAAGAGAGCGCGGCGCTGCTGGACTTCCTCTTCGCCCATATTACGAAGCCGGAGTTTCAGGTGCGCTGGCGCTGGCAGCCGGACGATATCGCCATCTGGGATAACCGCGTCACTCAGCACTACGCCAATGCCGACTACCTGCCGCAAAGGCGCATTATGCACCGGGCGACCATTCTGGGGGATAAGCCGTTTTATCGGGCGTAAGACACAACTGACCCTGGTTGACGGCGTTTCACCGGACTTTTAATCGGGGTCTGGTGGCGTCGAAAGTGGTGATGCCGACAGGGTGGTAGCGATCGACAGCCGATACGATAGCGAGGATTTTATCTGCCGGGTCGATGCTAAGCGCGTAGGGATTCCAGTGTGATATTTGTTGTTCAGTGAGCCGTAGGGCATCCCAGGGTTTAAAGCCGTCAATGCCGATGCCGCCCTGAGCCAGTATATCTACGAAGTGCTTTTGGATGTCGTCATAAATCTGAACCCGGCCAACCTGGAGCATTCCACTGGCCCAGATTTTTGCACCATACATAGTCTGATGGTTGTCGCTAATGATATGGCGGTACCAGTTTAACAAGAAGGCATAGACTGTCCGGGCCATTGCCTTTTTTTCTTTCGATGGCTCAACAAATGCCCCTTTTATCTGAATACCCGCATCGGTACCCGCCTGAGTGCGAAAGATGAAATCTGTATAAACGAAGCGCGCGATCTGTTTTTCGTCACCCAATTCTGACTCATCAACGATACTGCGGATGTAGTGAATAACATCTTCTTCGCTGCGATTGTCCATGCGGCGATCCAGGGCAAGCTCACGCAGCCATGCGTTCTCTTCACCACCAACGATTGAGACTGTTGCACAGTAGCTGTATTTTTCGGGGGAGTTGGCGAGTTTCCATTCTTTCAGGCGCAACACATCAAATACCGGCGAGATGAAATAACCCACCCGGTTTATTACACGAAAATCACAATCAGGAAATGAATCGAGGTCCTTGGTATAACTGGCAATTATCGATGGTCCCATTGGTTAGCGACGCGCCTCTTCACTGAGGATTCATTGCGCGTCAGGCTAACATCGACACTGTACTTGCTCTTCAGGAATTGCGCGAGATTGCGCTCGATCTCGGAGAAAATCTCGTCTTCGCTGCTGGTTATTTCAGGATACTGTGTTTCCGGTAGCACAACGAAACGAAGATGGTCATTGAGCACAATCAGTTCAGCGAAAGGTTTAACGGAGAACGTAGCCTCATTAACATCGCTTCTGACCGTAATGATAAAGTGCTGATCGCGCAGAGCGCCCTCGCTTTTCAGATGACGGATCTGGAGTGCGTCATCCCTGTGACGCAGCGGAACCGTTGCGATCATATTGGTGCAATCTCTGATTGTCTGCACTGAGCGAGATGAATTAAGTGCGTTTAGCATGTTTCCGCCTTAGCCGGGAGCGCATTGAAGGTGCCCGGCAGCCCCTGTCGGGATTAAGAAACTACGAGAATTGACGTAATCGACAACTGTTCAGAAAATCTACGATATTACATGGCAAAGATCAACCGGCCACCCGGCAAGTAAAGGCACAACGCTGCCACTCTTTAGTTAATACGACACAGACATTTTTTCAGCGCCTGCATCGCCTCTCCGGCAACTTCCCGGGGAGGTTTTTGACTTAGCGTATCACTGAACACTTCCAGTCCCACTGGGCCGCTATAGCGGCTTGTCTCCAGATAATCGAGCAGGGTATGCAGGGGGAAATTGCCCTCGCCCGGTAGCAGTCGATGGTGCCGCGCCGTCTCTTTTACTTCCCCTGATTCAGGCAGAGCCTGCAGATCCGAGAGCTGCACCAGGAATATTTTGTCCATCGGAATTCCGGCCAGGTCGGCAAGGGTGCGGTTGCGGACAAAAATATGGAAGGCATCCACCACCAACCCCAGATTCGGTTCATTAATATGTGCCACGCAGCGCCATGCTGCGTCCGTGGTATTAATATGCGTGCTCCACGCCATGGCTTCAAATGCCACTCTGAGATCCCGCTTATTAGCTTCGCGTACCAGCCAGTAAAGATCGTCCGTTTCGCGTTCGGCAATACAGCCTTGATGGGTAGATGCGGGCGTCAGCAGCGTGGTTGCGCCCAGAGCGACGGCGGTATCAAGCATCGCCAGGGCCTCTTCACGTTTCTGCTTTTGCATCTCTTCGGGCGCACCGGTGAAATCCAGTAACACCTGATAATCCGTCAGGTTGAGGTTATGGTGCTGCAACTGCCTGACAATCTCTGCAGGGTTTCCACCCGCAGCGTCGATATCCTGCCGCCAGATTTCAATCTGGCTAAATCCCGCGTCGGCGGCGGCGCGGATTTTTTCCTCTGTGCTGCCGCCCAGCAGGACGGTATTAATAAACAGTGCGTTGTCGCGAAAACGCATTCTTCCTCCCGCCTGGTGATTAACGTATTGATTGTAGTTGAAATGGCGAGGAGATTTATAAACAGGTTAAGGATTCAGGTCCGATGCTTGACCTGAAAGCGTGGCAACGGTTAGTGCAGACTTTCAAGAGAGACAGTTTCGCCACCGCTTTTCAGCCAGCGCGGTGCTTTTACTGTGTCGGCAAAAGGAAGTATTCATAGCGCAGGAGCTGAACCATCCTTCTTGTTCAGCCCTGGTGATATTACTCAGGCAGCAGTCTCTTCCCCACCCAAATGCGCCCCAATATACCGCTGATACCGATTCGCCTTCAGATATGCCAGGTCTACCAGCACCAGCCCGTCGACACAGTCGTTAAACGCCGGGTCGCTGCCGAAGTCGATAAACTGCACGCCGCCTGGCTCGCAGAGCTCGGAGTACTGCTTGTAGAGCGGTGGGATACCGCAGCCGAGATTGCCCAGCAGCGACTTCAGGCGCGTCAGGTCTTCCGCATAATCCTCGCCGCCAAACTGCGCCAGCACGTCCGGAAGCGTGGCCGGATACGGGCGGCGCGAGGCGGCCAGCGGATGGCTGGCCGGGAACCAGAGGCGATAGAAAGCGACCAGCAGATCCCTTGCTGCGGGCGGCAGGCCGCCGGAGATGGAGACCGGGCCAAACAGATAGCGGTACTGCGGATAGCGCGCCAGATACGCACCTATCCCGGACCAGAGGTAATCCAGGCCGCGACGGCCCCAGTAGCGCGGCTGAATAAAGCTGCGTCCCAGCTCGATCCCATGGCGCAGAATATCGTCCATCTGCTCACCGTAGTGGAACAGGCTATGGCTATACAGGCCTTCCTGGCCATGTTTTTCTACCTGACTGGCGGTGGGCATAAAGCGGTAGGCTCCGACAATCTCCAGATCCTCTTCGTCCCACAGGATCAGGTGCAGATAGTCGTCGTCGTAGCTGTCCGTGTCCCGGCGTTTGCCGCTGCCTTCGCCCACGGCGCGGAAGGCGACTTCGCGCAGGCGTCCCAGCTCGCGTAGTATCGGCACATCTTCCTGGCCGTTACGCTGCCAGAGATAGATAATCTTGCCATCGGCGGTGTGGCCCAGGCACTCGGCCCGCTGCAGTTCGCGCTTCAGGGTGGCACGATCTTCCGGACGGGCAATCGCGCTTTCGGTTTTAAAGACGCCCTCTTTGCCTTTGCCCAGACGGATTACGTGGCGACGGCACTTCTCCGCCAGCTCGCGGGACGGCGTCCCGGCGTGATACCAGTTCGACCAGGAAATCTGTTTGCCGACAGAGATAGGCAGGCTGCTGCCGCGACGGCGGAACATCTGCTGCATTAGCAGGAGCATCGGCAGGGTCGGGGAGATCAGAGTGCTACAGTAAAACAGCAGGCTGTTGCGGGCGCGAATATGCATTGGCAGCAGCGGGGCGCGGAATTTCGCCGCCAGCTTAATAAACCCCTTATGCCAGCGCTTGTCGCGGATCCCTTTACGCGTTGGACGCGAGACTTCGCCCGCCGGGAAGAAGATCAGTGTTCCGCCGGTTTGCAGTTGCTGCTCCATTTGCTGCAGCGCGGCTTTGCTGGTGCGACCGTTGATATTATCGACAGGAATAAACAGGGAGCTGAGCGGTTCCAGATGGCTGAGCATCCGGTTAGTGACAACTTTCACATCGCGGCGGACGCGAGAGACTGCGTAGAGCAGCGCCAGGCCGTCAAGGGTGCCGGTTGGGTGGTTGGCAATTATCACCAGTGGGCCATGTTCGGGGATTTGTTCGAGGTCGTGAGCCGGAATGTCACAACGAATAGCGAGGTGGTCGAGAACCTGTTCCACCATATCCAGCCCTTTCAGGTGGCGGTGGCGAGTAGCAAAGGACTGGAACTCCTCTTCGTACAGTAACCGTTTCAGGACACTTTTCTGCCAGGGGGCGGGTTTCGCCTCGGGCCACAGGTCATCGAGTACGTTATCGAGACTAAACATGGTCGCTTCTCTTCTGCTTACGTCTTGCCCAGACAGTAGAAGCGAAATATGACGGTGACATTGCAGGAGGATGAACATTTAGAAGGGCGGGAAAGCTCCCGCCCTGAGGGATCAGAGGATGTTTTTCTCTGCCAGATCGAGGGCGAAGTAGCTGAAGATCAGATCCGCCCCGGCACGCTTGATG
Organism: Enterobacteriaceae bacterium; assembly: GCA_035277345.1. Classification (GTDB taxonomy): domain Bacteria; phylum Pseudomonadota; class Gammaproteobacteria; order Enterobacterales; family Enterobacteriaceae; genus BIGb0383. The sequence goes on from DATEKR010000154.1 coordinate 20,094, forward strand.
GCACCCAGACTTTCCAGTACCACTTTCTCTTCGTCGATGGCACCAGCCTGTGCCGCAAACTTGATCATCGCGTATTCGCCGCTGACCTGGTATGCGCCAATTGGCAACTGGGTACGCTCGCGGATGTCGCGCAGGATATCGAGATAGGCGCCGGCCGGTTTCACCATCAGGCAGTCCGCACCCTGCGCTTCATCCAGCAGAGATTCCCGAATCGCTTCCCGGCGGTTAAGCGGGTTCATCTGATAGGTCTTACGGTCGCCTTTCAGGGCGGTTCCGGCGGCTTCGCGGAACGGGCCGTAGAACGAGGAGGCGAACTTGGTGGAGTAGGACATGATGGCGGTGTCGATAAATCCGGCCTTGTCCAGCGCCTGGCGGATCGCCTGTACCTGACCGTCCATTGCCGCAGAAGGCGCGATAAAATCGGCACCGGCGGCGGCGGCAACGACCGCCTGCTTACCGAGGTTTTCCAGGGTTGCGTCGTTATCCACACCGTGATCGCACAGCACACCGCAGTGGCCGTGAGAAGTGTATTCACAGAAGCAGGTATCGGACATTACGATCATTTCCGGCACCGCGTCTTTGCAGATCCGCGACATACGCGCCACCAGACCGTTATCCTGCCAGGCATCGCTGCCGGTGGCGTCCGTGTGGTGAGAGATACCGAAAGTCATTACCGAGCGGATCCCGGCGCGGGCGATACGTTCGATCTCGCGCGCCAGATATTTCTCCGGAATGCGCATGACGCCAGGCATCGCTTCGATGGCTTTATAGTCGTCGATCTCTTCTTCAACAAAAATGGGCAACACCAGATCGTTTCGGGTCAGGGTTGTCTCTTCAAACATGGCGCGCAGCGCAGGGGACTGGCGCAGGCGGCGCGGACGGGTGATTAAATCGGTCATGGTTTGCCTGAAGGTTGTGCAACGGAAGCGGGCAGTCTAGCAAATATGGTCGCAGGATGTTTTGCAAAAGTAAGCGTTACTCCCTACGACCATTATGCCATTACGGACGGGTTTTATTGGTACTCAGCTCCGACACCAGGTCGTTCAGACCGTCGCTCATATTGGTAAAGCGGGTCAGCGGTGAGCGGGTGATCACCACAAAAGCACCGACGTTATGCTGCGGAACCATCGCCATATAGGTAATAAAGCCGCCCGCACCGCCGGTTTTCTGCACGATCCCCGGGCGACCCTCTTTCGGCGCCATATAGACCCAGCCGAGACCGAGCGCATCCGCTTTGCCCGGTACGTCCATGCCGACCACGCGGGTGAGCTGGCTACGCGGATAGATCAGCGTCTGCATACGATCCGCCTGCGGGCTGCGGGTGTAGAAGTCCGACGACAGGAACTGCTGCATCCAGCGCATCATATCTCCCGGCGTGGAGTAGATCCCGCCGCTGCCGATCGCGGCCAGGGTGTTATTACAGGGGCTGGCGCTTTTTTCCGGCACCATCAGACGGCGGCACTGGTCCGGCGACGGCGTATAGGTGGTGTCCTTCATCCCCAGCGGGCGAGCAATCTGTTCCTGAAAAAGCTGGGGATAAGGCTTACCGGTGGCGGTGGAGAGCGCATCTGCCAGCAGGTCGAACCCCAGATTGGAGTAGTTAGCCTGGCTGCCGGGGGCTGCTTTCAGGCTGGCGGTGGAGATCCAGCTCCAGCGCTGTGCGCGGGTTGGCCAGATAAACACATGACGGTTGGCCGCGCCGCCGGGCTGCTCACGCGGCAAAATACTGGTGTGGGTCGCCAGGTTTTTCAGGGTAATAGGTGCGCCCTGATACGTCGGCACGCGTGCACCGGGCGGTGCAAACTTATTCAGGGGATCGTCAAGCTTTACCACGCCCTGATCCATCAGCTTCACCAGCATTTCGCTGGTCATCACCTTCGTGAGCGACGCTATGCGGATCACTGAATCAAGCTGGGGATGGACGTTGCTGCCAGGGCGAGTTTCGCCGAAGCTGCGGAACACCCGCTGATTACCGTCAATGACCACCATCGCCATACCGGTGGCTCCGCTGCCATAAAAGATATGGTTGGCGTAACGATCGACGATATCGGACGCAAAAACGGGGTCAGTTAACGGCTGTGCCGCGTGGACCTGTGTCAATGACGCCGCAGCCAGGGCGGCAGAAAAAAGCAGACTACGTTTCAACGAAGGCATCCATGATTTAAGGGAAATAAATTCAGCGTATTTATACTACGGCCGGGCGCATTGCAAAGCGCCTTTTACGCAATAGTAGAGACTAAAACGTAACTATGGGTAACCACAGAATAATTCATCATCACAAAAGACGACTTTTGTGATCCGGCGCTTGTGGTAACCTCCTCTGACGGTGCCGGGTAATCCGGTCACCGTGAAACCTGTCGCAACAATTCTTAACGACTGGCAGACGAACTAAGTCTCTGCATTCCGGTCAGAAAAATCAGCCCTGCATCGCTGAGGCGGTGGCGGGGCTTTATTGTGTAGTGCACAGCAACAGTGATAACGATAAGAAGTAGCAGGAGAGTCATGTCGTATGTTTAAGTCCTTTTTCCCGCAGCCGAAGCTGTTTTTTCTGTCGGCTTTTATCTGGACCGTTCTGACGGTTGTTTTATGGCAGTTTGGCGCCAGCGCCTGGTTGATGCGTATTACGGGTGCCAGCAGCGAGGTGCCCATTGGCGCAGCCCGTTTCTGGTCCCTGAGCTATCTGCTGTTCTACGCGTATTATGTCCTCTGCGCCGGGCTGTTCGCTCTGTTCTGGTTTGTCCGCGCACCGCATCGCTGGCAGCGCTGGTCCATTCTCGGTACCGCCCTGATTATCTTTGTTACCTGGTTTATGGTGCAGGTTAGCGTGGCGATTAATGCCTGGTATTCGCCTTTTTACGATCTGATCCAGGAAGCGCTGAGTGCGCCGCATAAGGTGACCATTGAGGCGTTTTATCGCGGCATCGGCACCTTCTTAGGGATTGCTCTGATCGCAGTAACGGTGGCAGTACTGAATAACTTCTTTGTCAGCCACTATATCTTCCGCTGGCGCACGGCAATGAACGAATACTATATGGCGCACTGGCAATCCCTGCGTCATATCGAAGGTGCTGCCCAGCGCGTGCAGGAAGATACCATGCGTTTCTCCACCACCCTTGAAGGGATGGGGGTTAGCCTGCTGAAGGCGATTATGACGCTGATTGCGTTTCTGCCGGTGCTGGTGGTGCTCTCTGCCCACGTCCCTGAACTGCCGATTGTCGGCCATGTTCCTTACGGGCTGGTGATTGCCGCGCTGGTCTGGTCCCTGCTGGGTACCGGTCTGCTGGCGGTGGTGGGGATTAAGCTGCCGGGGCTGGAGTTTAAAAACCAGCGCGTCGAGGCGGCGTATCGTAAAGAACTGGTCTACGGGGAAGACAACGCCGATCGTGCCGCGCCGCCGACGGTGCGCGAGCTGTTCTCTGCCGTGCGTCACAACTATTTCCGTCTCTATTTTCACTATATGTACTTCAATATCGCCCGCATTCTCTACCTGCAAGTGGATAACGTTTTCGGTTTGTTCCTGCTGTTCCCGTCTATCGTTGCCGGTACTATTACGCTGGGCCTGATGACGCAGATCACCAACGTATTCGAGCAGGTACGCACCTCGTTCCAGTATTTGATTAATTCGTGGACCACCCTGGTGGAGCTGATGTCGATCTACAAGCGTCTGCGCAGCTTCGAACATACGCTCGACGGGCAGGATTCACAGCCGGTTATTCACGCACTTAACTAAGGATTTTCAGGGATATGACGCCAGCCGTACGACCTTATCTTGCTTTCTCATTAAGCCTGATGCTGGTGGGCTGCGGCAGTCAGGCTCCGGTGCTGAAACCCGGCGAAAAAGCGGTGGATGTGGCAAGCGTGGTGCGGCAAAAACTGCCCACTGGCCTGGCCGATCGCAACGCCTGGGCGGACGATCTTGCCACCACCTTCGCTGAACAGAAGCTGGCTCCGACGGAGGAGAATATCTGTTCGGTGCTGGCGGTGGCCCAGCAGGAATCAAACTATCAGGCCGATCCTGCGGTGCCTGGGCTGAATAAAATCGCCTGGCAGGAGATCGAAAAGCGGGCGGCAAAGGTCCATATCCCGGCGTTTGTGGTGCATACCGCCCTGAAGCTCCCCTCGACAGACGGGAAAAGCTACGGCCAGCGCCTGGACGAGGTCAGAACCGAGAAGCAGCTCAGCGAAATTTTTGACGATATGATCGACCGCGTGCCACTCGGCCAGACGCTCTTCGGGTCGCTGAATCCGGTCCATACGGGCGGGCCGATGCAGGTGAGCATTGCATTCGCCGAACAGCACGCCAGGGGCTATCCGTGGAAAATGACGGGCACCGTACGTCAGGAAGTCTTTAGCCGCCGGGGCGGGCTGTGGTTCGGCACCCTGCATCTGCTCAGCTATCCGGCTAGTTACCCGTCGCCGCTCTACCGCTTCGCTGATTTTAACGCTGGCTGGTACGCCAGCCGTAACGCTGCGTTTCAGGCTGCGGTCAGCAAAGCCTCGGGCGTGACGCTGGCCCTGGACGGGGATCTGATCCGCTACGGCACATCCGAACCGGGCAAGACTGAACTGGCGGTGCGCAAGCTTGCGCAGCAGCTGGATATGACCGGCGATGAGATCCGTCAACAGCTGGAGAAAGGCGACAGTCAGGACTTCGAACAGACGAAACTGTATGCGGCCGTCTATCGACTGGCGGAGAAGAAGAGTGGCAAGGCAATGCCGGGAGAAATACTGCCGGGGATCCGACTGGAAAGCCCGAAAATCACCCGCAACCTGACCACGGCGTGGTTTGCGAAGCGGGTGGATGAGCGTCGGGCACGCTGCATGGCGCGCTAATCCCTACATATAACGGCGCCAGCGCAGAAACAGCGCCACGCTGCCGAGGAGCATACAGCCAATCAGGAAGGGCACCAGGCCAAACAGGGTACCGACCGCCAGGCCGATTTCAACTTTCGGTCGGCTGACGTCCTGAATTTGCATCAGATGTTCGTAAACCCCTGGGGTGTGAACCAGCAGGTTTAAGAGCTGGGCACCTGCCCAGAAGCACAGCAGAACGAACAGTGCATATGCGATATTACCCGGGGTGGAGGGATCCCTTTTCTTTCCACTGGCAATCGACTTTGTCAGGGTGAACTCTGCCATAAAAGACCTCCAGAACATTCTCTTAACGCTGGCATTATGCCAGGTGGTACATAGAGTGAGTTTGTCAGGTCATAAGGAATGTCAATATCAGATTGATGACAATTTACCCTTCGGAATGCGCCTGGATCTTCATTTTTTGCTTTTTGTCACAAAAATGAGCTTTAAGTTAAATTTTAGCGACGTTTGTAATTTTCTGTTGAGGTCGCTGACGCGCGCGGGGAAGTGTGCGAGGATGCTTTTTTTCCTGCCGGAGTTGTTATGAAGCTGCCCGTAAAAATCCGCCGTGACTGGCACTACTATGCGTTCGCCATTGGTCTGATTTTCATTCTGAATGGTGTGGTCGGTCTGCTGGGATTTGAGGCTCAGGGCTGGCAAACTTATGCCGTCGGGCTGGTGACCTGGGTTATCAGTTTCTGGCTCTCGGGGCTAGTGATCCGCCGCCGCGTCGATGAAAGCGAGGACGCGGCGGCAAAAGAGTAATCACCCGTTGACGGAGGTTTTCAGTCCGCTGCTGGCGCGGTGACGCTCCAGCGCCAGCTCAATCAGGCGGGTAATCAGGTCAGTGTAGCTCAGGCCGCTGGCTTGCCACAGTTTTGGGTACATGCTGATATTGGTAAAGCCGGGCAGGGTATTGATCTCGTTGATCACCACCTGGTTGTCATCCGTCAGGAAAACGTCCACCCGCGCCAGGCCGCTGCAGCCCAGTGCGCTGTAGGCTTCTACGGCAACCTGGCGGATCCGGTCGTTGACCTCAGGTGCAATCGCCGCCGGGACTTCCACGCGCGCACCGTTATCGTCGATATACTTGGTGTCGTAGGCGTAGAAGTCGCTGTTCAGCACGATCTCGCCGCAGACGCTGGCTTCCGGGCTGTCGTTACCCAGCACGGCACACTCAATTTCACGCCCTTTAATCCCCTGTTCCACTATCACTTTATGGTCGAATTCAAAGGCCAGATCGACCGCCTGCTGATACTGCTCCTCACGGGTAACTTTGCTGACGCCCACGGAAGAGCCCTGGTTGGCCGGCTTCACAAACAGCGGGAGTCCAAGCTTTTCAACAACCTCAGCAAAGCCGATGCGCTGACGGTTAACCCGCGTCAGGGTGATAAACGGGGCAATGACCAGACCCGCGTCGCGCAGCAGACGTTTGGTCACGTCTTTATCCATACAGGCGGCGGAGGCCAGCACGTCAGAGCCGACAAACGGGAGATCGGCCATACGCAGCATCCCCTGCAGGGAGCCATCTTCGCCGAGAGTGCCGTGCACAATCGGGAAGATAACGTCAATGGCGGGCAGAGGCTGACCGCTGCTGGCATCGATTAGCGACTGGCCTGTACGACCGGGGATTTGTGCCAGAGTGGTGTCGGACGGGCGCAGGGCGATATGGGCCGGATCGTGGGCATTCAGCAGGAAATTACCCGCATCGTTGATATGCCACTGACCCTGTTTGTCGATGCCCAGCAATGCCACCTCAAAACGCGACTTATCGATCGCATCGGCAATGTTTTTCGCCGACTGGAGGGACACTTCATGCTCCGCTGATTTACCGCCAAAGACGATCCCTACCCGTAACTTCGCCATCTCACACTCACCCATCACATAACGGAAAGCCGATAACATACCACGTCAAAATCGTGCTATCTGCCATAATGTTGTTTTTATTGCGCGGGAGGGAGAGTGAGAGGAAAAGGGGCGATTTTTTTAATCCTGGTACTGGGGGCAGGGTGGCTGGGCTACCGTTTTCTGCCGCCGCATTACAATCCCTTTGCGCCGTTACAGCTCAGCGATCCGCCGGGGCGAATCACCCAGTTTAAGCTGCGGCGTCTGACGCCGGAGGCGTGCACCGTGCTGCTGGAGGAGGCAAACCGGCAGCGGCTGATTAGCAGTCAGCCGGTGGCGGACACCCAGGGCACCTGCCCGCTGGAGAATGTGGTGCGGGTGCGTAATTTTGGCAGCGTGGCCCTGAGCAGCAGTTTTCTCGCCAGCTGTCCGCTGGCGTTAAGCAGTGCGCTCTTTGTTGAACAGCAGGCAAAGCCGCTGGCCAGCGAGCTCGTCGGTAGCTCGCTACGGCAAATAGATCATCTCGGCAGCTACGCCTGTCGCAATATCTATAACCGCCCGGATGCCCGCCGCAGCGAGCACGCCAGCGCGGAGGCCCTGGATATCGCCGCCTTTCGTTTTGCTGACGGGCGGCGGGTGACGGTGTTAAAAGGCTGGCCCCAGTCGGACACTCAGCCCTTCCTGCGTGCGCTGCTGGATAGCGCCTGCCAGTATTACGGCAACGGACTTGGCCCGGAATATAACGCCGCCCATGCGGATCACTTCCATCTCGGCATGCGTGGCTTTGGGCTCTGTCGCTGAGGATAATGCTCTGCGTGCTAATGATTTTTTTGTGACATATTTCACAGTGAGGGTCGATCAGGGGATAAAACCCTGAACTCAGCGCGCAGGCATTTCTGGTCATTACGCGCTGACCACAACTTGCTAAGCTTCACAACTCCTGACAAAACAATGAAATGACGCCTGGTTATGGAATCCTGGAAGGTTAATCTTATTTCGGTCTGGTTCGGCTGCTTTTTTACAGGTCTGGCGATCAGCCAGATCCTGCCGTTTCTGCCGCTGTACATTGCCGAGCTGGGCGTCACCTCCCATGAAGCACTCTCCATGTGGTCGGGGCTGACCTTCAGCGTCACCTTTCTGATTTCGGCGATCGTCTCCCCGATGTGGGGCAGCCTGGCCGACCGCAAAGGCCGTAAGCTGATGCTGCTCCGCGCCTCCCTGGGGATGGCGGTGGCCATACTCTTACAGGCTTTTGCCACCAACGTCTGGCAGCTGTTTTTCCTGCGGGCGCTGATGGGTCTGACCTCTGGCTATATCCCTAACGCCATGGCGCTGGTTGCCTCCCAGGTTCCGCGCGAGCGCAGCGGCTGGGCGCTCAGTACTCTGGCGACCGCGCAGATCAGCGGCGTGATCGGTGGCCCGCTGTTGGGGGGCTTCCTGGCCGATCACGTCGGCCTGAGACCGGTCTTTTTTATCACCGCTATACTGCTGATGGCCAGCTTCACGGTGACGCTATTTCTGATCAAAGAGGGCGCCAGGCCGCAGGTTTCCCGTGCGGAACAGCCCGGCCTGCGAGCGGTCTTCGCCTCTCTCCCCTATCCGGGACTGGTGATCAGCCTGTTTTTCACCACGCTGGTGGTACAGCTTTGTAACGGTTCAGTGGGGCCGATTCTGGCGCTGTTTATCCAGTCGATGAGCCCGGACAGCCAGAATATCGCCTTTCTGAGCGGGATGATCGCCGCCATACCCGGCGTTTCGGCGCTGATTTCCGCGCCCCGGCTGGGTAAGCTGGGGGACCGCATCGGGACGGGAAGGATCCTGCTGGCGACGCTGCTGTGCTCGGTGATCCTGTTCTTCGCCATGTCTTTTGTTACCTCGCCGCTTCAGCTTGGCGTTCTGCGTTTTCTGCTGGGCTTTGCCGACGGCGCGATGCTGCCTGCGGTCCAGACCCTGCTGCTGAAGTATTCCAGCGACCAGATCACCGGGCGTATCTTCGGCTACAATCAATCCTTTATGTATCTGGGCAACGTGGTGGGGCCGCTGATGGGGGCTGGCATTTCAGCCATGGCTGGTTTCCGCTGGGTCTTTATTGCCACGGCGGTCGTGGTAGCGATTAACCTTTGGCAGCTGTGGGCCGCGCTGCGTCGCAGCCAGCGCCAGGCTGGCGTTTCCCGCGCCGGTTAACCCCGGCGTAATATGTAATATTATTCCCTTATCGATCTAATAGTTAATAATAGCTAAAACATCTGTTTAGCCACGGTAAATAATATCAGTGAGCGACTTCTTTTAAATTCCGCAATAAAAACGTTTCGCTGACTTTCTTATTCTTAATTTTTTTATAAATATTATTTTTGTCATAAAATAGTTTCTGTTTTTACTGGCTAATAATCATTGCGGGTGTTACCGTCAGCGGAAATATCCTGGGGAATGCGCGATGAAAAACTTAATTTCAGAGTTATTGCTGAGACTGGCTCAAAAGGAAGAAGAGTCAAAAGAACTGACGGCGCAGGTTGAAGCGCTGGAGGTGATGTTGACTGCCCTGATGCGCCAGATGCCACAGGTACAGCAACGGGATCTGTTTGAGCGGATTGACGTCGTGCTTGACCATACCAGCCCTGAAGCTCAGGTTTTCCTGCGCGACAATGAAGTCCTGCGTCAGTATATACATAAGGCGGTTCAGGCATCCGCATGACGAAATTTATTTACGGGTGGCTCCCACCCGTAAATAAGTCGTTCCGAATCAGGATTTACTGAGCTTCTCCGATTTCTCCATACATTTGCTCATTGCTTCAATGACGGCCGCACGGAATCCTTTCTCTTCCAGCACGCGCACGGCTTCAATGGTGGTACCGCCGGGTGAACAGACCATATCTTTCAGTTCACCAGGGTGTTTTCCGGTTTCCAGCACCATTTTGGCGGAGCCCATAACCGCCTGGGCGGCGAACTTATAGGCCTGGGCGCGCGGCATACCGCCAAGCACGGCGGCATCAGCCATGGCTTCAATAAACATAAAGACGTATGCCGGAGCAGAGCCGCTGACGCCCACCACCGGATGGATCATCGATTCGGCGACGACTTCAACGTCACCTACGCTGCGGAAAATTGTCAGCACATCAGCGATATCTTCCGGCGTGGCCAGCGCGTTAGGGGTAATGGAGGTCATCCCGGCATTCACCAGCGACGGGGTGTTCGGCATGGTGCGAATAATTTTACGATCGTGACCCATTGCGCGGGCCAACTGATCGAGCGTGATGCCTGCGGCAATAGAAACCACCAGCGTGTCTTTATTGAGGCTGGAGGTGATGTCGCTCAGGACTTTGATCATGATGCCCGGTTTGACTGCGCCGAAAACAATATCGGCCACCTGGGCGACTTCCTGGGCGCTCTGCGCGACGTTAATACCGTAGCGATCGCGCAGGGCGGAGAGCTTATCCGGCGAAGGCGTGTAGACCCACACTTGCCCGGGCTGTACCTGTCCACTGGCGATCAAACCGCCGAGGATCGCCTGACCCATATTGCCGCAGCCAATAAAGCCGATTTTCTTATCCATCTCCATCCCTCTGCTGGTAATTGATTAAAGCTTTCCTATTGTGGCATCTGCGGCTTTGCGCGCAAGCAAAAGCAGGCGACAATACCCTTTTGGTTAACAACAGCGACATCACAATGGCGATATGGGTAGATGCGGACGCCTGTCCGAACGTAATTAAGCAGATTTTATTTCGTGCCGCCGAGCGCACGCAGACCCCGCTGACGCTGGTTGCAAACCAGACCCTGCGCGTGCCGCCTTCGCCGCTGATCCGCTCCCTCAGGGTGCCGGCCGGTTTTGACGTTGCCGATAACGAGATCGTACGTCTGTGCGCGGCAGGAGATCTGGTGATCACCGCCGATATTCCGCTGGCGGCGGAAGTGCTGGGAAAAGGCGCGGTGGCGCTGAATCCGCGCGGGGAGCGTTATAGCGAGGCGACGATCCGCGAGCGGCTGACGATGCGCGATTTTATGGATACCCTGCGCGCCAGTGGGATCCAGACCGGCGGGCCGGACACGCTATCCCAGCGCGATCGCCAGCAGTTCGCCGCCGAGCTGGACAAGTGGCTGCTGGAAGTACAGCGGCGCGGGAAGTAAAAATTCACCACCTTGTCATCATTATTTCCTCAGGCCTGGGTAAAGTGACAGCGCATCGGGCTTGTCAGCGGGCGTCACTTTACAGTATGGTGGCCCGCATACTCTTCATGCCATCATAACTTTACATCTCTCGAACCCTTGTGATATCTGAAAATCTGCTCAATATGAAGCAGATATTGTCCGTTGGTTGTAGCGATTAATTTACGCTTAATTGTGTACTAGTTTGATGGTATTATTTTTTTCCATTGCTGAGATCCCGCACCGTTGCGGCATCAAGGGGAACATCTTGTTTATGACGCAACCCATCTTTCTTGTCGGCGCCCGCGGTTCGGGAAAAACCACGGTCGGTCAACTGCTGGCTCGCGCACGTCATTATCCGTTTGTCGATACGGATCGCTGGCTGCAGGACACGGCGCAGATGACGGTGGCGACGATCGTTGAACAGGAAGGATGGGAACAGTTTCGCGCCAGAGAGAGCCAGGCGCTGGAGGCGGTCACGCATCCAGAGACGGTCATTGCCACCGGCGGCGGCATTGTGCTGGCGGAGCGTAACCGACTGTTTATGCGCCAGCACGGGATCGTGATTTATCTGTCGGCTCCCGCTGAGACGCTGGCCGGCCGGTTGGAAGCATTCCCGGACGAGGGGCTTCGTCCGACGCTGACCGGCAAGCCTGTCAGTGAAGAGGTGCGTGAAGTCCTTGAGCAGCGCGATGCGCTTTACCGCGATGCGGCACATTATATAGTGGATGCCGCGCGTCCCGCTGACGAGGTGGTTGATGCAATCCAGACTCTTCTGCGATCTGACGAAGTCAGCCAGGACTATACTCATCATTCACCTGCTGACAAGGACACACTATGCCAACAAGACCTCCCTATCCGCGAGAAGCCCGAATCGTCACCGTTGAAAAGGGCGTAGCAGGACGCAGCGAGACCTGGTATCAGCTGCGCGCCGACCATCCCAAACCCGATTCGCTGATTAGCGAACATCCCAGTGAGCAGGAAGCGCGGGATGCAAAAAAACGTTACGAAGATCCGGATAAGGACTGAGTACGTCCGCGTCGGCTACCGCGCTCTGAAGGGCCGGAAGTCGACGCAAATCACATTTTTACACCCTGACACAGATGCGGAAAAAAGTAATAATCAGCAATAACAGGAAGATTCTGGAGTTAACCGGAATTTTTTCTCCTCGCTGCCCATCATCGGCTGCTACGCTTGGTCATCAGCTTTAAAGCAGTGGCAGGAGAGAAGGTAAAAATGAGTACGACCCTTGCTATTCTTACGATCGGCGTGCTGCCGTTTCGTGAGGTTCTGCCGTTGTTAACTGAACATCTTCCTGAAGAGCAGATTACCCATAAGACGCTGCTGGGGAATCTGCCCCGCGAAGAGGTGATGGCCCGCTATGCCATTGAGCCGGGCGAGGACGATGTCCTGACTCTGCTTAGCGATAGCAGCATTGCCAGCATCTCCAGGCAGAAAGTCGAGCGCGACCTGCAGGCGGTCATCGAAGTGCTGGATAAACAGGGCTTTGATGTGATCCTGCTGATGAGCACCGCGGATATCAGCGGACTCTCTGCCCGTAACGCCATTCTGCTTGAACCGCGACGCATTATCCCGCCGCTGGTCGCTTCTATCGTCGACGGACATCAGGTCGGTGTCATCGTCCCGCTGGTCGAGCAGCTCTCTGCCCAGCAGCGTAAATGGCAGATGCTGGAAAATGCGCCTCTCTACGCCATCGCCAGCCCCATACATGATAGCGACAGCACCCTGATTGCCGCAGGGCGTCAGCTAGTGGCGCAGGGCGCGGACGTACTGATGCTCGACTGTCTCGGTTTTCATCAGCACCATCGCGACGTACTCCAGAAAGCGCTGGAGGTGCCGGTCCTGCTCTCTAACGTCATGCTGGCGCGTCTGGCATCGGAATTACTGGTCTGACGGATTGTGCGTGACAGCCGCGAAGCTCTGCCCCTATATTGGTCGTTTCAGACAGCGACAATAAGGATCAGTTTATGCTTCAAAGTAATGAATACTTTTCCGGTAAAGTGAAATCGATTGGTTTTACCAGCAGCAGCACTGGCCGCGCCAGCGTTGGCGTGATGGTTGAAGGCGAATACACCTTTGGTACCGCAGAGCCTGAAGAGATGACCGTGATCAGCGGCGCGCTGCGTGTTTTACTGCCGGGGGAAACCGAGTGGAGAACCTACGTCGCCGGGGACGGGTTTAACGTGCCGGGCCACAGCGAGTTCCATCTGCAGGTGGCAGAACCGACCTCTTATCTGTGCCGCTATCTGTAAGACTTTTCGCCCGGTCGCCTTGCGGCTGACCGGGCAACCTGCGATTAGCGCTGGGCTTCGCCGCCCAGGCCTTCCACCAGGTCCTTGATCAGCGCAGCCAGCTCGCCGGTCATCAGGATCGAGTCGGCATCAAAACGGCCGGCAAAATCTTCCCGCTCAATATCGTCATTCTGATCGCGCAGCTCGTCGGCGAATTTCAGACGTTTGATCGAGGCATCGTCGCAGATCATAAACTGAATGCGCTGCTGCCAGTCGAGTGCCAGCTTAGTCACGACTTTCCCGGCTTCGATGTGAGTGGCGATCTCATCGCTGACCAGATCCTGCTTCTTACAGCGGATCACGCCACCGTCATCCAGCAGGGCTTTCAGCTCGGCTTCGTCCAGCAGCTGGAAGCCCTGGGCAACGTTGCCGGAGCGAACCCACTCGGTGAGCGTCAGCTCAATCGGGTTTTCCAGCACCAGCGGAACCACCGGCAGTGAGCCGAGACTTTTACGCAGCAGGGCGAGGGTATCTTCCGCTTTTTTAGCGCTGGCGCAGTCGACCATAATCAGGCCGTTGACCGTATCGATCCACATCATGGTCTGGCTGAAGCGACTAAAGGCGCGCGGCAGCAGAGAGTGAAGCACTTCATCTTTCAGCGCATCTTTTTCAGTTTTACGCAGCTTGCGGCCCTGATCGGCTTCGAGGCGGGAAATTTTGGCTTCCAGCGTTTGCTTGATCACCGGCGTTGGCAGAATTTTCTCTTCTTTGCGTGCGCAAATAATAATCTGGCCGTTATTCTCGTGGGTTAAAGCTTCGCTCTTTGAACCCATCGGCGGAACCCAGCCGGTTTTGGCCATATCCTGGCTGCCGCACGGGGTGAATGAGAACTCCGCTAACTGTTTTTCCATCTCGTCCGCACGCAGCGAAACGTCGCGGCTGAGGCGGTAAACCATTAAATTTTTAAACCACAGCATGATAATTTCCACGGCCTTGTCGTTAAATTTCAGCGGGCATAATAGCGAATTGTCGACGGGCTTGCATTGCCAATCCCGGGGGACAGCTCTACTCTCTTGTTATTTCAGATATTGATAAGGAACGACCCGTGCGTATTGGTATTGACTTAGGTGGTACAAAAACGGAAGTCATCGCCCTCGGCGAGCGGGGCGAGCAGCTGTTTCGCCATCGGTTGCCCACGCCGCGTGACGACTACGCGCAGACCATCGAAACCATTGCCAGCCTGGTGGCGATGGCCGAGCATGAAACCGGGCAGTCCGGCTCCGTCGGCGTGGGGATCCCCGGGTCGATTTCGCCCTTTACCGGCAGGGTAAAGAACGCTAATTCGACCTGGCTGAACGGTCAGCCTTTCGATAAGGATTTAAGCCAGCGGCTGAACCGTGAGGTGCGGCTGGCCAATGACGCTAACTGCCTGGCGGTTTCTGAGGCGGTCGATGGCGCGGCGACAGGGGCACAAACCGTCTTCGCCGTCATTATCGGCACGGGCTGCGGCTCCGGCGTGGCCATCAACGGCCGTGCTCACGCGGGGGGTAACGGCACGGCTGGCGAGTGGGGGCATAATCCGCTGCCGTGGATGGATGAGGATGAGCTGCGCTATCGTCAGGAGGTGCCCTGCTACTGTGGCAAACAGGGCTGCATTGAAACCTTTATCTCCGGGACCGGGTTTGCCACCGACTATCATCGCCTGAGCGGAAAACGTCTGCAGGGCAGCGAGATTATTCGTCTGGCACAGGAGCAGGACCCGCTGGCAGAACTGGCCCTGAGTCGCTATGAACTGCGGCTGGCAAAGTCGCTGGCCCACGTGGTGAATATTCTCGACCCGGATGTGATTGTACTGGGCGGCGGCATGAGTAACGTCGACCGGCTGTATAAAACCGTCCCCGAGCGCATCAAACAGTGGGTCTTTGGCGGTGAATGCGTGACGCCTGTCCGCAAGGCGGTACACGGCGATTCCAGCGGCGTACGCGGGGCGGCGTGGCTGTGGGAACAGCGGGCATAAGCCTGAGCTTCCCCTCAACGCGCCGCCGGACGCGTTGAGGGGAACGACGTTAGCTTACCGCAAACCCTTTATCCAGCCTGCTATACCCCAGCCCGTTAATTTTCTTCACCTTAATCTGCACCGGGATGCGCTCCTTCATTGCCTCAACGTGGCTAATCACCCCGATGGTTTTACCGCTGGCGTTCAGGGCATCCAGGGCATCCAGCGCCGCATCAAGGGTTTCGCTATCCAGCGTGCCAAAGCCTTCGTCGAGGAACAGAGAGTCGATTTTGGTTTTATGGCTGACCAGATCCGAGAGCGCCAGCGCCAGCGCAAGGCTGACGAGGAAGCTTTCGCCGCCGGAGAGGGTGCGGGTGTCGCGAACCGCGTCTGCCTGCCAGGTGTCGATCACCTCCAGCTCCAGCGCCTCGCTGGCTTTACGCTGAAGCAGATAGCGACCGTGCAGGCGGGTGAGCTGGTTATTCGCCAGCCAGACCAGGTTATCGAGCGTCAGGCCCTGGGCGAATTTACGGAACTTATCCCCCTCTTTTGAGCCGATCAGCGAGTTGAGATAATCCCAGTCCTCCAGCCGCTGTGCCGCACCGGCTATCTCCTGCATCAGCGCCTGCTGGCGCTGGCGATTGTCGGTATCCTGCTTAAGCTGCTGGCGGATCTCACCCTGGTGGGCGCTGTTCTCGCGGACCTGCTGATTGAGCAGAGCAAGCCGGGTCTGAACCTGTTCCGGGGGCTGGTCTGTATCCGCCTCCTGAGGCGGATGCTGCTGATGATGTTCCAGCTTCTGCCCGGCCTGGGCAGCCAGAACCTGGCTTTGTTGCAGGGCCTGTTCCCGGACCTGTTTTAATGTTTCCAGCTCCCGACGGACATTGTCGTCGAGCAGTGCGGCAAGAAACGCCTGCCGATCGGCAAAGGGACTGGCTGCGAGGCCGGTGTCGAACTGGGTTTGCGCCTGCTGTAAGCGCTGATTTTCCAGCGCATCCTGCTGCTGGAGAGCTTGCTGACGAGCCAGCAGAGCGACGCATTCATCGGCAATTTGTCGCCAGCCGTCAAGCGCCACGACGTCAAATGGGCCAGCTGACTGGGGTTCCGGCAGCGCCTCCAGCACCGCCGCCAGCTGTGCGAGCTGCTCGCTGATACCCTGATATTCGGTCTGCTGAGCCTGCCAGCTGCGGGCCTCGGCCTCGCGGGCGGTGAGCCAGGTCTGTTCTTCACCGGCTTCAGGCTGAGGCAGATTAAATGTCGTCAGGCTTTCATTAAGCGACTGCCGCAGGTCGTTAACCTCCTGCTCCAGTTCGCTGATTTGCAGCTGCAGCTGTAGCTGGCGTTCAAACTCGTCCTGCGTATCAAGCCAGGCGGCGATATCGTCCTCGGGCGTCAGGGCAATCTGTAGCCCGGTGATGACGTCCTGCCACTGCTGATTCAGGGATTGTGCCTGCTGCTCCAGGGATTCGGCCTCGCGGGCCTCTTTTTCCTGTAGCTGGATCCGGGTTTCCCGCTGGCCGCGCAGGGCCGCGCCTTCTTCAGCGAGCCGACGGACGTTTTTCTCCAGGGCATCGCGGCGCTGCTGACTGGCATCCGGCGTCAGGGCCTGGTAATCGGCAATCGCGGGATGATCCGTTGCGCCGCACAGCGGGCAGGGTGCGCCGGGCTGGAGACGGGCACGCTCGGCCTCAAGGCGTAGGATGGTTGCTTCCAGATCGCAGATAGCCCGGACGTCGGTAAGCTGCTGGTTTTGCTCTTTATACTGCTGACGGAGCTGGCTCAGGCTGACATCGAGTTCGGCCAGCGCTTTTTGCGACGCCTGCAGGCTGGTCTCCAGCTGCTGACGGCGTCGGGCTAACGGCGCAAGCTGGACATGCAGGCTGCTGAGTTTCTGCCGTAGCGGACGAGCCTGACGATGCTGCTCCAGCGCCGGAGCCAGCGCGTCAGCCGCAAGCGTGAGGGCGGTGGTCCGCTGCTGTTCGAACGTGCGAAGTTTACTGCTTCGCTCATTTAGCCGGGTAAAGGTTGCCCGCCATCCGGTCAGTTCATTTCCCAGCAGGCGGAAACGGTCATGCTCCGTCAGCCAGTTGCTAAGGGTTTTGCTCCGGGCCTGCTGCGTCTGGTGCTGCTGACGGGCGCTGGCATAAATCGCGTCGCGCAGGCGCTGTTTGTCGAGTAAGCGAGTATTCACTTCCAGCGTCTGCAGACGAGTCTGTTCGGCAACGGTGGTCTGCTCCTGCAGGCGTGCCCACTGGGGACGCAGCAGCTCTGCCGGCTGGGCGCGGGTCAGGGCCTCAAGCTGCGGGCGGGCGGCATCAAGGGCCTGCTGCGCGGCGATCTGGGCGGCCTGCGCCCGCTGGTTTTCAGCGTTCAGCTCCTGGCGGCGGGTAAGCCACTGGTATAACGCCTGGGCCTGCGACTGCTCGCTAAGCTGCTGGCGTTCTTCGTCAGTAAGTACCTGCAAACGTTGCTGCAGCGCCTGCTGCTGCTCTTCGTCCAGCAGGATAACGCCATCCGCCAGAGCCTGAAGCTTATCCAGCTCACCACGGGCGGTTTTATGTTTCTCAAACACCATCGCCGAAATTTGACCGTAAATCTCAGTGCCGGTCAGCTCCTCCAGCAGCTCGGCCCGCTCTTTGGGTTTAGCATTGAGGAAGGCGGCAAACTGTCCCTGCGAGAGCAGCATGGAGCGGGTAAAGCGGCCATAGTCGAGGCCGGTCAACGAGGCGGTGAGCTCCAGTTTATCCTTCACTTTATCCGCGAGGATCTTACCGTCATCCCGACGCGCCAGCTCCACGCGTGGCGCCTGCAGGTTGCCGTCGGGCTGATTACGGGCGCGGTTCTGGCTCCAGAAGGCGCGATACGCCACACCCTGGACCTCAAATTCGACCTCGGCCAGGCATTCGGCGGTGTCGCGGGTCATCAAATCGTTTTGTGACTGGGAGAGGGTATTGAGGCGCGGCGTCTCGTGATAGAGCGCCAGGCAGATGGCGTCGAGCAGGGTGGTTTTGCCCGCGCCGGTGGGGCCGGTAATGGCAAACAGACCGTTGCTGGCGAAAGGTTCCGCCGTAAAATCAATTTTCCACTCTCCCTTCAGGGAGTTGAGGTTTTTCAGCCGCAGGGTCAGGATCTTCATGCGTCTTTCTCCTCGTCCAGCGCCTGACGGGCGCGGTTAAAGCAGTCGTACAGCCGGGACTGGCGGGCCTCATCCAGCTCTTCCAGCGCCAGGCGGCGGGCAAAAACATCTTCAACTTTCAGTTCACTGAGGGTTTCCCGCTGAACGCTGGCCATAATGCGCGCCCGCTGCTCGCGGCTGCGGCGCACCAGCAGTACCTCAACGGGAAGTCCCTCGGTCAGCGCCTGAATTTTGCGCTGCATATCGTGGAGGTAGTCATCGGTGGTAATTTCGATGTCCAGCCATACCGGCGGAGTCGGCTGGCCGTCGCGAAAGGCTTCAAGCTGCTCGCTAATCGATGCCAGGTCGCCCTTCAGCACCGCCAGCGGCTGGGTGATGGGCACCACAAGGGGCGTGATGTCCGTCAGCTTACCCTCGGCAAACACCACCAGATTGACGATTTTGTCTTTGCCGGTTTCATCGAAGCTCAAAGGGATCGGCGAACCGCAGTAGCGAATATGCTCCCCGCTGCCCACCCGCTGAGGACGGTGAATATGTCCGAGCGCAATATAGTCGGCGGGCGGGAAGTTTTGCGCCGGGAAGGCGTCCAGGGTGCCGATATAGATCTCGCGCACCGCGTCACTTTTACTGGCTCCGACGGTGGTCAAATGGCCGGTGGCAATAACGGGAAGAGGTTGTTCACCGCGCAGGGTGCAGGCCTGTGCGTGCTGCTGGTGATAATAGTCGGTGATGGCCTGCAATAAATGCTTCTGC
>DATEKR010000155.1:0-3290 GCA_035277345.1 Enterobacteriaceae bacterium
GACCGGCACGTTAAAGGTTTTGGTCAGCAGGTAATCTTTGGCATCCACCACGCTGAGGGTGCCGCTGGTGAAGTTGGTGACGTAAAGCTCGTTATATTTCGGGTTATATTTCACCGCGTTGGTGCCCGCGCCGGTATGCACATAGCCCAGCTGCTTGCCGTCACGCAGATCAAAAACATACAGCCCGTCGTGCGTCCCGCTGCGATCCTCATGATCGAAAACCACCGCAAAAATGCGGTTAGAGGCGGAATCGATGGTCAGGTTCTGCACGCTGGTGATCTGCGGCTTAACATTCTGCAGCGGAATAGTGCGCAGTACCTTTTTGCTTACCGCATCGATCTCATTCACGTAGTCCTTGCCACCGACATAGACCTTCTGGGTTTTCTCATCGAGGGAGAGCCCGTAAGCCGTGCCGTTATAGGCATCCTTCACTTCCCCCAGCAGTTTGAGCGTGGTGCCGTCAAGCATCAGCAGCTTATGTACCGGCTTTCTCCCCTCCGGGCCTTTAAGCATATTGCTGTAGCTGACAAACAGCGTATTGGCCGCCGCGCTGTAGACCATATGGCGCAGATGCTCAAAGCGGGCATCCTCCATATTGCTCTGCCCGAAGGTCAGCTTCTCGCTGGTTTTGAGCACCTTATTGTTCGCCGCATCCACGAGGCTGATACGCAGGGAAGCAGACTGGGTATGGCCGACATAGAGCTGGCCGGCAGACGGGTTAATCGCCAGCGAAAATGCCCGATACGGCATCACCTGCCGGTTTTCAACGGCCAGCGTTGACGGCGAGAACGCATAAAGGTAACCCTGATTCGCCTCCCGGTTCACCCGGTCCATGGCGGCGGCAAAGACCCGATTGTTTTTGCCGTCGTAGACCATTTCATAAATCCCTTCTTCAGGCGTCTGAAGATAGTTGGTCTTCATAGCGAAACGCGAGGCTTCGGCCGTCGGCGGGTCGATAGCCAGCGCCTGGGCCGAAAGGCAGCCCGCGAGCATAACGGCAGCAATGCGGAGTGCGGTTTTAAGCTGATGCATGTTCTTTTATCCCTATAGATATTGAATTCAGAAACGGATTTCCCCGCCGAAGACCCAGGTCCGGCCACGTGCCGTGGTATTAAAGGATGCGCCATCTTTGGCATAGCTGATGTTCTGGTTCATCTTGTTCAGCGCTTCAGAGTAGTCGCGATTTTGCAGGTTCTGCACCCCAAGGCGCAGCAGAACGTTGTCTGACACTTTATAGCTGCTGTAAAGGTCGATAATGGTCGGGATCCTCGGCATTTCCTCTTTCGGCACCGTATTGGTTTCGGTATCAATTCCCTCGGTGCTCAGCATTTTGGTCTTGCCGGTATATTTAATCAGGCCACCGATAGTCAGCTTCTGGTCGAAGAGGCGCACGCCCATATCGATGTTGGCATATTGTTCGGGCAGATCGCTGATATCGTAATAGCCAAAGCTGGTGGTGGTGCTGGCGATGGAGGTTGGCTGATCGGTGTTTTGCTTGCTCCAGGTCACGTTGATATAGGCCACATCGATATCGTATCCAGCTTCAATCTCGTAGCCGCTGGCGTGCACCGGCGACAGGCTGTTCACAGAGATGTTGGCGTTAAAGCCGCTGGCGGAATTATCAATGTCGTGACACAGCGCGCGGTTGTTACAGAGGAAGAACGACTCGCTGAAGATGTAATTTTTGAAGCGTGACTCATAGGCCAGCGCCTTCATACGGAAGGTATCCTTCTCGCTGAAGACGCCCTCTTTGTTGATGTTAAACCCGGCTTCGAAGGTGTCCGCCTGTTCCGGCTTCAGGAACGGGTTCATCGATGCCCCGCCTTCGTTGGCAAAGAACACCTCCTGCACGTTAGGCGCGCGTGATGAGCGGCTCCAGCCAACGAAAGGCTGCAACCACGGCGTCACCTGAGCAGAGAGAGTAACCGATGGATTAAACGCCCTGTCGACCAGGTTGAGCTGGGCTTCCGCCTGCGGGAAGCACAGTTCATTGTCGGCGCAGGCTGGCTTCAGACCCTGAACCTTCGTTTGGGTATAGTTCAGGTTAAGATCGAGTTGATAAATGCTTCTCTTAAGGGTTAATCCCGTATAAAGCGCGGCGATATCCTGCTTGCCCGAAGGCGCAAAGGCATTTCTGTCCGTCGCATTTTCCTGGCTAAAGCTGCGGGTGTAGCGGGTATTCATCAGCTTACCGCCCAGCAGGAATTCCAGGTCAACGTCGGCAAGGCTGAAACGGCTGGTATTGCTCATATCCAGTGAATTGGATTTATTGGTCGTCGAGGCGTCATAAAAATTATACAGCGACTCGACATTATAATCCTGGTTACCGCGGCTGGTACTGGCCTGTAAATTAAAATCAATCAGCTCATTGAGCGGAGCGTAATTATAACGCAGGTAGTAGTCGTCGCTGGTGATATCACGCCGGGTAAACGCATTCTGATAATTTCGCCCGGCTAATTCAATCCGGTTAAACTGATCCGGATTAAAGTTAATTTTATACAGCTGAGAGCGCGGCTCCTGGCGCATATAGTTATTATCTTCGCCGATAAAGTCCTTACTGCTGCGGCCGCCGCCATTTTGATAGGTAGCGTAGATTCGGCTGCCGCTCAGACCGACCAGCGCACCCAGGCTACCGCCGTTGTCAAAGAGATCGGTCTTACCGGCGACGGCAACCATTCCGGTCCGTCCCAGGCCATTATCCCCCACCGAAAAACGGGAAAGCAGGCCAGTATTACGCCCCTCTTTCACCAGGTCATCCACCCCGATAGTGCGCATATTGGCGCTACCGACCAGGGCGTTAACGCCCTGCGAACCGGCGCTGTTGCCGCGGGTGATGTCCACCTCGGCCAGGAAATTAGGATCGATAAGCGCGCCCGAGCTGCTACCCGCGCCGCCGTGGTAGCTGGCGGGAGCCATGCCGAAATAGGTCTGGGTGACGCCATCCACCATCGTATTGACGCGTCCCAGGCCACTCATCCCACGCACGTTGACGCTGACGGAGCCCTGCAGCGGATCGATCTGGGTATAGGTACCGGCCATGCTGCGTAACGAGGCATCCAGACTTTGCATATTCTCGTTCAGGGTTCGCGAGCTGTGCGCCCCTGGTCGGGTGTAAGTCCGCTCAGAGGAGCCGGGATGATTTTTTTCCGCCAGCGCATTATCAGTCACCGTCAGCGTGGAAAAGACCGACTCCCCCTCTTTTTCCTTTTCTGCGGCAGCCGCGTTACCATAAATAATCAGGCTGCCCGTCAGCACGGAGCACACCATATACGAACGTTTCAATTTAACCC
>DATEKR010000156.1:0-6507 GCA_035277345.1 Enterobacteriaceae bacterium
AGGCGGCAGACTGTGCTGCTGATAATCAGATGATGCAAACCACGCTCTATTTCGGCTTAAACCGTCCGGCGGGGGAGGCGATTACCGCCGCAGAGTGGCAGAGCTTCGTGGATGCCGATGTGACGCCACGTTTTCGCGATGGCCTGACGGTGTTTGATGCGCGTGGCCAGTGGCTGGGAAATGACGGTAAGGCCGCCCGCGAAGCCAGCAAAGCGTTAATGCTGATCCACGGCAAAGATGCCCGCAGTAACAGCGATATCGACGCGCTGCGTGGGATCTATAAAGCGCGCTTTGCCCAGGAGTCGGTGATGCGGGTCGACCAGAAGGTTTGCGTTCAGTTCTAAAAAAACGGCGGGGAAACCCGCCGTTTTCATCAGAGTACCAGTCCGGCAAAACTGGCGGAAAGCAGGCTGACCAGGGTTGCGCCATAAACGAGGCGCAGGCCGTAGCGGGATACTACGTTGCCCTGTTGCTCATTCAGACCTTTGATGGCCCCGGCAATAATGCCGATGGAAGCAAAGTTGGCAAACGACACCAGGAACACCGAGAGGATCCCCAGGCCGCGTGGCGTCATTTTAGCAGCAACCTTCTGCAGCTCAATCATTGCCACAAACTCGTTAGCGACCAGCTTGGTTGCCATAATGCTGCCCGCGTTAAGCGCATCGCTCAGCGGGATGCCCACCAGCCAGGCCAGCGGGTAGAAGACATACCCCAGAAGCTGCTGGAAGCTAAGGCCAAAGAGGGCGGAGAAGAGGGCGTTAACCGCGCTAATCAGGGCGATAAAGCCAATCAGCATCGCCAGAATAATCATCGCCACCTTGAAACCGGCGAGAATATACTCTCCCAGCATCTCAAAGAAGCTCTGCGATTCGTGCAGTTTTTCCAGCTTAACCTCAGGTTCATCCTGTGGCGTTGTCGGGTTGATAACCGACAGAATAATAAAGGTGCTGAACATATTCAGGATCAGTGCTGCCACCACGTACTGCGCCGACAGCATGGTCATATAAGCCCCGACGATGGAGAGCGACACTGTCGACATGGCGGTGGCCGCCATGGTGAACATACGGCGGGAAGACAGGTCGCCGAGCACGCCTTTATAGGCGATAAAGTTTTCCGACTGGCCGAGGATCAGCGAGCTGACGGCGTTAAACGACTCCAGCTTGCCCATGCCGTTCAGCTTCGACAGCAGGGTGCCGATCAGGCGAATAAATATCGGCAGGATCTTCCAGTGTTGCAGGATCCCAATCAGCGCAGAGATGAAGATAATCGGGCACAGCACACCAAGGAAAATAAACGCCAGGCCTTTTTCACCCATCCCACCGAAGACAAAACCGCTGCCCTCTGCGGCAAACTTAAGCAGAGTTTCAAAAAGCCCGGAGACGGTTTTGATAATCGACAATCCGCTTTCGGCGTGCAGGAAAAACCACGCCAGCGCGACTTCAATCACGATGAGCTGCAGGACAAAACGGTAACGAATTTTGCGACGATCGAAACTGACCAGCCAGGCCAGGGCGAGGATCACCACCAGCGCCAGCAGAAAATGCAGAAGAGTTAACATGTTATTAATTTCGCAGGTAAACAGGTCGCACATTTAGCCATAAGGCAGGGTGGGCGTAAACTACCTTCTGCGACCTCTCTTCTATGATGAATTTGCAGCAAATCAATTTCGACTGTAGCCGTGCGCGCAGTTTTTACATCCTGTCATCAATCTGCCGATATTTCGCTTGAGTTTCCATTTGCCGTAATGATAATCACTATCATAATATTTACCTGTTTTTACACTAAATGACTGCGGCTCACATTCGAGGATGTCTGGCATGTTTGTTCCTTTTCTCATTATGTTACGCGAAGGGCTTGAGGCTGCGCTGATTGTCAGCCTGATTGCCAGCTATCTGAAGCGCACCCAGCGCGGGCATTTTATCGGCGTTATGTGGCTCGGGGTGTTTATGGCAGCGGGCCTGTGCCTGGGGCTGGGCATCTTTATCAATGAAACCACCGGCGAGTTTCCACAAAAAGAGCAGGAACTCTTCGAAGGGATCGTGGCGGTCATCGCGGTGATCGTTTTGACCTGGATGGTGTTCTGGATGCGCAAGGTTTCGCGCAATGTGAAAGCGGAGCTGGAAAGCGCTGTTGATAACGCGCTGCGCCGTGGCAACCACCAGGGCTGGGCGCTGGTCATGATGGTCTTCTTTGCGGTGGCCCGCGAAGGCCTGGAGTCGGTCTTTTTTCTCCTTGCTGCCTTCCAGCAGGATGTCGGTATCTGGCCGCCCGTCGGGGCGATTCTGGGGCTGCTGAGTGCGGTTGTGCTGGGCTTTCTTCTTTACTGGGGCGGGATCCGCCTCAACCTGGGCGCGTTTTTCAAATGGACCAGCCTGTTTATTTTGCTGGTTGCGGCCGGGCTGGCTGCAGGGGCTATTCGCGCCTTCCATGAGGCCGGTCTGTGGAACCACTTCCAGGATATCGCCTTTGACCTGAGCAATGTGCTCTCGACCCATTCGCTTTTCGGTACGCTGCTGGAAGGCGTCTTCGGTTACCAGGAAGCCCCGAGCGTCAGCGAAGTCGCGGTCTACTTTATCTATCTCATTCCGGCGCTGGTGCTGTTTGCACTGCCGCCTCGTACCGGTACGACGGCTTCACGCGCCGCACCTTAATGTTTTCTGACATAAGCATGCTTTGTAGTTACAACATACTTTTAAGGGATGGAACATGACGATTAACTTCCGCCGTAGTGCTTTGCAGGTTGCTCTTACCGCTCTGTTGTCCGGCGCGTTTGCCGCACAGGCCGCCGATATTCCAAATGTTAACGTTACCGTAACCGATAAACAGTGCGAGCCGATGAACATTACGGTCAACTCGGGAAAAACCCAGTTCATCATTAAAAACCACAGCCAGAAAGCGCTGGAGTGGGAGATCCTTAAAGGAGTGATGGTGGTTGAGGAGCGCGAAAACATCGCGCCGGGCTTTAGCCAGAAGATGACTGCCAACCTGCAGCCGGGCGAGTATGAGATGACCTGCGGCCTGCTGACCAACCCGAAAGGCAAGCTGATTGTGAAAGGTGAGGCGACGGCTGATGCTGCGCAGGGCCAGGCCCTGCTCAGCCTGGGCGGCGCGATTACCGAGTATAAAAACTACGTTATGGCGGAAACCGCGGCGCTGGTGACCGGTACGAAAGCCTTTACCGATGCGGTGAAAGCGGGTGATGTGGCTAAAGCGCAGTCGCTGTATGCGCCGACACGTCAACACTATGAGCGTATCGAGCCGATTGCCGAGCTGTTCTCCGATCTGGACGGTAGCATTGATGCCCGTGAAGATGACTACGAGCAGAAAGCGGCCGATCCGAAATTCACCGGTTTCCACCGTCTGGAAAAAGCCCTGTTCGGGGATAAGAGCGTGAAGGGCATGGATAACTATGCTAACCAGCTCTATACCGACGTCGTCGATCTGCAAAAACGCATCAGCGAGCTGGCATTCCCGCCGTCAAAAGTGGTCGGTGGTGCGGCAGGACTGATTGAAGAAGTGGCCGCCAGCAAAATCAGCGGCGAAGAAGATCGCTACAGCCATACGGATCTGTGGGATTTCCAGGCCAACATTGACGGTGCGAAGAAAATCGTCGACCTGCTGCGTCCGCAGCTGCAAAAAGGGAATGCAGAACTGTTGGCGAAAGTGGATGCCAACTTTGCCAAAGTGGACGCGATCCTGGCGAAGTATCGCACCAAAGAGGGCTTTGAAACCTACGATAAGCTGACCGATGCCGACCGCAACGCGCTGAAAGGGCCGATTACCGCGCTGGCGGAAGACCTGGCTCAGCTGCGCGGCGTGCTGGGTCTGGACTAAGTATTATGACTGAACAGGACTCTGAGAGCGTAAGCGAGCCGTCACGGCGTCGCTTACTAAAAGGAATGGGCGCGCTGGGAGGCGCGCTCGCACTGGCGGGAGGCTGCCCGGTCGCTCATGCGGCAAAACCGCAAAGCGCGCCGGGAACGTTATCGCCGTCGGCGCGAATGGAAACGCAGCCCTTTTATGGTATTCATCAGGCGGGCGTGCTGACGCCACAGCAGGCGTCGATGATGCTGGTTGCCTTTGACGTGCTGGCGAGTGATAAAGCGGGGCTTGCGCGTTTGTTTCGTCTGCTGACGGCACGGATTGCTTTCCTGACCGCCGGAGGGCCCGCGCCGGACACGCCCAATACGCGCCTGCCGCCGATGGATTCCGGGATCCTCGGCGGGTTTATTGCGCCGGATAATCTGACGATAACGGTGTCGGTCGGCGAGGCGCTGTTTGATCAACGATTTGGTCTGCAGGCGCATAAACCGGCGCGTTTACAGAAAATGACCCGCTTCCCGAATGATTCGCTGGATGCCAGCCTGTGCCATGGCGATCTGCTCCTGCAAATCTGCGCCAATACCCAGGATACGGTAATTCACGCCCTGCGCGACATCATCAAGCATACGCCTGACCTGCTCAGCGTGCGCTGGAAGCGGGAGGGTTTTATCTCCGATCACGCCGCCCGCAGTCAGGGGAAAGAGACGCCGATTAATCTGCTGGGATTTAAAGACGGTACGGCCAATCCCGATAGCCGTGATGCGGCCCTGATGGATGCGGTGGTCTGGGTCACAGCGGATCAAAATGAGCCGCCGTGGACGGTGGGAGGCAGCTATCAGGCGGCGCGGATTATTCAGTTCCGCGTAGAATTCTGGGATCGCACGCCGCTGAAAGAGCAGCAGACCATTTTTGGCCGCGATAAACAGAGTGGGGCGCCGTTGGGCATGCAGAATGAGCATGATGTGCCGGACTATGCCCAGGATCCTGAAGGTAATCTGATTGCCCTGGACAGCCATATTCGGCTGGCTAATCCCCGCACCCGTGAGACGGACTCCAGCCTGATGATGCGCCGTGGCTATAGCTACTCGCTGGGCGTGACCCTCTCAGGACAGCTGGATATGGGGCTGCTGTTTGTGTGCTACCAGCACGATCTGGAGAAAGGTTTCCTGACCGTGCAGAAGCGACTGAATGGTGAAGCGCTGGAGGAGTACATCAAGCCCATCGGCGGTGGCTACTTCTTTGTGCTGCCAGGCGTTCGCGACGCGGAAAGCTATCTGGCCCAGCCGTTGCTGGAAGCATAATAGCGCTGTCCTGCCCGGCGGCGGGGCAGCGGTTTCCTCTGAAAACTATAATTTTTTCGTATGAGCGGCCAGCTGTTATATTTTTGTAATATAAATTTCAGACACTCCTGAAAGCAGGGAATCGATGCTCGTTATGAATCAGTAAAAATATTGTTGCATTTATGATAATTTTTGCTGTATTAATTAGCTATGCGGTAGTTCCCGGCTGTGATGTTTTCACTATGGAGATCGCGAATGGTAAAGTCCTGCACTGGACAATTTAGTAACATCCACCGCAAGACCCGGCGCGGAGGTCCCACCTCCGGCAGCGATTTCCTCACCGCCAAATTTACACCCTCCCCACTGAATCATGTGTCCTCTGAAATAACCGGCGATCCTTCCGGACGCTGTGCTATTTCCTCTTCGACAACAAGCAATGGCTTACAAGGAAGCCAAACCTCAGACGTTCGTGCGCATAATCGCGTTGAGTCCAACGCGTGTGATGTAAACCAACAACTCAAGGTGCTATCCATGGGAAGACAAAAAGCAGTGATCAAAGCTCGTCGTGAAGCGAAACGTGTGCTGAGACGGGATTCACGTAGCCATAAACAGCGTGAAGAAGAATCGGTCACCTCGCTTGTGCAGATGGGCGGCGTAGAAGCAATTGGCATGGCGCGTGACAGCCGCGACAACTCGCCGATTGCAGCGCGTAATGAGGCTCAGGCGCACTACCTGAATGCTATCGAGAGTAAACAGCTGATCTTCGCAACCGGTGAAGCGGGCTGCGGTAAAACCTGGATCAGCGCAGCGAAAGCGGCGGAAGCCCTGATTCATAAGGATGTGGACAGGATTATTGTCACCCGACCGGTCCTGCAAGCCGACGAAGATCTCGGTTTCTTACCCGGCGATATCTCGGAGAAGTTCGCGCCTTACTTCCGGCCAGTCTACGACATTCTGGTAAAACGGCTGGGCGCGTCCTTTATGCAATACTGCCTGCGGCCAGAGATCGGTAAGGTGGAAATCGCGCCGTTCGCCTATATGCGCGGACGTACATTTGAAAATGCGGTCGTCATTCTTGACGAGGCCCAGAACGTGACCGCTGCGCAAATGAAGATGTTTTTAACTCGCCTCGGGGAAAACGTGACCGTGATTGTGAACGGGGATATTACCCAGTGTGATTTACCGCGAGGGGTGCAGTCTGGCCTCAGCGATGCGCTGGCACGTTTTGAGGAAGATGAGATGGTGGGAGTGGTTCGCTTTACTAAAGATGACTGCGTCCGCTCGGCGCTTTGTCAGCGCACACTGCGCGCTTACAACTAGCGATTGATATCCGAAAACCGGTGCACCAGCGTGTACCGGTTTTTCTTTTAAATGGCATAGCAACGTAAGAGAGGCGGTCCACTAA
>DATEKR010000157.1:0-10264 GCA_035277345.1 Enterobacteriaceae bacterium
TGAAAAGCGAACCGGGCCACCCGGATGCTGAAGCACGTACTACCTACGTTATCAAAGAGCTGAACGACAAAGGTCTGAAAACCCAGCAGCTGGCGTTAGATACCGCCATGTGGGACACCGCTCAGGCGAAAGATAAGATGGACGCGTGGCTCTCTGGTCCGAACGCCAACAAAATCGAAGTGGTTATCGCCAACAACGATGCGATGGCAATGGGCGCGGTAGAAGCGCTGAAAGCACACAACAAATCTTCCATCCCGGTGTTCGGCGTGGATGCTCTGCCAGAAGCGCTGGCGCTGGTGAAATCTGGCGCGATGGCCGGTACCGTGCTGAACGATGCCAACAACCAGGCGAAAGCCACCTTCGATCTGGCGAAAAACCTGGCCGACGGTAAAGGTGCCGCTGATGGTACCAACTGGAAAATTGAAAACAAAATCGTTCGCGTACCTTACGTGGGCGTAGACCAGTCCAACCTGGCTGAGTTTATCGGTAAATAAGTGAGTTAACCTGTCTCCACTGGGCGCAATTCGTTGCGCCCATTTATAACGCGCTATGCGAGGCCAACAAAGTATAATTATGGTCAGCACAACTACTCAGTCGTCCGGTGAATACCTGTTGGAAATGAGCGGTATCAACAAGTCATTTCCCGGCGTTAAGGCACTCGATAATGTGAATTTAAAAGTTCGTCCTCACTCTATCCATGCGTTGATGGGGGAGAACGGTGCCGGTAAATCAACATTATTGAAATGTCTTTTTGGGATCTACCAGAAAGATTCTGGCAGCATTATTTTTCAGGGAAAAGAGATTGATTTCCATTCGGCGAAAGAAGCCCTCGAGAATGGGATTTCAATGGTGCACCAGGAGCTAAACCTGGTTCTGCAGCGGTCGGTGATGGACAACATGTGGCTCGGGCGTTACCCGACCAAAGGCATGTTTGTCGATCAGGACAAAATGTACCGCGACACCAAAGCCATTTTTGACGAGCTGGATATTGATATCGATCCGCGTGCACGCGTCGGTACGCTGTCCGTCTCGCAAATGCAGATGATTGAAATTGCCAAGGCGTTTTCCTACGACGCCAAAATCGTCATTATGGATGAGCCGACCTCATCCCTGACGGAAAAAGAGGTCAATCATCTGTTCAAAATTATCCGCAAGCTGAAAGAGCGCGGCTGCGGCATCGTTTATATTTCCCACAAAATGGAAGAGATCTTCCAGCTGTGCGATGAAATCACTATTCTGCGCGACGGCCAGTGGATTGCAACCCAGCCGCTGGAAGGGCTGGATATGGATAAGATCATCGCCATGATGGTGGGACGCTCCCTCAATCAGCGCTTCCCGGACCGCGAAAATAAACCCGGTGAAACGATCCTTGAGGTGCGCAATTTGACCTCTCTGCGCCAGCCGTCGATCCGCGATATCTCCTTCGATCTGCACAAGGGCGAAATTCTGGGGATTGCGGGCCTGGTCGGAGCGAAGCGAACCGATATCGTCGAAACCCTGTTTGGTATCCGCGAGAAATCCGGCGGGACGATTACGCTGCACGGCAAGACCATTAATAACGCCAGCGCCAACGAAGCCATTAACCACGGTTTTGCGCTGGTAACGGAAGAGCGCCGCTCAACCGGGATTTATGCCTATCTGGATATCGGATTTAACTCGTTAATTTCCAATATTCAGAATTACAAAAACAAGGTTGGCCTGCTGGATAACAGCCGGATGAAGAGCGATACCCAGTGGGTTATCGACGCCATGCGGGTTAAAACGCCGGGTCATCATACCCAGATCGGCTCCCTGTCAGGCGGTAACCAGCAGAAAGTTATTATTGGTCGCTGGCTGCTGACCCAGCCGGAAATCCTGATGCTGGATGAGCCCACCCGCGGGATTGACGTTGGGGCGAAATTCGAGATTTACCAATTAATTGCCGAGCTGGCGAAGAAAGGCAAAGGGATCATTATTATCTCTTCCGAAATGCCTGAGCTGTTAGGCATTACCGACCGCATTCTGGTAATGAGCAACGGGCTCGTTTCCGGAATTGTTGATACCAAAACAACAACGCAAAACGAAATATTACGTCTTGCGTCTTTGCACCTTTAAGATCAGGGGCTCCTCATGAGTGCATTAAATAAGAAAAGTTTTCTTACTTACCTGAAAGACGGCGGGATTTACGTTGTTCTTTTAGTCTTGCTGGCCATTATCATTTTCCAGGATCCCACGTTCTTAAGTCTGCTGAACCTGAGTAACATTCTGACCCAGTCCTCGGTACGTATTATTATCGCACTGGGCGTGGCGGGACTTATCGTCACCCAGGGTACCGACCTCTCGGCCGGTCGTCAGGTGGGGCTGGCGGCCGTTATCGCCGCGACGCTGCTGCAATCCGTTGAGAATGCCAATAAGGTGTTCCCGGAAATGGCCACCATGCCGATCTTTGTGGTGGTGCTGATTGTCTGCGCTATCGGTGCCATCATCGGCCTGGTTAACGGGATTATCATTGCTTACCTGAACGTGACGCCGTTTATCACCACCCTGGGTACGATGATTATCGTTTACGGTATCAACTCCCTGTACTACGACTTCGTGGGCGCATCGCCGATTTCCGGCTTTGACAGCGGCTTCTCGACCTTTGCCCAGGGCTTTGTGGCGCTCGGCAGCTTCCGACTCTCGTATATTACCTTCTATGCGCTGATCGCCGTGGCCTTCGTCTGGGTGCTGTGGAACAAAACCCGCTTCGGTAAAAATATCTTCGCGATCGGCGGTAACCCGGAAGCGGCGAAAGTCTCCGGCGTTAACGTGGCCCTGAACCTGCTGATGATCTATGCGCTGTCAGGCGTGTTCTATGCCTTCGGTGGCCTGCTGGAAGCCGGTCGTATCGGCTCGGCAACCAACAACCTCGGCTTTATGTACGAGCTGGATGCGATTGCGGCCTGCGTGGTGGGCGGCGTCTCCTTCAGCGGCGGGGTGGGTACCGTCTTCGGCGTGGTGACCGGTGTTATTATCTTTACGGTTATCAACTACGGTCTGACCTATATCGGCGTCAACCCTTACTGGCAGTACATTATTAAGGGCGGCATTATTATCTTCGCCGTAGCGCTCGACTCCCTGAAGTACGCGCGTAAGAAATAAATAAGCAGCACGAAAAAACCCGCAAAAATGCGGGTTTTTTTACGTCTTTAGAATACGTAGAGATACAGCAATAGTCCCGGGGCGGTTAAGCTTGTCCCAATATAAAAAATGATGTGCCACCAGAAGCCTATAGGGTCTCTGTCACGATAAGCGTATACCGGAACGCGGGAGCCTTTGACCAGGGTGTCAACTGCGCCGGTGCGAACGCCTTTCCATGCCTCCCTGCCCATAAGAATAGCACCGACCAGCAGGGCGATTATCAGGAAAATATCCTTACCGTCCATCTTCAGGGTTTGCTTTTATTTTGCAGTTTCAGGAGCTGTTCAGGCGTGACGGCCGGGTAGTTCTGCGCATCTTCCGGGATCTCATGCACGGCCGGGATCGGCACAAGCGGACCGAGGAAGCGCGGCTCGCGCTTAAACAGGTAGAGGTCGATCAGCGCCCCGAAGCGGGCACCGAATTCGCGCACGCGAACGCTGAACATATCTTTCGGAGAAGGCACCGCGTAGCACTGGGCCTGAATGCCCATGTGCAGGGCGATAAACAGGGCGCGCTCGCAGTGGAAACGTTGGGTGATAATAAGGAAGTCGTTAGTGTCGAAAACCTTGCGGGTGCGCACGATAGAATCCAGGGTACGGAACCCGGCGTAGTCCAGCACGATATCCGTCGGGCTGACGCCTGCGGCAATCAGGTCCCTGCGCATAGTCATCGGCTCATTATAACTTTGCAGAGCGTTATCGCCGCTCAGCAGCAGATAATTCACCTTGCCGCTGTTATAAGCATTAATGGCACCCTGAATACGGTAGCGGTAATACTGATTAATCGTGCCGCTGCGGTAGTATTTGGCCGTGCCCAATACCACGCCGACCTGACGATAGGGCAGGTCCTGCAGCTCTTCATAGATATAGGGTGCGGTTTTCCAGCTAATCCATCGGTCAAGACCAAGCACCGTCAACAGCAGCAGGCCGATAAGGACTAACAGACTGTTTAACAGGCGTTTTAACATGAGCGTATTCTATCCCTGGTAATATTTAGCTCGGGCTACTTTACCCGTCTGGCTAGCGGCAGTGCAAGAAACACGCGCCTGTTTGCAGGGTTTTTCATCAATGCGGGCCGGACGGCCCGCATTCGGGCGATCAGGCCAGCAGAACCCGATCGATGTGCGGGCAGCCGAGAGCCTTCAGCGTGGCAGCGGTGGCGTCCCACTGGACCAGAGACGCAGTCGGCAATTCGGCGAGAATAGCGCGCTGAATATCAGCGTAGTCATAGCCGCTCAGGCTCAGCAGATTCAGGGCACCCTGCAGCGGCGGCAGAGTCGGGTTAAAGGCGGCGTTTTCCGCATAGCTGCCGGTGAAAATCGTTCCGTCACGACACTCAATTGCCACGCCGGATGGCGCATTGCTGTAGGGGCTGTGGCTGATATTGGCGGCGTTTACGGCGGCCTGGGCCAGCGCGTCGCCATCGGCGCGCAGGCCGTGATCCCGGGCATCCATCAGCAGGGTTTCAATCTGCAAATCTTTCGGCCCGAAGGCGTCGGGCAGATAGTCGCCAAGCGTGTGCGTGTCGCGGCCCGGAAGGTGAATTCGTAGCTCCAGTCCGCTGTTCAGCTCGTTCATAAACTGACGGCAGTGGCCGCAGGGCGTGTAGTTAACGGTGATTGCCGCGAGCGCTTTCTCGCCGCGCAGCCAGGCGTGGCTGATGGCGCTCTGCTCGGCATGCACGGTTTGCTGCATGGTGGTGCCGGCAAACTCCATATTGGCACCGAAGTACCAGTTTCCGCTGACGCCGCGGGCGATGGCCCCGACGTTAAAATTCGACAGACCGGCGCGTGCGCAGGCGGCAGCTAAGGGCAGCAGGGAAAAAGAGAGGGCGTCATCATCCAGCCCCGTTGCGCTTTTCAGCGCGGTAACCTGCTCTGCGCTTAGCCGGGCAGAGAACTGCTCGTCGGCCAGAATCGGGGCGAGCGCTGATTGCACATTTTCCGCTAGCTGTGAAAACGCGGAGTGAAAACGTGATTGCATGGCGTTGCCTCATTGCAATGTATGGAAGCGTAGTTTACGGACCTGTCACCACTTTATATGTGATTTATATCACACTATATATGCAACAAATGAAACGTAGGTTAAAAATGCGCGATGTCTCGCAAATTTTAGCCCAGCACCGCCAGAATCACCGGGAATAAAAAGGGAGCAATCAGCGAGGTGATAATCCCGCAGATCACCAGCGCCAGCGAGCTGAACGCGCCTTCCTGATAGTCCAGCTCCGCACAGCGAGCCGTGCCGAGCGCGTGCGAGGCCGTGCCCATCGCCAGGCCACGGGCCGCTTTGGTGCGGATACGCATCAGATTCAGCAACGTGTGGCCGAATACCGCCCCGAGGATGCCGACAAAAATCACGCAGACGGCGCTAATTGCCGGGATACCGCCAATGCTGCCGCCAACGGCCATAGCGATAGGCGTAGTGACGGATTTAGGCAACACCGAGGCGGCGATTTCCGGCGTTGCGCCCATCAGCAGGGCTACCGAGGTGCCGGTCACCATCGCGACTATACTGCCGATAAAGCAGATAGTGATGATCGACTTCCAGCGGGCGCGGATTTGATGCAGCTGCTCATAAAGCGGATAGGCGAGGGCCACGACGGCGGGTTGCAACAGGTCATTCAGCACCTTACTGCCCTGAAAATAGTGATCGTAGGGAATACCGGTCAGCAGCAGGAACGGAATAATCACCACCATTGCCACCAGCAGCGGGTTGAGTAGCGGCATCTTAAAGCGTGCGGCAAGCTTACGCGCCGCGAAGAAAACGGCCAGCGTGAGCGGCAGCGACCACCAAATATACGCCATCATTTCTGCGCTCCTTTTTCCCCGACGACCTTACGTTCTCCGTGCACCAGATGCGAACTCCAGCTCACCACCAGGAAGACAATAAGCGTACTGGCCGCACAGGAGATCACCACCGGGCCAAACTGCGCCTGCAGCAGCGTAAAATACTGCATTACGCCCACGCCAATTGGCACAAACAGCAGCGCCATATAGCGGATGAGGACATAGCAGCCTGGGTTCACCCAGCGTGCGGGCAGGATCTGCAGCGCCAGCAGAACAAACAAAATCAGCATCCCGATAATGCTGCCGGGTATTGTAATGGGCAGTAGCGATGCGACAAAAATCCCCGCGTACAGACAGGCATAAATCAGTGCAAAAGCGCGCAGATACTGCCAGATGGTATTCAGTATTTTACTCATGGTGATGGCCCTTGATGAAACGCATTCATCATACAATTAAAGCTAAATATGTGCTACTGATCACATCATGAATTCTGAGCATACCAAACATTCCCGCGGGGAACGTCAGGCATTTCGCCAGAATTGCGGGCAAACTCGATAAGAAACAGTGTAGTAGCTTAGCCGTTGCAAAGGGCTTTCAACCCCATACAAAGGACGCTACCATAGCGCCTCTTTTTTTGACGGGTAATGATATGCGTGTCCTGCTGGCACCGATGGAAGGCGTGCTCGATTCGCTGGTGCGCGAGCTGCTGACCGGAGTAAATGATTACGACCTCTGCATCACCGAATTTTTGCGGGTGGTCGATCAGCTGCTGCCGGTAAAGTCCTTCCTGCGACTCTGCCCGGAACTCCATCATCAAAGCCGTACCCCGTCCGGTACCCTGGTGCGCATACAGCTCCTGGGCCAGCACCCTGAGTGGCTGGCGGAAAACGCCGCCCGCGCGGTTGAGCTGGGCTCATACGGCGTCGATCTGAACTGCGGCTGTCCGTCAAAGCTGGTTAACGGCAGCGGCGGCGGGGCGACGCTGCTAAAAGATCCCGAGCTGATTTATCGCGGCGCAAAAGCGATGCGCGCAGCGGTACCCGCCCATCTTCCCGTTACGGTAAAAATACGCCTCGGCTGGGACAGCGATGCGCGGCGCTTTGAAATTGCTGACGCGGTGCAGCAGGCGGGGGCGACCGAGCTTGCAGTACATGGGCGTACGAAAGAAGACGGCTACAAAGCGGAACGCATTAACTGGCAGGCGATTAGCGAAATTCGTCAGCGGCTGACCATTCCGGTGATTGCTAACGGTGAAATCTGGGACTGGCAGAGCGCTCAGGATTGCATGGCCGTCAGCGGCTGCGATGCGGTGATGATCGGCCGTGGCGCGCTGAACGTGCCCAATCTGAGCCGGGTCGTGAAATACAATGAAGCGCCGATGCCCTGGCCGGAGGTGGTTAAACTCCTGCAAAAATACAGTCAGCTGGAAAAGCAGGGGGATACCGGCCTTTATCACGTGGCACGGATCAAGCAGTGGCTGGGCTATTTGCGTAAAGAGTACGACGAAGCCGACGGTCTTTTTACGCAGGTTCGTACCCTGAAAACCTCGGCGCAGATTGCGGATGTCATTTCTCGCTGTTAATTGATTTATCGGGGTTGAGATATTGACAGCGTGAATAAAGCAGGGGAAAGCACAATATTCGTCGCGATCTTTATCACGTTTTACCATTTCCCTTATTGCCAGCTCTATTTACGTCAGTCAAAGTAGTCGCCGGATTGTCACTGCTTGATGCAGGCGAAACCTGATTTCTTCAGCCATTGTTGGCCAGAAAGAAATCAGGTTTTTTTTTGCCTGTAATAAAAATAGCGCCATGTTTCAGATGAATAATTTATTCGTCTGCGGCTACGCATCACCTTTTATTTAATAAAAATGGCACCGTTTATGAAACACCATAATATCAATAACGCCCTGTGGGGCGCGCTGCTGTTGACGCTGACACCTGCGGCAATGGCGGAAACGTCCGCATGGAACGGCATTGTGCTGGGTTTTGAAGCCCCTCAGCGGGGGCTGCTGGGCGATATGCTGGGTATTCGTCCGATTATTGAAGATCACGGCTTTCATTATAATCTCGGTTATCTGAATCAGGTGGGTTATAACGCGGGAGGCGGTTACGACCACGATCGCTACATTGCGATGATCGACCAGGTTGCCCTGACGTTTAACCAGGATCTGGAGCGCTGGACCGGTATTCCCGATGCCCGCATTGAAGGGAATATTGTGAATCGTAATCATAACGACAGCCTCACGACAAAGCGTCTCCAGGATCCCCGGGTGAGTTTTAATGATATTTCCCAGGAGAGCTGGGGCGGTCAGTCCATTACGCGTCTCGGCTGGTTAACCTTTGCCCGCAGCTTTGACGACCGCCGGTTAACCTGGCGTATCGGGATGATGAATAAGGTGCAGACCTTCGATCAAATTATTCCCTGCGATTTCCAGCTGCTGAGCCAGTGCGGCGGGAAATCGGCGAATTCACTGACCTGGAATAACTGGAACGTGCACACCTGGGGAACCACGCTGGAGTATAAATTCACGCCGGAAGTTACTCTGAAAGGCGGCGTGATGGAGCAAAATCCGCAGGCATCCAGCCGCAGTCACGCCTGGAGCTGGTCAACCAAAGGCAGCCGCGGAATACTGCTGCCGGTGGAAATTGAAGCCCGCCCGCAGATCGGCGGTCTGCCCGGCGCGTATAACATCGGGGTGCTGTATACCAACGCGAACCAGACCGACCTGTATCAGGGGAAATCCGGTGGCGCCGGTGCCAGCGATCCTGACGGCTATGCGGAGCACGGCAGCACCTGGTTCCTTTATGCCGGTATGAACCAGCAGCTTACCCGCCATCGCGATGACCCCCTACGGGGTATGAGCCTGTCGCTTAGTGCCAGCCGTGCCGACGCACGCAGCAATACGATGCAGACCGTTGTCGCCGCCTCCTTACGCTATCGCGGCTTCTTTGATGCCCGCCCGGAAGACTGGATCGGCATGGGAGTGACCTGGATTGATATGAGCAATGATTATGCCCGTAACCAGCGCGCGCTCAACCAGCTCAGCGGCGCGACGGAGTATAACGACCCGAGCTATCGCCCGGTTCCCGGCCACTCGGTGAATGCCGAACTCTATTATCGCCTGCGTCCGGTCTCCTGGCTTGAAGTGCAGCCCGCATTGCAGTACTGGCACCGTCCGGGCGGTCTTGCCGAAACACAGGATGCCTGGGTGATGGCGCTTAAAACCGTGGTGACATTCTGATCCGATCGGTATCACGTTTTTTCGCGCTCCCCGTTGAGGCGAAAACGGAAACCTGCCAGAGTGCTGCGATTACTAAGGATTGTCACTGCGTAATGCAGGCAAAACCTGATTCTCTGGCTTCTGCCAGGCATCAGGTTTTTTTGTTTCCGGGGTCAGGATGAAAATCGCCAAGATACTCAATAACAATGTGGTGGTTGTGCTCGACGAGGGACTGCGGGAACAGGTGGTAATGGGCCGTGGTCTGGGCTTTCAGAAGCAGCCCGGCGATTCGCTGGACGAAAGCAAAATTGATAAAGTCTTCGCCCTGCAGAGCGACGAGCTGGTGGCGCGCTTAAGCGAGCTACTCAACCAGATCCCGCTGGAGGTGATGACCACCTGCGACAGGATTATCGATCTGGCGCGCCAGCGTCTCGGCAAGCTGCAGGAGAGCCTCTATATCACCCTCACCGATCACTGCCATTTTGCGATTGAGCGGCAGAAGCGTGGCGTGGCGATCCGCAACGTGCTGCTGTGGGAAACCCGTCGTCTCTATCCGAAAGAGTTTCAAATCGGTCAGGAGGCGATCGAGACCATCGACAAGCGTCTGGGTGTGCGGCTGGCGGAGGACGAAGCCGGGTTTATTGCCCTGCATCTGGTGACCGCGCAGCTTAACAGCGAAATGCCGGAGGTGATGCATATCACCCGGGTGATGCAGGAGATCCTGCAGATCGTCAAATACCAGTACCAGCTGGACTACGACGAAGAGTCGCTGAGCTACCAGCGCTTTGTGACCCACCTGAAGTTTTTCGCCCGTCGGATGCTGACCCGTGACCTGGTGCCTGACGATGACGAAACGTTGCATACCGCCGTGAAGGAGAACTACGCCAGTGCCTGGCGCTGCGCGGAGAAGATAAGCCTTCATCTGCAGCAGCACTACCAGCGTGCGCTGTCGACGGAAGAGATCATGTTCCTGGCCATTCATATCGAGCGGGTCAGAAAAGAGAGTGGGCCGCGGGCCGGTTAATTCCGACCGCAGCGCAATACAAAAAGGATTGTCACTGCACTATGCAGGCAAAACCTGAGCGGGGCCAGAAATG
>DATEKR010000158.1:0-16966 GCA_035277345.1 Enterobacteriaceae bacterium
GACGCGGGTCGGCGGCGTGGTGGAGTGGTCGCGCAGAGCCGGGATCTTAGAGTTAGGGTTAACATCAACAAAGCCGCTGGAGAACTGGTCCCCTTCGCCAATGCGGATCAGCCAGGCGTCATACTCTGCCTCACTGACGCCGACGGCCAGCAGCTCTTCGAGCATAATCGTCACTTTCTGTCCGTTAGGCGTGCCCAGGGAATAAAGCTGGAGCGGATGCCTGCCGACAGGAAGATCTTTCTCATGAGTCGAACCGGAAACGGGGCGGTTGATATTGGCAAACGGGCCGCCGTTGGTGTTCGGTTCCCAGGTCCACACTTTTGGCGGCTGGTATTGGTTGTCTGACATACTGTTCTGCCTTGTGCTGAGGGGTGATCGGAAAGGGATCAGGCGAGAATACGCTCGGCCCAGACGCTGATATCATCGCCGCTACCGAGGTCTGCCTGGACCAGGCCATTGACCATAAAGGTCGGCGACACGTGAATGCCGTTCTGGCGGGCATATTTGCAGTGCCACTTAATCAGGTTCTGCAACGCAGGAACCGCGAAGGCGTCTCCCAGCTGAACGCCACTGTAGCGCTCAATACGCTCGACGATCTGCTGCGGGGTGGCGTCCATATTCGGGCCGCTACAGTGGTCGGTAAATTCAAACTCTTCGCGATGATCGGCGACGGCCTGCATCACTTTATGCGCCGCGGCTTTGCCGTCCGGCAGCGTTGAGGCGGCCAGAATACAGCGGACGATGACGCCGGAAAAAAGGTGCCAGGGCTGTGACTGCAGGCGGATTTTGACGGTGAGCTTATCTTCGCCGACGTGCTTTAGCAGCGCATCCAGCTTGTTGAACGCGCGAACGGAGAACGGACAGGTAGGTTCGAGGAACACTTCAAAGGTGCGAGGGCCGTGGCCCCACTCAAGCGGCTGGCCGCTGAGGGCTGGTTGCTGACTCATGCTGACTCCTGTTGCTCATTTTTGTTGATAATCGTGCTTACACTCTAACAAAAATGAACGGGATGCCAATCTCATCCCGTCATGAATCAGCGGATCAGGGCACGATTAGATCGCCACGCATCAGCTGCGGGACCGGCGCGCCCTGGGGCTCCTGGGTCAGCCATTTCACAATTCGTGCGGCCATCACCTCAACCGGGTACTCGATGGCCGGGATCGCCGGTACGCCAGGCAGATTTAGCGATCCCGCGAGGCTGAAGACCATGATGTCTTTTGGCACCTGCTTATTAAAGGCCTTAAGCTGAGTGATCACCCGCTGGGCTTCCAGCTCATCGGCCACCAGCAGCGCATTGAAATTCAGCGTCGTGCTGTTGTTCATCAGGGTTTGCAGGGCCACCAGCGAGGAGATGCTGTTCTCCATAAAGACCAGGTTACGGTTAAAGGGCAGGAAATTGTTTTCCAGCGCCAGCTTGTAGCCCAGCAGAATGTGTTCGGCGAAGCGGTTTGCCGTCGGGGTGATGACGGCGATTTGCCGTCTTCCCTGGCTAATCAGATAGTTGCAGGCGGTTTCTGCGGCAAAGGCGTGGTCGAACTGAATGCTGTTGCTGGCATCGGCGTCCATACAGTCGACGACAATCACGTTCTCATGCGGAACGTCCAGCTCGAAGCGTGCGCCGATAATCACCACATCATCGCACAGGCCGCAGCTCAGCTCGTCGAGCGCATTCTGCACTTCGACCTGACTGCTGGCAAAACGCAGCAGCAGATGCTTCTGATGTTGGCTAAGCTGTTTTTCCAGGGCATAGAGGTAGGCGGTACTCTGGTTGATATTTTCCTGGGCGCAGATCACCCCGATACAGCCGGTTGACTGGCTCAATAACGACTGGGCAATAACGTTCGGCCGATAGCTCAGCTCTTCAGCCGCTTTAAGAACGGCGAGACGACTGGCTTCTTTAACGCCGCGTGAACCGCTCAACACGCGCGAGACGGTGGCTTTGGAAACCCCGGCTAGTCGCGATACATCGTTGATAGTAGACATCTTTCTCTCCTGGCAGACGGGCAATCCCTTTGTCTGGCCGCCAAAACATGCTGTGGCTCACATTCCAGAACCACAGGCAGTATAACGACTTACCTTTTTTGTGGAAACTGATTTTCCATAGCTTATCCAAATCTTACATTTGTGAAGAAAATGTGTGATGCCAATCCGATTCGCAAACTCAATATACACGCGCTTTTTGAAGCATTTCACACTTCTGTTTTTTAAGTATGGAAAACGGTTTCCGTAAAGTATCCAATCAGCCTCGAAACAATTTTTACATTTTCGAGGATAAGGTCGATGTACAGGATTATGTTGTGCTGTTCTGCGGGGATGTCCACCAGCATGCTGGTGCGGAAAATGGTGGAAGTGGCAAAGGAAAGAGGCACCCCGGTGCAGATTGATGCC
Source organism: Enterobacteriaceae bacterium (assembly GCA_035277345.1). Lineage (GTDB taxonomy): Bacteria > Pseudomonadota > Gammaproteobacteria > Enterobacterales > Enterobacteriaceae > BIGb0383. Next base: position 2,389 of record DATEKR010000158.1, read on the forward strand.
TACGGCGTTTCGGAATTTGATGAGCAGTTTCCCAACTACCAGGTGGTGCTGCTTGGCCCCCAGGTGAAGTATATGCTGGCGACGCTGTCGCAAAAGGCTGCCGCTCGGGGCATTCCGGTACAGTCCATCGACACGATGGATTACGGAATGCAGCGCGGTGATAAGGTGCTCGATTATGCGCTGTCGCTGATAGCCGCAGCGCAATAACAAAGGTGTCACTATGAGTTCGTTATATCAGTCCATGATTACCGTGATTGAGCAATCCATCACGCCCCTGGCGGGAAAACTGGGCCAGCAGAAGTACGTGATTGCCATCCGTGACGGCTTTACCGCCGCGCTGCCCTTTATGATTATCGGCTCCTTCATGCTGGTGTTTATTTTTCCGCCGTTCTCGGCGGAAACCACCAACGGTTTTGCGCGCGGCTGGCTGAATTTCTCCGAGACCTACCGTGAACAGCTTATGCTGCCGTTTAACCTCAGCATGGGCGTGATGACCTTCTTTATTTCGGTCGGGATTGGCGCCAGCCTTGGCCGCCAGTTTAATCTCGATCCGGTGATGTCCGGTCTGCTGGCCTTTATGGCCTTCCTGCTGGTGGCTGCGCCCTACGCGGACGGCAAAATCTCCACCCAGTATCTCTCCGGGCAGGGGATCTTTACCGCGCTGATCACCGCTATCTACTCCACCCGGATGTATGCCTGGCTGAAGCAGCACAACGTGACGATCCGCCTGCCGAAAGAGGTGCCGACCGGCGTGGCGCGCTCTTTTGAAATCCTGATCCCGGTGCTGGTGGTGATTGCGACCCTGCATCCGCTGAATCTGCTGGTCGAGTCGACCACCGGGATGATCATCCCGCAGGCCATTATGCACGTGCTGGAGCCGCTGGTTTCCGCGTCTGACTCCCTGCCTGCGGTGCTGCTTTCCGTCCTGCTGTGCCAGATCTTCTGGTTCGCCGGGATCCACGGATCGCTGATCGTGACCGGGATTATGAACCCGTTCTGGATGGCGAACCTCTCGGCAAACCAGGCGGCGCTGGCGGCCGGGGCCGCACTGCCACACGTCTACCTGCAGGGCTTCTGGGACCACTATCTGCTGATTGGTGGGGTAGGCTCAACCCTGCCGCTGGCCTTCCTGCTGCTGCGCAGTCGCGTGACGCATCTGCGTACCATCGGCAAAATGGGCGTGGTGCCGAGCTTCTTTAATATCAACGAACCGATCATGTTCGGTGCGCCGATCATTATGAACCCGATGATGTTCCTGCCGTTCGTCTGCGTGCCGCTGATTAACGCCGTGCTGGCCTGGTGCGCCACACGTCTGGACTGGATCCCACAGGTCGTTTCACTCACTCCGTGGACCACGCCTGCGCCGATAGGTGCCTCCTGGGCCGCCAATTGGGCCTTTAGCCCGGTGATCATGTGCTTTATTTGTATGCTGATGTCGGCACTGATTTACCTGCCGTTCCTGCGTGCTTATGAGCGCTCATTGATGGTAACCGAAGAACAGAAAGCGCAGAACGGCGCGCCCCTGGCGGAAACCGCCAGCAGTAACTAAAACAGCGGAGAGACGCGTTATGAAATACACATTTCCCGAAGGCTTCTGGTGGGGTAGCGCCTGTTCTGCGCTGCAGACAGAAGGGGAAAGCCGCGGTGGCGGTAAGAGCCCGACGACCTGGGATGCCTGGTACAGCCAGCAGCCGCTGCGCTTTCACCAGCAGATCGGGCCGGATGAGACCTCGACGTTTTACCGCAACTGGCGTGATGACATTGCGCTGCTCACCGAGCTGAACCACAACAGCTTTCGTACCTCGATAAGCTGGTCAAGACTGATACCGGACGGAACCGGGGAAGTGAATCACGAAGCGGTCGCCTTTTATAACGGCGTGATTGACGAGCTGCTGGCGCGAGGGATTGCGCCTTTTATTACCCTGTTCCACTTCGATATGCCTATGGTGATGCAGGAAAAAGGCGGCTGGGAAAACCGTCAGGTGGTGGCGGCCTTCAGCCGCTACGCCCGAATCTGCTTCGAGTTGTTTGGCGACAGAGTCCAGCACTGGTTCACCTTCAACGAGCCGATTGTTCCGGTGGAAGGGGGCTATCTGTATGACTTCCATTACCCGAATGTGGTGGATTTTAAACGGGCGGCGACCGTGGCGTATCACACGGTGCTGGCACATGCCTCGGCGGTGCGGGCATTCCGCGACGGGGAATTCGGGGGCGAGATTGGTATCGTGCTGAACCTGACGCCGTCTTACCCGCGTTCGCAGAATCCAGCGGACCTGAAAGCGGCGCACCATGCGGATCTGCTGTTTAACCGCAGCTTCCTCGACCCGATGCTGCTGGGCGAATATCCCGCCGACCTGGTGGCGCTGCTGGATAAGTACGATCAGCTTCCCGCCTGCCAGCCCGGCGACGCGGCGCTGATTGCCGACGGCAAAATCGATCTGCTGGGGATTAACTACTACCAGCCACGGCGGGTGAAGTGCCGCGACAGCGCGATTAATCCGGATGCGCCTTTTATGCCGGAATGGCTATTCGACGCTTACGAAATGCCCGGCCGTAAAATGAATCCCTATCGTGGCTGGGAAATTTATGAACCGGGTATTTACGATATCCTCACTAATTTACGGCTGAATTACGGCAATCCCCGCTGTTTTATTTCTGAAAACGGAATGGGGGTCGAAAATGAACAGCGATTTATTCAGGACGGGCAAATTGACGATGCCTATCGTATTGAATTTGTCGCCGGTCATCTGGCGTGGTTGCATAAAGGCATTAGCGAAGGGGCTCACTGCCTTGGCTATCATATGTGGACCTTTATTGATAACTGGTCCTGGTGTAACGGTTATAAAAACCGATACGGATTCGTACAGCTGGATTTAACCACCCAGCAGCGAACGATTAAAAAGAGCGGCGAATGGTTTGCTGCGGTTGCCGGGAGGAATGGTTTTGAATCAGAGTGAATCAACGTTGATCGGTCTGGAAGACGCGGTGATGGAGATCATCGTCAATGCGGGTCAGTCGCGTAGCCTGTGCTTTGAGGCGCTGCATGCGGCACGACAGGGGAACTTCGACGAGGCGAAGAGCCTGCTGAAGGAGGCGGACGGCTACGCCCGTCAGGCTCATCATATGCAGACCAAATTGATTGAACAGGACGCCGGAGAGGCCCGGCAGCCAATGACCCTGATCATGGTGCACGCGCAGGATCATTTAATGAACTCGCTGCTGGCCCGTGAGCTTTCGGAAGAGATTATTCATTTATATCAGCGTTAATTTCCCTTTCTGGTTTTCAGGATTGGGAACCGAATAAATAAGATTGTTACTGAAGTGAGTAAAAGTATTAATCAACGCGTTCAGTCCGGCATTTAATTATGTCGGCCTGAAGGAGTTGGTTATTGTCTGGAAAGTAAATAACTAACTATATTGAGATAGCCATGAAAATGAAAAAACAACTTCCAGTTGCACTGGCAGTAATGGCTGCGCTTTGCTCCGGCTCTGTACTCGCGCAGGAATTTACTCAGGAACAAATCGACGCCATTGTGGCAAAAGCTGTCGATAAGGCGCTCGCCGAGCGCCAGGCCAAAATGGATGCGGCCATCGATAAAAAAGCAGATGTGATTACCGAACCACAAACGGCGGCCCAGTCGCCGGATATGGCCATTCCTTTTGGCGTGAAGTTCAGCGGCTACGCCCGCTACGGCGCGCACTTTAAGGCGGGCGATCAGAAATATATCGGTGTGGACGGTTCCTATAACGGCTCCTCGGGTATTGGTCGTCTCGGTAACGAAGGCAACGGCGGCGAATTCCAGCTCTCTAAAGCCTTCAAGGGCGATAACGGAGCTATCTGGGACGTTAACGTGATGTTCGACCACTGGGGCGATGAGGTTAACCTCAAAAAAGCCTATGCGGGCGTCACCAACATCCTTGAATCCAATCCGAATGCCTACTTCTGGGCCGGTCGCGACTTCCATCAGCGTCCGCAACAGGGGATCAACGACTACTTCTGGATGACCCATGATGGTCAGGGCGCCGGGGTGAAAAACTTCGATATCGGCGGCGTACAGTTCGACGTGGCGGCGGTGGCTGCCGTGGAGTCCTGTAATCCGGAAGTGCTGGACGACGGCTCTAACCCGTCACGCATTAACTGTACCGGCGGATCCGGAACCGGCGATAAAGGCAACTATGCGGCCACCTCAAAAATTCACGGTATGAAAGTCGGGCCGCTGGATTTAGAGCTGTACGCTAACTACGGTTTTGACTCGAAAACCATTGAGACCGACGACCGCCTGAAAGCCTGGCAGGGCGGGGTGGTGCTGAGCCATACCGGCGACAATAGCGTCAATAAAGTGATTGCGCGCTATTCCGACAACGCAGACAACAGCGTTTATAACAAAACCGACGGTCTGTCGACGATCTACGCCAGCTTTGAGGGGAGCTATAAGTTCACTCAGCAGACGCAGATTGAGTACCTGCTCGGCTTCCATGACTACGACAATAGCAAGGACAACACGGATAACCGTCGTAACTACGTCGCGATCGTCCGCCCGATGCACTGGTGGAACGATGTGCACTCCACCTGGCTGGAAGCGGGCTATCAGCGCGTTGACTACGATCAGGGCGGTGATAACAACGGCTGGAAGCTCACTCTGTCCCAGAACATGTCTATTGCCATGGGACCGGAATTCCGTCCGATGCTGCGCTTCTACGTGACCGGCGGTGAGGTGGACAACAAACGCACCGCACGGGTTAACGGCACCGAGGATTCACAGCTCGACTCCTTTAACGTCGGCGCGATGTGGGAAGCCTGGTTCTAATAAGCGACACAAAGTAACCCGCCATCAGGCGGGTTACTTTTCTGATGGGCAGAACAGGAGCGTTAGCGGACCGATAACCATGAAAAATGAAGCCTTGTTAAAAGCACCCTGCCCGATAGCCCGCAGTCTGGGTCGGGTGGGGGATGGCTGGACGATGATGATCCTGCGCGATGCCTTCTCCGGGCTGACGCGTTTTGATGAGTTTCAGAAAAGCTGTAATGTGGCGCCTAATATTCTCTCCCGGCGGCTCAAAGACATGGTTAAGGATGGTCTGCTTGTCCGGGTGTCCTACTCCAGCTCCCCGCCGCGCCATGAATACAGGCTGACCGACAAAAGCTGCGAGCTGCATCCGATCATGCTGGTGCTCGCCGAATGGGGCAATCGCCACTGCGTCGAAGGGCAGCCGAAAATGCAGCCGGTGGATACCGCCAGCGGACGACCGATCACGGCGATCGTTGTGGATAAAGAGACGGGTCAGTCGCTGACGACTGATCGCTATGAGATCGTGCCCGGACCGGGCGCGGGTGCGCTGCTGCGCTATCGTTATGACTACATTTGTCAGAAACGCGCCGGGCAAACGCCGGCACGGTTTTTGCCACCAGAATCCGATTAACGCCGTGGTGAAATGTGCTTGCGACTATTCCGATAATTTTAAAATGGACGTAGCGTCACAAGTATCTGGTAGCCAGAAGGAATGCCCGGTGGTGGTTTTTATTATCGTTGTCTCCTTGATATTAGCTAAGCCTATTCTGAATTGAAGAGTCAATAAAAAATTGAATTTCCCCATATTGATAAGAAATACTAGGGTGCAGCTGTACCAATAATACTGACCTGGACGGAAAGTATTATTATCTAATTTTTCAATGAATCAACTCTCTTCAAGGAAAGAAAATGCGTGAATTAACGATGATGGAAATTGAAGCTGTCGCGGGGGCGGGATTGTTCTCCCGTATCGGTGCTGCAGCCCTGGGTGGAATGGCAGGTTTTTCTGGAGGCGCGATGCAAGGGGGCATCGCTGGCGGTAATACTGGCGGTATTCTCGGCTTCGGTCTGATTTCTTCATTGGTCGGGGCGCTTTGGGGTGGGGTAATGGGAATGGCCCAGGGCGTGGTTTATGGCCTGGTAAATGACTGGGATCCGACGCTGGCGTTGTTTAATAAAAATACCGAGCAGTGGACCGAGATGAAATAATAATTTGGTGAGATTTTAATTAATCTGAAAAGGGCTCTGAGTCACAGAGCCCTTATTGAAGGTCAGGAAATAATATTATCCGCCCACTCCGTAGCCTGACGCATAGAATCCACCACCGTATCTTCGCCGACGCCCAGTTCCCGTGCAACGGTACGGGCTTCGTCCCAGCTGTGCTTTTCGTACAGAATAGCCAGTCGCAGGAACTGGTAGATCACGCCTTCTTTTTTGGTCAGCGCGTCGGTCACCGTTTCCGGCAGGCCAATCTGGGCAAAGAGATCTTCAGGGTCAACATCCAGAATGACATCCAGCAGTGAGAAGAGACCGCAGAAGAAGACGTCGTTGACCAGCGTGCGATGAGCTGACGATTTCGCCACCAGCTCGCAGAACATGCCCCTCACCAGGCTTGTGTGATACAGCTCGTTGCCTTTGGTGTCCTCGATATTGGTCAGGCAGGCAACCGACACAAAACGACGCAGCTCGTACAGACCAAGATAGAGCAGGGTGTCTTTAAGCGTCGGGTTTCTCGGCATGTTGACGCCGCGGCTTTTGTAGAGCACGTTTTTGGCGTAGCGCATGATCTTGTACGACAGGTTCAGGTCGTTGCGCAGGATCTTCTCTATTTGCTGGAAGTCTGGCTCACCGACGTTAATCTCGGCGATCAGGCGGAACAGCAGCACATCGTTTGACGACAGACGTCGGCGTTTAATAATTTCCGGCTTGCTGTAGAAATAGCCCTGAAAGAGATGAAAACCATACTCTTTATAGGCGTCAAACTCTTCTTTGGTTTCGACCTTTTCCGCAAGAAACTTCACGTCACGCAGGCGGTGCCGGTTAGTCTGAATGTACTGGGTGATCTCGTCGTAGCTTTTGGCGCGTATATCAAACTTGATAATGGAGATATAGGGCAGAAAGCGATCCCAGTTACGATCGAGCGTAAAGTCATCCAGCGCCAGCTTGAAGCCGTCGGCATAGAGCCTGCGCACCGCGATATAGAGCTCGTCGCTGGGGGTGTCGTGTTCGAGGATCTCAATCACCACCTGGTCGCGCGGCAGAATGCTGGCAAACCCCTGCACGATAAGTTCAGGTGGGAAGTTGATAAACGAAGTGTGGTGACCCACCAGCGCCGGTAGCGGGGTGCTTAAAAACTGCTCGGAGATAATGCGCTTGGTGGCATATTCGGACGAGACATTGGTGGGGAAGCGGTTGCTCATGCCGTCACGGAACAGCAGCTCATAGGCCACTGTTACCCTGTTTCCGTCGAAAATCGGCTGCCTTGCAACGAATGAATACATACACTTGTCCCCATTACCTGTAAAGCATCAGATACGTTTACTGCCGTCGTCCAGGCGTCTACGTATCGATATTATATATCACTGTTTTAATAAGATAAAAGAAAGCCGCTGGATTCTTGATTTCCAGACGTTATCCGCCGATAAAAAACGCTAACCGACGTCGTATTCCCCTCGCATTGCGTCAATCTTAACCCAAATCCTCCGGCGTTTCCGCTGCGTTGCGTTGCCAGGGCCGTGACGACTGAAAAAAATCACCCTGACTTATGCACACAGCGGCAATGCTTTGCCGGTTTTATTCGTTTTCTCATCACCCTGGCTCCCACACAATCGACCTCAGATTATGGCTTATTTTTCGCCGGATATTCCCGTCAAACAGGATTAAAAAATGCAAAAAAAAGGATTAGCGATACTGCTGGCAATGATGGCCACGCAAGGCGCACTGGCTGCTGAAACCCAGGTTCCGGCGGACAGCAACTTCCGGACGCCTGCCGACAGCGCGCTTAACGGCAGCCTGCCGGAGACGGTTCGAACGCGCGGCTATATTGTCGCGGGGACTAACCCTAATACGCCTCCGACGACGTTCTACAAAGAAGACAATAAAACCCTGGCAGGCAGGGAAATCGACGTGATGACTGCCGTTGCGGAAAAGCTCGGCGTTAAGGTCCAGTGGCACGATACCGGCGGCTTCGACAATATTATTCCGGGTCTGAAGTCAGGGCGCTACGATGTGGCACTCTCCAATATTAACGCCACCCAAAAACGGCTGGATCAGGTCGATTTTGTCAGCTATTTCGATGCTTCCCGGCTGGGAGTGATCTCCCGTCAGGATGCCGGTATTAAACCTTTCACTCAGCTGACTGAAGCCTGTGGCCTGGAAATTGGTGCGGGGGCAGGCACCACGCAGGTGATGCGCCTGAGCGAAGCCAGCAAGGCCTGTGAAGCGCAGGGTAAACCGGCGATTAAGATCGCCACCTTCCCGGATCGTCCTGCGGGCGTGCAGGCGGTAGTCAGCGGGCGCGTACCGCTCTTCTTTGGCCCTTATGAGGGGCTGACCTGGCAGGTGAACAAGGTGAAAGCCCTGACCATGAGCGGGCAAATCACCGTTAATGACGCGCCGGTATCTATCGCCTTCCCGAAAGGCTCGGAGCTGGAAGTCCCGGTTCAGGCGGCGCTGAACGCGCTGATTGCCGACGGGACTTACCAGAAAATCCTCGACCACTGGTCCATTGGCTATGGCGCGGTGCCCGCGTCTAAGCGCAATGCAGAGATCTTCTGATGTCACGATTATCCCCTTCTGCTCGCGACGATGCCCTGCGCATCGTCGGTAAAAAATATTACGGCCGCTGGTTCAGCGCCGCCGTGGTACTGGTACTGCTGGTCGGCCTTCTGCACTCAGTGCTGAATAATCCGCGCTTCGAATGGTCGGTGGTTGCCGCCAGCTTTACCGAAGAGTCGATTATCCAGGGCGTGCTGATGACGCTGCAGCTGACGGCTGTCTCCGTGGTGCTGGGGTTTGCCGGCGGGACGCTGCTGGCGCTGATGCGCCTGTCGTCCAATCCGGTGCTGGTGGCGGTCAGTTGGGGATATACCTGGTTCTTTCGCGGCGTGCCGATGCTGGTACAGCTTTTCCTCTGGTACAACATCGCCGCCCTCTATCCGACAATCACCCTGTCCCTGCCGGGCGTGGGTGAGCTGTGGAGCGCCTCATCGAACGCGCTAATCAGCCCTTTCAGCGCGGCGGTGATCGCCCTGGTGATGCACCAGTCGGCCTACGCGGCGGAGATTATTCGCGCCGGGATCCAGAGCGTCGGCAGCGGCCAGCTGGAAGCCGCCCGCGCCCTCGGCTACGGGCGCGGACAAATCTTTCGTCATACGATTTTGCCCCAGGCGATGCGCGCCATTCTGCCGCCCGCCGGTAACGAAGTGATTGGGCAGCTAAAAACCACTGCGGTGGTATCGGTGATCTCCCTCCAGGACGTGCTCTACTCGGCGCAAATTATCTACCAGCGCACCTACGAGGTGATCCCGCTCCTGCTGGTGGCGACCCTGTGGTATCTGCTGCTGACCTCTGTTCTGTCGGTGGGCCAGTACTACGTTGAGCGCTACTTTGGTCGTGGCGTGAACCGCCAGGAGAAAACCGCGTGGATCGCTCGTAAACTGCCGGTCCTGTTCCTGGGCGCAAGGAGGGCAAGCAATGGCTGAAGCAATCGAGCTGCGTAATATCAGCAAGCGTTTTTCCGGTAAAACGGTGCTCGACGGGGTGGATCTCTGTGTTGCCGCAGGCTCGGTGACGGTGATTCTGGGGCCGTCCGGCTCGGGAAAATCGACCCTGCTGCGCTGCATTAACCATCTGGAAAAGCTCGACGGCGGCACCGTCCGTGTCGGTGGGGAACTGATCGGGTATCAGCAGCGCGGCACGAACCTGCATGAAGTCAGCGATCGGGTGATTGCCCGGCAGCGCAGCCGTATTGGCATGGTGTTTCAGCAGTTTAATCTTTTCCCCCATCGCACCGTGCTGCAGAACATTATCGATGCCCCGATAAGGGTCAAAAAAGAGAGCCGGGTTAACGCGGTGGCGAAAGCGCGCCTGCTGCTGGCTCAGGTTGGCCTCTCCGGTCGCGAAAATGACTGGCCGCAACAGCTTTCCGGCGGCCAGCAGCAGCGCGTGGCCATTGCCCGGGCGCTGGCGATGGACCCGGACGTGATGCTGTTTGATGAACCCACCTCCGCCCTCGATCCTGAACTGGTAGGTGAAGTCCTGCAGGTGATCCGCACCCTGGCACACTCCGGCATTACGATGGTGGTGGTGACCCACGAAGTGGGGTTTGCCCGCGAGGTAGCGGACAATATTGTCTTTATGGAGGAGGGAAAAATTATCGCCAGCGGCCCGGCGCGTCAGGTGCTGGAGGAGGCGGGCAATTCCCGCGTTTCGGCATTTCTGTCTACTGTCCTCTGATGTCCGGCATTCAACACAGCTCACACTGGGGCGCATTCCGCGCCCGTCAGCAAGGCGACCGTCTGGAGATTACCCCCTTTGCCGCCGACCCGGATCCCAGCCCGCTGCTGGATAATTTCCATGATGCGCTAAATCATCCGGCCCGCGTGATGCAGCCGATGGTACGTAAAGGCTGGCTGGAAAACGGCCCCGGTCCTGATAACCGGCGCGGCGCGGATAGCTATCTCCCGATTAGCTGGGAAGAGGCGGAAATCCTGGCGGCACGCGAGCTTGAACGCGTGGCGTGTCAGCATGGGGCTAAGGCGGTTTTTGGCGGCTCTTACGGCTGGTCCAGCGCCGGGCGTTTTCACCATGCTCAGAGTCAGGTGCACCGCTTCCTTAATACCACTATTGGCGGCTATGTTCGCTCCGTCTGGTCTTACAGTTCGGCGGCGGCCTCGGTGATCCTGCCGCATATCGTTGGCCCGCAGGATGAGATCTCCCGACGCGGCGTCAGCTGGCGGGAGATAGAACAGCACAGCGAGGTCGTGCTGGCCTTCGGCGGGCTGGCGCTAAAAAATTCGCAGGTGGCCAGCGGCGGGATGAGTGAGCATACGGAGCGGGGCCATATTCAACGGGCAGCAAAGCGCGGGGCGCGTTTTATCTCCATCAGTCCGTTGCGGGGCGATTTGCCGGAGGAAGCCCAGGGGGAATGGTTGCCGATTAATCCCGGCACCGATGCGGCACTGATCCTCGCGTTGCTGCAGGTGCTGCACGCGCGGGGCCTCACCGACGAGGCTTTTCTTGCCCGCTACTGTACCGGCTGGGACAGGATGGTGACATCTTTGCAGGGCGAAGCGGACGGCATACGCCGCGACCCACTCTGGGCGGCAGCAATCTGCGGTATTCCCGCACAACGTATTGTCGATCTGGCTTTGAGCCTGCCAGGAAAACGAGTCCTGGTGACCGTTGCCCACTCGCTGCAGCGGGCCGAACACGGTGAGCAGCCGGTCTGGCTGGGCCTGGTGCTGGCGGCAGCCCTCGGTCAGCCAGGACTGCCGGGCGGCGGCTATGCCTATGCTCTCGGGGCGCTGGGTCATTACGGCAAGGCGTTTAACGAGGTCTCTTTCCCGTCTTTGCCACAGGGGAACAACGGCGTCAGCGATCTGATTCCGGTGGCGCGTATCGCCGATATGCTGTTACACCCCGGCGAGCCTTTCGCTTTTAACGGCCAGGCCCTGCGTTACCCTCATATTCGTCTGGCCTGGTGGGCGGGCGGAAATCCGTTTCATCATCATCAGGATCTGGCCCGTCTGCGCCGGGCTTTCTGTCGGCTCGATACGCTGATCGTCCACGAAAATAGTCTGACGGCTACCGCGCGCCATGCGGATCTGATCCTGCCTGCCACCATGACTCTTGAGCGGGAGGATATCGGCGGGGCACCTACCGACCGTCATCTGTTTGCCATGCAGCCGGTCGCAAAACCGGTCGGCGAGGCGCGCGATGACTACGCGATTTTCACCGCTATCGCCCGGCGAATGGGCAAAGAGCAGGCCTTTACCGAAGGGCGTTCGGTGGGCGACTGGCTGCAGCATCTTTATCAGCAGATGAACGACAAGCTGGCGGAGAAAGGCTATCCGGTCGTGGATTTTGACAACTTCTGGCAGAAAGGGGTGATAACGCTGCCCCAGATCGATGACGGGGGCCGCATGATGCGGCGTTTTCGCGCCGATCCGCAGGCCAATCCGCTGCCGACACCCGAAGGGAAAATTACCATTTTTTCCGCGACGATCGACAGCTTCGGCTATGCCGACTGCCCCGGTCTCCCGGACTGGCTTCCACCGCGTCAGCAGCCTGACGCACAATACCCGTTGTGGCTGATTGCGAACCAGCCTGCCACACGTCTGCACAGTCAACTGGACTATGGTCGCTATAGCGCCAGCCACAAACGGCGAGGAAGAGAAGTCTGTGCCCTTCATCCGCAGGATGCGCAGGCGCGGGGAATTGCCGAGGGCGATATTGTGCGTATAAGCAATCAGCGCGGGGCGCTACTGGCAAGCGTTACGGTCACTGAGGCGATTATGCCCGGCGTCGTACAGTTGCCTACCGGCGCCTGGTACGATCCTGTTGAGCCGCTGGCGGAGAAACCGGTCTGCCGCCACGGTAACCCTAACGTACTGACTCTTGATATCGGTACCTCCTCGCTGGCTCAGGGGTGCAGCGGGCAGATCACGGTGGTGGAGGTGATGCGTTTTGACGATGACCTCCCCGATGTGCAGGCCTTCGCTCCTTTAGCGTAACCCTAATCCCTCAGCGAGTTCATACAGTGCGGCATCATTTGCCAGTTCACTTAACGCCATCCAGCGCTGCTGCGCGTCAGCGGGAAGCGACGACAGGCTGCTACGCAACTTCTCCTCGATATCGACACCCCGGGCCAGCGTCTGCTGGCGGGTAACCCGCTGGCGCAGGATTTCGCCGCCGTGCAGATAGATTGTGACCTCGTGGAAGCGGGCGGAAGGGTTTAGCGCATCCGGCGGCGCGCTGAGATCGGGCGTGCGTATCACCCGCGCAGCCAGCGCTGCGGTTTCCTGCTTCAGAGGTTCGTTGCTGAAATCGGCGATACGCGGTTCGCCATGCAGCAGGCAGTGGGCAATCACGTACTCCAGGCTAAAGCGGGCTTCGATCCCGGTTTTCGGCTGACGAATGGCGGTCGCCACGTCGCCGCCGGGCGGGAAGGCGACGGTGATATGGTCAATGTCGGCAGGTAACGCCCCGTGTTCACGCAGCTGCAGCGCGGCCACAGCGGCGGCGTGGGTACCGCTACAGGTCGGCCAGTTTTTGTATTCCAGTCCCGGCGTGACAATACGCCAGGGGGAACCCCAGCCTTCGGTCAGCCGAGCAGGGCGACTGTCTTTATCGCCATAGGCCGCGATAAACGCCGCCAGTGCATCTCCGCTTCCGGCATCAATACCTGCCTTTGCCAGTTCCAGGGCGGTGACCGCTCCGCGTGCCGCCAGACCGGCGTGCAGAGGCTTGGCGGTGGAACCGAACTGCACCCGCAGTCCGGCTGCCTGGCTGGTGGCGAGGGAGAGTGCGGTGATGGCGGTGGCTTCATCCACTCTGCACAGGCGTGCCGCTGCGGCACTGGCGGCCAGGGTGCCGAGCGTGCCGGTATTGTGAAATCCCCGCAGATAGTGGCCCTGACCGATGGCCAGTCCCAGCCGTCCGGCGGTTTCCACCCCGATAACCAGGGCGTCAAGAAAGCGTTCCGTGGTCAGCCCTGGCAGAGTCCGGGCCAGCGCAAACAGTGCGGGCAGGATCACTGCGCCGGGGTGGCCGCGAAAATCGGCGTGGAAGTCGTCAAAATCGAGGGCGTGGGCGCAGTAGCCGCCGAGCAGGGCCTGGGTCTGCGGGTCAGCACCCGGCCAGATTCGGCGCAGCGCGGCCAGGCCCGGATCGTCAAGCGCACCGCTAATCACCGGAAGGGTCACCGCCAGCACATCTTTTACGCCCTCCCGGGCGCAATCGCGGGCGGTCTTATCCGGTGTACTCTGAACAATCAGGCGCGCCAGGGCCCGGGTCAGGCTCACTCGAGATGACCCGCTATCAGCGCGGCTTCCGCCAGCCCGGCCAGCCACTGTGCGGTTGGATAGAGTGCCGCGTCATCGACCCGGAACTGCGGGTGATGGAGGGCGAACGGGCCGCCGGACCCGACCATAATAAAGGCGCCGGGTAGCTTTTGCAGATAGAACGCGAAGTCCTCCCCGATGGGGTTCTCCTCCAGACGGCGGGTTTCAAAACCGCTTTTCTCGCCGATGTCGAGGGCAAAGTCGACCCATTCAGCGGTGTTAATCACCGAGGGCGGGCCGGGCTGCCAGTCGAGGGTCACCTCAGCATTAAAGGTCCGGGCCACGCCTTCTGTCACATCGTGGAAGCGCCGCTCCAGACCTTCCCGTGCGCTCTGGCTAAAGGTGCGGACCGTGCCCTCCAGCCAGGCGGTTTCCGGGATCACGTTCCAGGTGCTGCCGCCGTGAACCTGGGTCACCGACACGACCGCGTTTTCCCGCGAGTCGAGATTACGGCTGATCAGAGTTTGCAGGGCGGTCACCAGATGCGCGGCAATAATCAGCGGATCGTTACCTTCGTGCGGGCGTGCCGCATGGCTGCCGCGCCCGCGGACGTCAATCTTAAAGCGATCCACCCCGGCGGTCAGCGCCCCGGCCTTGCTGCCGATAATTCCCACCGGCAGGGCCGGATCGTTATGAATTCCGAAGATTGCCTTCGCCCCGTCAAGGGCGCCGGTAGCCAGCACGGCGGGCGCGCCGTGGCCGGTCTCTTCCGCTGGCTGGAAG
>DATEKR010000159.1:0-3511 GCA_035277345.1 Enterobacteriaceae bacterium
CATCCGGAAGGCAGTGCCACCCGCGTGAACTATCAAATTCCCAGATTTTCAGCCGTTCAATCGCTGGCGTGACGGCGATGGACCAGATCAGCACGTCTTCTGCGTCGCTGAGCGCTTCGACCCGCGTGGCTTTCGCCGCACGCAGCCGTCCTGAGCCAGGCAGAAGCTGCAGCAGGCTGGCATCATCAGACGCACAGCCACACAGCTTGCGGATGCTCTGACGCAGAGTGATGAGCTGGGATTTGGCCTCAATGGGATCGTTTTGGTTTCGGATCCACAGCTTTTCATTGCTGGAGAGCGGGTAATCCTCATGCGGGTTAATAACGTGAAAACCGCGCGTGGCACGCTGAAGCTCCAGATCCAGCCCGCAGTCACCTTCGGTGGTGAGCGCAAGGCCGATAATGTTGCCCGCATAGGCGATGGAGAAACGAGGGAGGTCGGGGTCAGCAAAGACCGGTCGGCCTTCGGGTTGGGTGATCATATCGGGCAGTTCTATGGTGCCGTACAGCATAAACATCAGCTCTGCGAGAAGCGCTCTGGAGGCCAAATATCGCGTCCTGCGATGTTCCGGCAATTTCAGTGCTTCACGGTGACACGCTGACGACAGGCGGGCCGAAACAAGCCGTCCTTCTGTCAGTGTCCCACGTGCAAAATGCGTAGCCATTTTTCGCTCCTTGATAATGGTCGTAGTCGGTTAAACGGTTACATCATTATCGCTCAACTTAGCCTTTCTTTTAATCAGTAAATGGCTTTAAGAAAAGCCTTAGGACCGAACTTTACATTTACTTAGGCAAAATCGGGACGTTTAGCGCAGAGGAGCGCCATAAAGCGCTTTAATGGTTTCGCGCAGCCAGAGGATTTTGGGATTGTGGCTGTTGCGTTTATGCCAGATGAGAGTGAAGGGCACGGTGAGCTTTTCCGCCTGTGCGTCATCAACGGGAATGGGGAGCTTCACCAGCTTGCGCTGGTGGTACTGATTATAGTGATGGCAATAATGCGGCGCGGTGGCGATGTAGTTATGGCCGGGCTGTGCCGCCATAAACATCGACTGTTCGAACCCGGGCAAGCACATGGCGATATTGCGCTCGCGGCCTATTTCGCGCAGCACTTCGTCCAGCGCCCAGGTATCGCTGCGCTCCCAAAAAATGCTGATATGCGGATAGCGCAGGAACGTCTCCAGGTTCCACTCCTCCTCCAGCGCGGGATGATCGTCCCGCAGATAGACGCACGGACGATCGCTGAACAGAATTTCGTAATCGATAAACCACGGCATCAGCTTCAGCAGTTCACGTGAGCGCGGGTGCGTTTCCCGTCCGGTAAAGCCCAGATCCACTTCCCCGCGCGTAATGGCGTCCAGCGAGTCGTAATCCCAGTGACGCATCTTCACCGTGGCCTGGGGATAGCGCTGATTGACCTGCGCCAGCAACTCGTTAAGCCGGATCAGCATCAGCGGCGTTTCCGCCGCCAGTTCAAACGTCAGGCCGCCGGGCGTGTCGTGATGAAACTTATCGAGGATCTGGTTGCCTATCTGCATCCAGTCGGCCAGGTCCTGCTCGAGGCTCACGGTCAGCGGCGTGGGCAGCAGCCCCAGCGGGGTTTTGACGAACAGCGGATCGTCGAACCAGTCGCGCAGCTTCGCCAGCGATTTACTCACCGCCGACGGCGTCACGTTCATCCGTTTTGCGGCCTTGGTGACGCTGCGCTCCTGCAACAAAAGCTGCAGGCACAACAACAGGTTAAGATCGAGACTGCTGAGGGGCTTCTTCATAATGCGCTGCGGGCCGGGTCGCTAAAAGTAAGATAATGCACAGTATGCTACAGCCAATCAGTACCCCGATCAGCATATTCAGCGCGTTCAGCCCCATGATGGCCGCCAGCCAAATCCACAGCGACGACCCGCAGACCTGCGCAATGCCCAGCACCGAGCTTGCCACCCCGGCCCGCAGCGAGAACGGACCGAGCGCCTGGCTCATCGCCACGCCAAAGCCGGTGGAGAAGCCGGCACAAATCAGCGTAATGCCTACCAGCATCATCGCGGGTAAGCTGGTGGTCGCCAGGATCACACCCGCCACGAGGAACACGACCTGAGAGGTCAGCATCAGCGTGCGCTGGCGGAAGATATTAAGGGCGAAAGGCATCGAGAAAGAGACGGTCATGCTGACCACCGCGTTCAGCGCCATCACAACCGAATATTCACCGCGCTCGAAGCCCATGATCTCCATCAGCAATACCGGGGAAACGTTTACATAGGTGAGGATCACCGCCACGCTTAACGTCGTTATCGCCAGGCGACTGAGGAAAAAGCGGTTCAGCAGTTTCTCTGACGGGTGAATCGTCGCGGTATGCCCTGTCTTCTGCGCGCCGGGATGCGTCTCTTTCAGCACGGCGATCGACAGGATAAAGACCAGCGCCCCCATGGTCGCCATCGTCCAGAAAAGGCTCTGCCACGGAAATTTCAGCATGATCAGGTAGCCCACCACCGGTGCCAGCACCGGAATGATGCAGGTGATCCCGTTCATCATAGAAAGCACCCTGGCGCGGCGCTGGGCGCTTAAGGTGTCGCGCAAAATCGCAAAGGCCACCACGTAGCAGCCGCCTGCGCCAATGCCCTGAATAAAGCGACCCGTAAGGAACAGCGTGCTGTCCTGAGCCAGTGAACACAGCACAGAAGCCAGCGCAAAAATCACCGCGCCTGTAATGGCGACGGGCTGACGACCCGCTTTATCAGCGACGCGCCCGGCAAACACCATTGACGACGCCATCCCCGCCAGGTAGGCCGAAAACGCAATATGCAGCTGCGCTTCGCTGGCATTCAGATCGCGGGCGATGTGCGGCAGCCCCACCAGATACATATCTATACCCGACGGATAAAGCAGAACCAGCGCGAAACTACAAAACAGAAAACGTGCCATAACCCCCCCTAAACACAGGCAAGCAGAATAGGGGCTGAAAGAGATTTAGGCGAGTTGCCATTTGGACAATAGTGATTTCCTGGGAGGAAATGGATGTGTTTTCATACTTATCTTATCAATAAAAGTCTTTTTTACTACACTTTCAACTAATTGATTTTTAAATACTTTAGGCGGAGAATCCATAAAAAACCAAGGAAAGGGAAAAGAATGTTTACCCTCTATATGAAATGGGATGCTAAATGTGAACTGAAACTGGATGATATTCAATTTATCCTTTCACCCGATGAAGCCATGATAATGGCATCGATATTTTATGAACTCGATTATCTGGCATATCCCTTCCGTGTTATTCCAAATGACGTACCGGAGAGAAAGAAAGTGGTGCATCATCGCTTTGGCGCACATCCTTACTTACGTAAATATCCCACCCAGTACGATGCACTCTTTGACAATGTAAAATGGCAGCTTGAGTTTGGCTGGATGATCGGAGTTGACACGACAGAGCCGTGGGATCACATTCGCCACCCTTTCAGTTTTGATGAACGCGGTGAACTGATCTATGACTGCTTTATGGACCACTATAGTGAAATGTTTGAGCG
>DATEKR010000160.1:0-3803 GCA_035277345.1 Enterobacteriaceae bacterium
CCGCAAATCAGGGCACGTTATTTCTCGATGAAATAGGCGATATGCCGATAACCCTCCAGGCCAAGCTGCTGCGGGTGATAGAGTCGCGTGAAATTCAGCCTGTCGGCGCCAGTAGCCCGATAGCTGTCGATATCCGTATTATTTCCGCGACGAATCAGAATCTTGAGCAGTACATTGCCGACGGTAAATTCCGGGAAGATCTCTACTATCGCCTCAACGTGATCCCGTTAAGACTCCCGCCGCTACGCGAGCGTGGGGAGGACATTGAGCTGTTAATCCACTATTTTTTGCATCTGCATACCCGTCGTCTCGATCTGGTCTATCCCGGCGTTTCACCTGAGGTTGTTGCGTTTCTCAGGCGCTACCGCTGGCCTGGAAATATTCGCGAGCTGAGTAATTTGATGGAGTATCTGGTTAACGTTGTGCCGTCTGGTGAAATTATCGACATGACGTTACTGCCACCAAATCTGGTTAGCCGCAGTAAAATGATGGTACAGGCGCCGCCGGACCTCGCTGCCACGGCGGAGCCTCAGGAAGAGAGCGTAACGGCCCTGGAAGAGATGGAGAGACAGATGATCCGCGATGCGCTTACCCGATACAGTAATAAAAAACAGGCGGCGGATGAACTGGGGATTGGCATCGCCACGCTGTACCGCAAAATTAAAAAGTACGATCTTGTCGGGGGATAATTCCTGCGGATAGCCTTAAAAAATATCACCCGCGGACCCTATTGCTTTTCTTTAAAATTAAATGATAATCATTCCCAATTTATACATCTTGAATAATAAATAAACATTATTTTAACAATGGCAGGGGATGAAATGCGTAAACTTGCGCAGGCATTAGGGTTAAGTGTACTGGTCATGGCGAGTCTGTCGGCTCAGGCAGAAGTCAAAACCATTACCGATGTAATTGGTCGTGAAGTGAAGGTCGATCTGCCCGCGAAACGCGTGGTGCTGGGCTTTTATTTTGAAGATTATCTGGCCGTGGGCACCGAAAAAGCGTTTGATTCGGTGGTCGGCATTTCCCGCGAGGCCTGGGAGGGCTGGGTTCCTGCCAACTGGGAAATGTATCTTAAGCATCGTCCGTCTCTCAACAGCATTCCTGACGTCGGAGAAGTGGAAGCGCAGACCTTCTCCGTGGAAAAAGTCCTCAGCCTGAAGCCGGACCTGGTGGTGCTGGCCGACTGGCAGTATAAAGCTCTGGGCCTTGATGCCCAGCGTATTGAGAAAGAGGGCATTCCGGTTGTGGTCGTGGACTATAACGAACAGACGGTTGCGCGCCACACTGCGTCAACGCGCCTGCTGGGCACCCTGACGGGCCAGCAGAAACGTGCCGACGAACTGGCAGACTTCTATGCTAACGCCATGGCGGATGTCACCCGCCGCGTGGTTGACGCTAAGGCGGCTAAACCTAAGGTCTACGTTGAGTTCGGCAACAAAGGCCCGGCGGAATACTCCTTCACCTACGGTAAAAACATGTGGGGCGCGATGATCACCGCTGCAGGCGGAGATAACATCGCTGCGCCCTTCGTGGAGTGGTGGGGTCCGATTAACCCTGAGCAGGTGCTGGCCTCTAAGCCGGATGTGATTCTGATCTCCGGTCGCGAGAACAATAAAGCGGCCAGCGCGCTGCCGATGGGTCAAGGCGTCGCCGAAGCCGAAGCGCGCACCAAGCTGGCCGCCTTTGCCGGTCGTCAGGGCTGGAGCGAACTGCCTGCTATCAAGCAGAACCGTCTGTATGGCGTCTATCAGGGCGCTTCCCGCACCCTGTCTGACTTCGCCATGGTTCAATACATCGCGAAGCAGCTCTATCCGGCGCAGTTTACCGATATGGATCCGGTCGCTAACTACCTGAACTACTACGCGAAGTATCTGCCCGTTAAGCCGCAGGGTACCTTTGCCGTTTCGGTAAAATAAATCTATCGATGTATCAGACGGGAGCCCTCGGGCTCCCGTTTTTTGTGGGTATCCTATGACTGTTCAGGTAAACGATAACCAGCAGGCCATCACCCGGTTTCGCCTTCGCGAGCGACGTCGGTGGCGGTGGCTGGTCTTTTTTACGCTGCTGGCGCTGCTCAGCTTTATTCTTGATGTTGCTACCGGACCTTCGCTGCTGTCGCCGCTTGAGGTGCTGCGTTCCCTGCTGGATTATGGCGAAAGGGAATCGATGACCGACGCCATTGTGCGCGGACTACGTCTGCCCATCGCCCTGATGGCACTGGTGGTTGGCGCCTCCCTCGGCGCGGGTGGTGCCCAGATGCAGACCCTGCTCAATAACCCGATGGCCAGCCCTTATACCCTGGGGATGGCCGCCGCAGCCGGATTTGGCGCGGCGGCGATGCTGGCCCTGGGCGGGCTGGGGCTGCACGATTTGATTGCCGTTCCGCTGGGCGCGTTTGTCTTTTCGATGATCGCCGCTGCCTTCCTGTTTTTCCTCGCGTCGATGCGGCGGATGAATATCGAGTCGATTATTCTCGGCGGGATCGCGCTGCTGTTTCTCTTCCAGTCGCTGATTTCGCTGATCCAGTTCATTGCTTCGCCTGAACTGTCCCAGCAAATTCTGTTCTGGCTGTTTGGCAGCCTGAGCAAAACTACGTGGATCACGCTGACGGTGACCTTTGTGGTGACGGTGGTCTGCTGCATTTTGCTGTGGCTGGACTCCTGGAAACTGGCGGCCCTGCGGATGGGGGAAATGCGCGCCGCCAGCCTCGGGGTTAACGTTCGTCGCCTGCGGATCAAGGTGCTGGTGATCGTGGCCGTGATGACCGCGACCGCGACCAGTTTTGTCGGGGTAATTGGCTTTATTGGCCTTGTGGCGCCGCATCTGGCACGGGTCAGCGTCGGCGAAGATCAGCGTTTCTATTTGCCCATGTCGATGCTCTGCGGGGCGCTGATGCTCTCCGCCGCTTCGGTCATGTCGAAATCCATTATTCCCGGCTCCCTGTTCCCGGTCGGGATTGTCACTGCGATTGTCGGGGTGCCATTCCTGCTGTGGCTGATCTTCTCCCCGCGGAGGCGAGCAAAATAATGTTAACGATAACCGACCTCAGTATGGCCCACGGCCAGCAGACCATTATGGCGGGGATCAACGCCATCCTCGCCGCAGGGCAGATGCATGTGATTATCGGCCCGAACGGTACGGGAAAATCGACCCTGCTGCGCACCCTGTTTGCCGATCATGCCTTTACGGTGGGCAGCGTTCAGTGGCATGAACGCAGACTGGATCCCGGTCATCATCGCTCGCGGGAGGTGCAGCGCTGGCGGCAGGATATTGCCTATATGCCGCAGGACACCACGATTGATATCTCACTGAGCGTGCTGGAAATTGTCGTGCTCGGCGGACTTGATGCCCTGACGCTGCATATCGACCCTTCGATTCTGGAGCAGGCGATGACCTGCCTGCAGGCCGCGGGGATTGCGGAGCTTGCGCACCGGGATATCACCAGCCTGAGCGGCGGACAGCGGCAGATGGCGCTCTTTGCCCAGGTATTGATGCGTAATGCCAGAATGATGCTGCTGGATGAGCCGGTCAGTGCCCTGGATCTGCGCCATCAGATTGCGATGCTCGACCTGGTTCGCGAGCAGACCCGTGCCCGTGGTCTGGTAACGGTGATCGTACTGCACGATCTCAATCTGGCCTGTCAGTATGCCGATAACCTGCTGATCTTTGCCGATGGGGCGCTGAAAGCCAGCGGCGCGCCGGGGGATATCGTCACCCGTGATTTACTGGCGCAAACCTATGATGTGGCGCTGGAGATCTTGCATGATAAAGCCGGTCTGCCAATGGTACAGCCGTTGAGT
>DATEKR010000161.1:0-7776 GCA_035277345.1 Enterobacteriaceae bacterium
TAGACATGGCGGTCTGCCCGTCTTTAAAGGTAGTAAATTCCTGAGCGCGGGCCACCGGGATGGTGGTGTTACGCGGGATCACTTTCTCGACCAGGCCCCCCATGGTTTCCAGCCCCAGAGAGAGCGGGATCACGTCGAGCAGCAGCATTTCGCTGTCCGGCTTGTTGCCGACAAGGATATCCGCCTGAATCGCCGCGCCGATGGCCACGACTTTGTCCGGGTCGATAGACGTCAGCGGCGGGCGCGAGAAGAATTCGCCAACCCGCTCACGCACCAGCGGCACGCGGGTCGAACCGCCGACCATCACCACTTCGCTCACTTCAGCGGCGTCGACACCGGCATCTTTCAGCGCCCGACGGCACGCCAGCAGCGTCCGCTTTATCAGCGCGCCGATCAGTTCATCAAACTGCGCCCGGCTGATATCCCCCTGCCAGCCAGCCACGTCAACGCGCACGCTGTCCGTGTCGCTGAGGGCGATTTTCGCGGCGATAGCGGCATCAAGCAGCGCACGCTGAAGATGGTTATCCTGACGGTCGTTTAGCCCGGCCTGTTCACGGATAAAGTCCGCCAGCAGATGGTCAAAATCATCGCCGCCGAGGGCGGAATCACCGCCAGTCGCCAGCACTTCAAAGACCCCGCGACTCAGGCGCAGGATCGAAATATCAAAGGTGCCGCCGCCGAGATCGTACACGGCAATCACCCCTTCCTGGCCAGAATCCAGACCGTAGGCGATAGCGGCAGCGGTTGGCTCATTCAGCAGACGCAGGACGTGCAGACCCGCCAGTCGGGCGGCGTCTTTGGTGCCCTGACGTTGTGCATCGTCGAAATAGGCGGGCACGGTAATCACTACGCCGTCCAGATCGCCGTCCAGCGCTTCACGCGCACGCGCCGCCAGCGCCTGAAGAATATCAGCGGAGACGCGGATCGGGTTGAGTAGACCGGCAGGGGTGGCAATCATCGGCAGGCCATTTTCGCTTGCCTGAAGCTGGTAAGGCAGGTGCGGGTAGCGGGCCTGAATATCGGCCAGCGAGCGGCCCATCATGCGCTTAACGGAGCTGATGGTATTGACCGGATCCTGCGCCGCGAGAGCACGGGCTTCATCACCGACGATGTGGCTCCCGGCCTGATAATGGACCACGGAAGGCAGCAGATCGCGACCGTTGCTGTCCACAAGGGTTTGCGCCTGGCTGCTACGCACGGTAGCCACCAGGGAGTTGGTGGTGCCTAAGTCAATGCCCGCCGCCAGACGTCGCTGGTGCGGCGCGGCGCTCAGACCCGGCTCACTAATTTGTAATAACGCCATGTTTTGCTTCCAAAAAAATTAAAAGTCGAGCAGTTTTTCTTCTAATTGTTCTGCCGCGCTTTGAAGTTTATCGAGAAAACGCAGTTTACGCACGGTGTCCGCCGCCGTGTCCCAGTTGGCGTCGGCCAACTGCTCCGTCATTAACTGAAGACGGGACTGGTACATCTGCGTGACCCGCTGCTGAAAAGCTGAAAGTCGCCCGGCGTCCTGCGCCTGGTCTATTTCATCCAGCTCCTCACGAAGTTCCAGCTGCTCCATCAAAAACGCCGTGTCGCGGACCGTGTGCTGTTCGCTGGCTAAATCAAAGCCGTGCAGCGAGAGCAAATACTCGGCGCGGGAAAGCGGATGGCGCAGAGTCTGCCAGGCCTGATTGATGGTGGCAGACTGCTGTACCGCCGCCAGCTGCTCGGCCGCCGACCCGCTGGCGAATTTATCGGGATGGAACTGACGCTGCAGATCCTGAAAACGCACGGCGAGAGCCTGGGTGTCGAGCGGATAACCGGCTGGCAACCCAAAGAGGGTGAAGTAATCCATAACAATCTCAGGGGTTTCGTAGTAAAGCAAACCCCACGCGCAGCGGACTGCGGTGGGGTTATCGGGAGCCGCGACTAAACGTGGAAGCTTTCGCCGCAGCCACACTCATCTTTGACGTTCGGGTTGGTAAATTTAAACCCTTCGTTCAGGCCTTCTTTGACGAAGTCCAGCTGAGTGCCATCGAGGAACTTCAGGCTCTTGCCGTCGACCACAACCTTGACGCCTTTGTCTTCGAACACGGTATCTTCTGACGCCGGTTCATCAACAAATTCCAGAATATAGGCCATTCCGGAGCAGCCTGACGTACGCACGCCCAGACGCAGGCCAAATCCCTTACCACGGTTGGTCAGGAAAGAATTTACTCGCGCGGCAGCACTGTCGCTAAGGGTAATCGACATACCTTTACCTCAATTATTTAGCTTCACGTTTGCTTTTGTAATCCGCGATTGCGGCTTTAATAGCATCTTCCGCCAGGATAGAGCAGTGGATCTTAACCGGCGGCAGCTCCAGCTCTTCGGCGATATCGGTGTTCTTGATCGCCTGCGCTTCGTCCAGAGACTTCCCTTTCACCCATTCGGTGATCAGCGAGCTGGAGGCAATGGCTGAGCCACAGCCGTAGGTTTTAAAACGTGCGTCTTCGATGATGCCGTCGTTGTTCACTTTGATCTGCAGTTTCATCACGTCGCCACAGGCCGGTGCACCCACCATGCCGCTGCCAACGGATTCATCGCTGTTGTCAAAAGAGCCAACGTTGCGCGGATTCTCGTAATGATCGATAACTTTTTCGCTGTATGCCATGGTAATTTTTCCTCTCAGGTTCCCGAATTAATGATGTGACCATTCAATGCTGTTCAGATCCACGCCCTGCTTGAACATTTCCCACAGCGGAGAAAGGTCGCGCAGACGGCCAATGGAGTTGCGAACGAGCTGGATGGCGTAGTCAATCTCTTCTTCGGTAGTGAAACGACCTAAAGAGAAACGGATAGAACTGTGCGCCAGTTCGTCGGTCATGCCCAGTGCACGCAGCACATAGGATGGCTCAAGACTTGCAGACGTACAGGCAGAACCAGAGGAAACGGCCAGGTCTTTCAGCGCCATAATCAGCGACTCGCCTTCAACATAGTTGAAGCTGACGTTGAGAATGTTCGGTGCGCCTTGCTCAAGGTCACCGTTCAGGTAGACCTCTTCCATATCTTTCACGCCGTCCCACAGACGGTTACGCAGAGTGCGCAGGCGCGCCATCTCGGTTTCCATCTCTTCTTTCGCGATACGGTAAGCTTCACCCATACCGACGATCTGGTGGACAGGCAGGGTACCGGAACGCATGCCGCGCTCGTGACCGCCGCCGTGCATCTGCGCTTCGATACGGATACGCGGTTTACGACGCACGTACAGCGCGCCGATCCCTTTCGGACCGTAGATTTTGTGGCCGGAGAAGGACATCAGGTCCACCTTCAGCTGGCTCAGGTCGACAGGCAGTTTGCCCACGCTCTGAGTGGCATCCACGTGATAGATAATGCCGCGGGCGCGACACATTTCGCCGATGGTTGCGATGTCCTGCACCACGCCGATTTCGTTATTCACGTGCATGATAGAAACGAGGATGGTGTCATCACGCATCGCCGCTTCGAGTTCTTTAAGGTCGATAATGCCGTTGCTTTTCGGCGCGAGGTAAGTCACCTCGAAGCCTTCGCGCTCCAGCTGACGACAGGTATCCAGCACCGCTTTATGCTCGGTTTTGCTGGTGATGATGTGCTTGCCTTTTTTCTGATAGAAGTTGGCCGCACCTTTGATCGCCAGGTTGTCGGACTCAGTCGCACCAGAGGTAAAGACGATTTCACGCGGGTCAGCACCGACCAGCTCGGCGATCTGATTACGGGCGATATCAACAGCCTCTTCAGCATGCCAACCGAAACGGTGTGAGCGGGAGGCCGGGTTACCAAAGTTCCCGTCCAGGGTCAGGCACTGCATCATTTTCTCAGCAACACGCGGGTCCACCGGCGTGGTTGCGGAGTAATCGAGATAGATCGGTAATTTCATTGCTCTTAAACTCCGTACATCACTCAAATGCAAGGAATCAGACGACCGGCTGGATGTACGACCGCTCGGGTGGGGCATTGCCCTCGCCTGATTCTGAAATCTTTATTTTATAATTTCACTAACGCCCGACGCGTATTTCGTGTCGGGCGGATACAGCTTATGCGCGCAGCTTAACGTTAATCGTGTCCTGCGAGCGGGTAGAACGGTGGGTCTCATGGGCCTGCTGACGGTCTGATACATCGAGCACTTCCTGGTTGTTCACCAGTTCGCCCAGGGTGATGTTGTTCAGGAAACCGGTCAGACGGTCGCTGAGATCGCGCCACAGCGCGTGGGTCAGGCACTTATCGCCGCCCTGGCATCCGCCTTTACCCTGACAGCGGGTAGCGTCTACTGATTCGTCAACGGCGCTGATCACTTCACCTACGGCGATGCTTGACGCATCTTTGCCCAGCAGATAACCACCGCCAGGACCACGGACGCTGGAGACCAGACCGTTTTTACGTAAACGAGAGAACAGCTGTTCAAGATAGGAAAGCGAGATTCCCTGTCGCTCAGAAATATCAGCCAACGGCACCGGACCCGATTCGGAGTTGAGTGCAACGTCCAGCATGGCAGTCACGGCATAACGCCCTTTAGATGTCAGTCTCATGTCTTACTTAACCTCAACGCGCCCCTGTCCGGGGTTTTATATTAATTAAAGGTGTTGCATAGCAGGAGCAAGGATGACATTCCTGACTAAAATGGTCAACTATTTACTTGACTGTTTTAGTCAGGTATTTGGCAATGCGTGCCGTTTCGCTTGAGGCAGCCTTAACGCGGCTTCTTCTGCTGCTCGATGGAGGCCAGCATACCGCGCAGAATATTCAGCTCCTGGCTCTCAGGGCGTGCGCGCGTAAACAAGCGACGCAGTCGATTCATCACCTGTCCCGGATGATTTTCGCGGATAAAACCGGTGTTCAGCAGAATCTGTTCGAGGTGACCGTAGAAACGTTCCAGATCGTCCACCAGCGGATACGGCGCTTCGGGTTCCGCCGCCGGTTCAGCAGCTTCCTGCAACGCCAGCCAGGCCATCCGCACTTCGTAGGAAATCACCTGCACGGCCATCGCCAGGTTCAGGGAGCTGTACTCCGGATTGGCGGCAATGGCAACGTGATAGTGGCATTTTTGCAGCTCGTCGTTGGTCAGGCCAACGCGCTCGCGGCCAAAGACCAGCGCCACCGGCGCGTGTTCGGCTTCGCTAATGCTTTTCAGACCACATTCACGCGGGTCAAGCATCGGCCACGGCAGAGTACGGGAGCGGGCGCTGGTGCCCACCACCAGACTACAGCCGGACAGCGCTTCGTCGAGGGTGTCAACAATCTGCGCGTTGCCGATCACATCGCTGGCACCGGCCGCCAGGGCGATAGCCTGCGAGTCGGGTTTGACCAGCGGATTGACCAGCCACAGATTAGTTAAGCCCATGGTTTTCATGGCACGGGCAACGGAGCCCATATTGCCGGTGTGCGAGGTTTCCACCAGCACGATTCGAATATTTTGCAGCATCATTTTTCTACGGCTAAAGAATATTTGGCCATATTATCATAAACGAGAGACAGATAACGAACTCGCTGCTATGATATGCGCCGTTTTCCGTTCTTTAACATCCAGTGAGAGAGACCGATGCATCCGATGCTCAACATCGCCGTGCGCGCTGCGCGCAAGGCGGGTAACCTGATTGCCAAACATTACGAAACGCCTGATTCCGTTGAAACGAATCAGAAAGGAACTAACGATTTCGTAACCAACGTGGATAAAGCTGCCGAAGCGATGATTATTGAAGTTATTCGCAAATCCTATCCGCAGCACACCATTATCACCGAAGAAAGCGGTGAGCACTCAGGTGAAGACCAGGATGTACAATGGGTCATCGATCCGCTGGATGGCACGACCAACTTCATTAAACGCCTGCCGCACTTCGCGGTATCTATCGCCGTTCGTATCAAAGGCCGCACTGAAGTGGCTGTGGTTTACGATCCTATGCGCAACGAACTGTTCACCGCCACTCGCGGCCAGGGCGCACAGCTGAACGGCTACCGTCTGCGCGGCAGCATCGCTCGCGATCTGGATGGCACCATTCTGGCGACCGGCTTCCCGTTTAAAGCCAAGCAGTACGCCACCACCTATATGAACATCATCGGTAAACTCTTCACTGAGTGTGCAGACTTCCGCCGCACCGGTTCCGCCGCGCTGGATCTGGCCTACGTTGCCGCTGGCCGCGTGGACGGTTTCTTTGAGATTGGCCTGAAGCCGTGGGATTTCGCTGCTGGCGAACTGCTGGTACGTGAAGCGGGCGGTCTGGTTTGTGATTTCACCGGCGGTCATAACTACATGAGCACCGGTAACGTTGTCGCAGGTAACCCGCGTGTCGTGAAAGCGATGCTGGCGAATATGCGTGACGAGCTGAGCGACGCTCTGAAGCGTTAATCTCTCTCCTTGCCCCTCTCCCGAGGGGCAGGTCGTTTAAAACGGTCTGAATCCTCTTGCCACCGGCACCGCACTAAACCACATCACGCCCGCAGCCACCAGTAAGAACACGCCTCCGGCTAAGGCCAGGGTACTCCAGCCAACCTGACGCCACAGTACCGGCGCACGATGACCGCTGAGTTTTACCGCCAGCCGACGACAGCTGTGCACCAGCAGCGCCAGAGACGTAATGGTCAGCGACGTGCCCGCCGCCATCGCCAGCGCCGACGCCATTCCCCAGTAAAAGACGCCAATCACCTTGCTGAACAGCAGGACCATCAGCGCCCCGGAGCAGGGCCGCATCCCCATTGACAGAATAATCATCAGCCTTGCGCGCCAGTCATCGCCGCTTTGCAGCTGCTCCTGCGAAGGCAGATGCTGGTGACCGCAGCCGCAGTTAGCATGATGTTGATGATGTGGCGTAAAGGATTTAAACGCAGGACGGCGCAGTAGCACACGCAGTTTTTTCAACGCCCGCCAGCACAGCATCAGCCCCAGCACGCCAACCAGCGCATAGCTGGCTTTCTCCAGCCAGAAACCACTCAGATGCAGCTGCCTGGCCGGAAGCTGCAGAACCGACAGCACGCCTACCACCAGACCAATCGCCACCAGTCCCTGCAGCAGCGACGAGGCCAGAGTCAGGCTAATACTGGATTTGAGTTTCGACGGATGGGTGGCAAGCCAGGTGGTAATCACCACTTTCCCGTGCCCGGGGCCCAGCGCATGCAGTACGCCATAGACAAAGCTGAACATCAGCAGCGAGCCGCCCGCCCGGGCCGGATTTTCCGCCACCGCCTTGAGCAAGGTGCTCATCTGCTGATTGACCTCGCGCTGCCAGATAATGCTTTTCAGCATCACCTGCGGCCAGGCCTGCCACAGCCAGACGCCGCCGAGCAGCATCACGACAGCTAACAGCGCCAGCGGCCAGAGCTGCCGGTAGCGTCCTGAAGTTTTAAGGGCCATTACTGACATATCACCGTCACCGTTTGTGCAAATTGTTTACCCAGCTCCATATCCTCCGGCGGCGCATCGGCCTTATCAAGCGACTGGGCAAAACCCAGCACCGACTCATCCGGCTCCGGCGTTTTGACCGTTAGCCTGCAGGATCTCTGCAGCGCGGCGGGCAGCGCGGCATTGCTGTCTTCGGCATAACTCATATCAACATAGTAGGTTGGGTCGAAGGAGGAAAACGTATAAGTCTGACCGGCCAGCGGCTGCGGCTCTGCCAGCGGCAGGCCGAAGGTCAGCACCGCCTGATGCCCGTCACGCCCCAGACTGTACTCGGTTGGGCGATTCTGAAACTTCACCTTTTTACCGTTGTGCCACATCTCGGTGAAGTAGTGCTGGCCGAGCACGTTAGCCATCACCTCGGCAGCCAACTTTTTCCAGACCTCCTC
>DATEKR010000162.1:0-7103 GCA_035277345.1 Enterobacteriaceae bacterium
CATTTCTGACATTAAATAGCAGAAAAAGTGAAACGTTGTTTTATTTAGAATTGAAAACGCATTTCAGCCGGGATAAGATGTAGTCATTCGTAAAACGGAACGCCGTTTTTACTCCGTTCGAAAGCTATTTTGAATCAACACTATTCTGGAGGTAAATGTGGAAGTCAGACAAAGCATCCACAGCGCGCACGCCAAAACACTGGATACCCAGGGGCTACGCGATGAGTTTTTGGTTGAGAAAGTGTTCGTTGCTGACGAATACAGCATGGTGTACAGCCATATCGACCGTATCATCGTTGGCGGCATTATGCCGGTTGCGAAAACCGTATCCGTCGGCGGCGAAGTCGGCAAACAGCTTGGCGTAAGCTACTTCCTCGAACGCCGTGAACTGGGCGTGATTAACATCGGCGGCGCAGGCACCATCACCGTAGACGGCCAGGTTTTTGAGATTGGCCATCGCGACGCGCTGTACGTTGGTAAAGGGGCGAAAGAAGTGGTTTTCGCAAGTGTTGATAGCGCTAAGCCAGCGAAGTTCTACTACAACTGTGCTCCGGCTCACCTGACCTATCCGACCAAAAAAGTCACCCCGGCCGACGTTGCCCCGGTTACGCTGGGCGATAACCTCACCAGCAACCGCCGCACCATCAACAAATATTTCGTTCCTGACGTACTGGAAACCTGCCAGCTCAGCATGGGCCTGACCGAGCTTGATCCGGGCAACCTGTGGAACACCATGCCTTGCCACACGCACGAGCGTCGTATGGAAGTTTACTTCTATTTCAATATGGAAGAAGACGCCTGCGTGTTCCACATGATGGGGCAGCCTCAGGAAACGCGTCATATCGTCATGCATAACGAGCAGGCGGTGATTTCTCCAAGCTGGTCTATTCACTCTGGCGTGGGTACGCGTGCTTACACCTTCATCTGGGGGATGGTAGGCGAAAACCAGGTCTTTGATGATATGGACCACGTAGCAGTTAAGGATCTGCGCTAGTCGCGGACAGCATAAGCATAATCATGCCTGTCCGGTACAGGCGCTGACAGATAAAGGAAACAACATGATTCTGGATGCATTTTCTCTTCAAGGTAAGGTAGCAGTTGTGACCGGTTGCGACACCGGTCTGGGTCAGGGTATGGCACTGGGTCTGGCGGAAGCTGGCTGTGACATCGTCGGTATCAACATCGTTGAGCCGACCGAAACCATCGAGCGCGTAACCGCGCTGGGTCGCCGTTTCCTGAGCCTGACCGCTGACCTGCGTCAGATCGACGGTATCCCGGCTCTGCTGGAACGTGCGGTTGCCGAATTCGGCAAAATCGACATTCTGGTCAACAACGCGGGTCTGATTCGTCGTGAAGACGCGATCAACTTCAGCGAGAAAGACTGGGACGACGTGATGAACCTGAACATCAAGAGCGTGTTCTTTATGGCGCAGGCGGCGGCGAAGCACTTTATTGCCCAGGGCCACGGCGGCAAAATCATCAACATCGCCTCTATGCTTTCCTTCCAGGGTGGTATCCGCGTACCGTCTTACACCGCATCCAAAAGCGGCGTAATGGGCGTGACCCGTCTGCTGGCGAACGAATGGGCGAAGCACAACATCAACGTGAACGCTATCGCGCCGGGCTACATGGCGACCAACAACACCCAGCAGCTGCGTGCTGACGAACAGCGTAGTGCTGAGATCCTTGACCGTATCCCGGCTGGTCGCTGGGGTCTGCCGAGCGATCTGATGGGCCCGGTTGTATTCCTGGCGTCCGGTGCATCTGACTATATCAGCGGCTACACCATTGCCGTTGACGGTGGCTGGCTGGCGCGTTAATTCGCCAGCAACCCGATCGTATAAACTGCACCTCATGGGGTGCAGTTTTTTTATGGCCGCGGCCCGTCAGGTGTGGGGGCGAAAGCTCTGTATTATCTGGAGAAAATTCGCCTGCTCTTCGGGCGTAAATTCCGCTGCTTTGCTGGTGGAGACCACCAGAATGGCGCCGTTACCGCAGTCAAACACCGCCTGAGTTTGCCAGATACGGCGGGTATCCGGGTGCAGGAAGCTGTAGTTCAGCCCAATTCCCGTGCAGTAGTTTTCCCCCAGCACCACCTCCGTTCTTGCCTGTTCCTCCCAGCCCGTCACGTTGCGCTGTAATTCACCCAGCTGCTGTGCGATATAGTCGCTGAGCTGCGCCCCTGCGGGCAGGTTATCCCGGGAAATATTCACCGGTGGCTGAAGGGACTGAGCGTCGGCAAGAATATTTACCGTCCTGTCGATAAAACCCTGTGGGATCGCGAGGCTACCTTCTTTAAAAATACAGCGGTCGTGATGCATGAAATATCCTTATGCTTTGATTCCCTGAGGGAAAAATTGACTGTATGTTAACTCTGAGGCCAGGCCGTTTTGCAGCAAAATTATCCGGTCCGCGCTGCGGATTGTTTCAGGGCGGTGGGCAACAATGATGCGTGTGACCTGCATTTTCTTGATTTCGGTGTTGATAAGATGCTCGTTCTTCACGTCAAGGTGGCTGGTTGCTTCATCCAGCACCAGGATCTTCGGCTCGCGATACAGGGCCCTGGCCAGCAGGACCCGCTGCTGCTGACCCCCGGAGAGGAACGACCCCATATCGCCGACAAGGCTGTAGTAGTTCATCGGAATGCTCATGATGTCGTCATGGATCTGCGCCGCCCGCGCAACGCGGATCACCTTCTCCATCTCCATCCCGGCATCGAAGAAGCTGATGTTTTCTGCAATTGAGCCGGAGAACAGGATGTCATCCTGCATTACGCAGCCAATCTGTTCGCGGTGATGCTGAAGGCCGGTTTTGGTAATCTCGTGTCCGTCGACCAGGATGCTGCCCTCGTTGGGGTTGAGCAGGCCAAGAATAATTTTTGCCAGGGTGGTTTTCCCCTGCCCTGAAGGGCCGACAATCGCCACGGACTCACCGGCTTTGATGGTCAGGTTGATGCCGTTAATCACCCAGGGTTCCGTTTCCGCATAGCGGAATTTCAGGGCGCGCAGCGTAATATCGCCGACTTTATCCGTTCCCTGAGCTTGCACCGGCTGGGTATGATCCTGCTCCGGCTCCATTTCAGTCAGCACGATGTCTGATAAGCGCTCGCCGTGCATTCGCAGCATCCGGAAATCAATCAGCGCATTAATCAGCCCGGCGGCGCGGGCAATAAACTGATCTGAGAAGCTGATAAACGCGGTCAGCATCCCGGCAGAGAAGTTTCCCTCCAGCACCTGGCGCGCCGCCAGCCAGATCAGTACCACGCGACCTATCGAGGAGATCAGGCCCTGGGTGGTACCGAAAAGAATGCTGAGCTTCTGTATGGCGATGTTTTTATTGGTGGTATCGATCAGGTAGTTCATATAGACCGACAGCCGGGGCGTTTGCTTATTGTTGGTTTTGACGGCCTGAATACCGCGCAGCGTTTCCAGCAGCGAGGACTGGGTGCGGGCACCGCTGACAATTTGATCCTCGGTGGCGCGCCGGAGCGGTTCATAGGAGACCAGGCGGATGACCGCATAAGAAACAAACAGGGCTATCACCAGCCAGGCGAGGGTGCCGTTGTAGACAAACAGCATAACCAGGGTCACGATCGACATCACGCCATCAAGCAGAGTGCTGATAAAACGCGTGGTCAGGGTGTTCTGAATGGTATTCAGTGAGTCATAGCGCGACAGCACGTCGCCCACGTGGCGTGACTCAAACCAGATAAGCGGCAGTTTGAGCATATGTCGGCAGACGTTAGTGGTCCATTGCACGCTCAGCATGCTGGAAAACCAGGTCATCACCCAGGAACGCAATGCGGAAATCAGGTTCTGGAAAACCGCCACCATAATAAAGCCCATCCCGAGCAGGCTGAGCAGCGAGTAGTCGGCGGAAACCAGCACCATATCCATCACCCACTGCATAAAGAAGGGACCGAGGATGCCGAATAGCTCCAGCGCCACGCACAGGATCATGATCTGCAGAAAGGCTGATTTCACCCCGGAAACGCTGCCGATCAGCTTGCGCATCGACAGCGTTTCTTTCTCTTTTTTCGGCTGGAAATCCGTCGCCGGCACCAGTTCCAGCGCAACGCCGGTAAAGTGCTCCGAAACCTCTTTCATCGGCACTGCGCGCATGCCCGTTGCCGGATCGTGGATAACGATCTTTTTTCCGTCGACCTTTTTCAGCACCACAAAGTGATCGAGCTTCCAGTGCAAAATGCACGGCGTCTTCAGCCGGGGGAGTTCTTCAAGCTCGATGCGCAGCGCCCGCGAGGTTAACCCGAGCCGCTGGCCGATCGAAATGACATCCGAGAGCGTTGCCCCCTTTAGCGACGTCGAAAAGCGACGGCGCAGGGAGAGCATATCGAAATCGTGGCCGTAATAGTTGGCAATCATTCCAACGCAGGTTAGTCCGCATTCTGCGGCCTGTGTCTGGCGAATGACGGGCAGGCGATTAAACCAGCTGAAATTGAGTTTTTGTATAAGTGACACAAAAATACCCTGTTAATTAGAGGGAGATGTTATGGCCAAGGGCGTACAGTGGTTCCAGCACCCATTCATAAAGATGGCGCTGATCCACCAGGAAATCGGCATCCAGCGCCATACCCGGTCTTAGCGGTTCGTTGCGGGAGTAGGCGGCAATCGACTGGCGATCCAGCTGGACTAATATCCGGTACTGCTGTTCCTGAACGTTGTTTTTGCCCGTAAGGCTGGCGACTTCCTGAGGCGAAAACGCCGTCCGGGAGACTTCCAGCACCTTGCCGTACTGCTGACCGAATTTTTGATAGGGGAAGGCCTGGTAGCGCAGCACCACTCTTTGTCCGGGCTCAAGGAAACCAATCGCCCGGGTGCCGACCATGATGCGGGCCAGCAGTTGGGCATCTTTCGGCAGCACGGAAATCGCCGACTGCCCGGCATTCAGCATCTGCCCGTTTTTCACCATGATGGTTCCGACGGTGCCGTCCTTCGGCGCGCGCAGTTCAAAAGCGCGACGGGATTCATTTTCCGCCAGGGTCTGGGCATTTTCGCCAAGCTGACGCTGGATATCGTTACGTTTGCGCCTGTCGTCAAGGGGCTTCTGCGTCAGTTGCTGGCGGACCTGCATGATCTTCTGATCAATATCCAGCAGCTGGCGTTGGTACTCCTGATGGCGAGCCTGGCTCTCCAGCAGGTTCGACTCCTGCTCTTCCACCTGACGATTTGAGGCGTAACCCTGCTCACGCATGGCATTCAGCTTGTCCAGTTGGGTGCGTGCCAGCGCAACCTGCTTCTGGCGGTGCTTCATCTGCTGGGCAAGCCGTTCTTTTTGCTGCACCAGGCTTTTCTCGTTATCTTTCAGCCCCTGGGTTTCAACCTGGCTCAGGGTGGTCAGCGAGATTAAGTCCTGCTCCAGGCGCTTGCGCTGGGCGTTCAGCGTTTCGGCGATCATCTCCCGGGTTTGTCCCATTGTGGTCGACACCTCAGATGACAGGACCATCAGCACGTCGCCTTTTTTTACCTGCTGGCCTTCTTTGACGGGAATACTGACTATGGTCCCGGCCACCGGCGGTAGGATCGCCAGCATGCCGTCGCGCGGGACCAGCTCCCCGGTCGAGGTTTCATACTTCGTATAGGTTCCGAAAATAAACAGCGCTGCCGACAGCACGGTGATCAGCACCACCAGTGAAATGACCACCCAGCGATAAGGCGGGCACCAGAGAGAAACCGTACCCAGCATCCCCCGGTTGGCTGCCTTAACCGCCTCGGGCCGGAAAAGAGAATTATCCATCTGCATACTCATAGTGTGAGGTTGAGATTACCGGCAGCTGAACTGGCCCAGCATGGCGATATCCAGGTTACCGGTCAGCCGGGCGATATTCAGCAGAGCCGATAAATAGCGGTATTTTGATTCGGACAGGTCCCTCTCCGATTCAAAATATTTTTGCTGTGCATCCAGCTCATCATTGACGGTGCGAAAGCCCATCTCTTTGCCATACCCGACAGAGCGGACTCTTTTTTTGGCGGATTCCACCGCATACGTCTGTGCTTCCACCAGCGCTGCGCCGTTTTTAATATTCAGCCAGGCGGAACGGGTGTCCTGGATGGCTTTGCGCTGAGCGTCGACGATCGCAAATTTTGCGGCCTGATGCCGGTACGTGGCTTCAAAGGATTGAGAGAGCTGGCCGCCCCCGGAAAACAGCGGAATGGAGACATTGACGCCGTATTGCAGACTGGAGCTTTTCGAATCATTGCCAAAAATAGCGTCATACAGAACGCTGTCATTTTCGCTGCGGCTCCAGTTTTTACCGTAGCTGGCATACGCCGAAACCACGGGAAGGTGCGCGCTATTGGCGGAGTCCATATCGGCATTCGCCTGCGCCGTCTGGAAGCGGGCGATCCTGACCTGCACATTATTTTGCTGTGCCTGACGTAATGCCTCGGCCAGGTCATTCATTACCGGCTGGCGGGCACACTGCCACTTCACCGCTTCGATAGTATCGGGTGCCACGCCCGTCAGGCGGCGAAAGGCTTCCCCGGCCAGCAGCAGGTCGTTCTCTGCCTGAATGGTGCGGGCAGTGGCAATGTCAGCATTAGCCTGCGCTTCATCGACCTCGGTGCGGGTGTTTTGCCCTTGCGTTAACCCCGTGCGCAGCCTGCTCAGCTGGCGGGTGAGGTTCTCGCCGGTCGCTTTTGCGGCCTGCATGACTTCCCGCTGATGCAGTACGGAAAAGAAGGCCTCTGCGACATCCGCTGTCAGCTTTTCCTGGACCTGACGGAGCTGCGCATCGGCGGTACTGGCGATCGCGTCGCCTTTCTTCCAGGCCGCGACTTTGCTCATATCAAAAATCGGCTGCTGTACGCGTACGTTGTAGTTATGGCTGGTCATGCCGTTTTGATAGTTAGCTTCGGGCTGCTCCTGATGGTTCCAGCTGCCTTCAAGGCCCACCTGTGGAAGTAGCCCGGAAACACCCTGCCAGTATTTTTGCTTATCCGCATCGGTGGTTTTCTGACCCGACTGGAGCGCAGCGTCGTACCGAAAGGCGGAAGTCACTGCCTGCTGCAACGTAATAGCGTGACTACAGAATGTCGGTAGCAATAATCCTGTTGCGAAGAGTTGAATTATATTTATAAGGATTA
>DATEKR010000163.1:0-2372 GCA_035277345.1 Enterobacteriaceae bacterium
TAAGGTTTGCCATTGAATGAGCGGCATTTTGCGTAAACTTGCGCCACTTGGCAACCAATTAGAGAGACAGGTCACATCTATTGTTAAATCTCTGTGCAAATTTTATTTCGACGCAAACGGTTTCGTCTGCGCTCAGGATTCTCTATAATGACGCCCGTTTTCCCCCTTGCGCACACTGAAAGCGCCCCGGCGCTTCGAAAACGAGAGACTTATGATGGAAATTCTGCGTGGTTCGCCTGCACTGTCTGCCTTCCGTATCAACAAACTGCTGGCACGCTTTCAGGCAGCCAACCTTCCGGTAAGCAATATTTACGCTGAGTATGTCCATTTTGCTGATCTGAACGCCCCCCTGAACACAGAAGAGCGCGAGCAGCTGGAACGCCTGCTCAAGTATGGTCCAAGCCTGAGTAGCCACACGCCAACCGGCACACTGATCCTTGCAACCCCGCGTCCGGGCACCATCTCCCCCTGGTCTTCTAAAGCTACCGACATCGCTCACAACTGCGGTCTGAACCAGATTAACCGTCTGGAACGCGGTGTGGCGTACTATGTTGAAGCCTCTACCCTGACTGCGGAACAGTGGCAGACCGTAGCCGCTGAACTGCACGATCGCATGATGGAGAGCGTATTTACCTCTCTGGACGACGCGCAGAAGTTGTTCTCCCACCACCAGCCTGCGCCAGTGCAGAGCGTGGATCTGCTGGGGCAGGGCCGTCAGGCGCTGATTGACGCCAACCTGCGTCTCGGCCTGGCGCTGGCGGAAGACGAAATCGACTACCTGCACGATGCCTTTGTGAAGCTGAACCGCAATCCGAACGACATCGAGCTGTATATGTTCGCGCAGGCCAACTCTGAGCACTGCCGCCACAAGATTTTCAACGCCGACTGGATTATTGACGGCGAACAGCAGCCGAAGTCGCTGTTCAAAATGATTAAAAACACCATGGAGCACACCCCTGACCACGTACTGTCTGCCTATAAAGACAATGCCGCGGTGATGGAAGGCTCTGAGGTGGGCCGCTTCTTCGCCGATCGCGAAGCAGGGCGCTACGATTTCCATCAGGAACCTGCGCATATCCTGATGAAGGTAGAAACGCACAACCACCCGACGGCGATCTCTCCGTGGCCGGGCGCGGCAACGGGGTCCGGCGGTGAAATCCGTGACGAAGGCGCAACGGGCCGCGGTGCAAAACCGAAGGCGGGTCTGGTGGGCTTCTCGGTCTCTAACCTGCGTATTCCGGGCTTTGAACAGCCGTGGGAAGAAGACTTCGGCAAGCCGGAGCGCATCGTGACCGCGCTGGATATCATGACCGAAGGTCCGCTGGGCGGCGCGGCGTTTAACAACGAGTTTGGTCGTCCCGCGCTGAACGGCTATTTCCGTACCTACGAAGAGAAAGTGGACAGCCACAACGGCGAAGAGCTGCGCGGCTACCACAAGCCGATCATGCTGGCAGGCGGGATCGGCAACATTCGCGCCGATCACGTTCAGAAAGGTGAGATCGTGGTGGGCGCGAAGCTGATCGTCCTCGGCGGCCCGTCAATGAACATCGGTCTGGGCGGCGGAGCTGCTTCGTCAATGGCCTCCGGCCAGTCTGACGCCGATCTCGATTTCGCCTCCGTGCAGCGTGATAACCCTGAAATGGAGCGCCGCTGTCAGGAAGTGATCGACCGCTGCTGGCAGCTGGGCGACGCTAACCCGATCCTCTTTATTCACGACGTGGGC
The DNA here is from genome assembly GCA_035277345.1 of Enterobacteriaceae bacterium. Classification (GTDB taxonomy): domain Bacteria; phylum Pseudomonadota; class Gammaproteobacteria; order Enterobacterales; family Enterobacteriaceae; genus BIGb0383. Next base: position 1,724 of record DATEKR010000163.1, read on the forward strand.
GCAGGCGGTCTGTCTAACGCCATGCCGGAGCTGGTGAGCGACGGTGGACGCGGCGGGCGCTTTAACCTGCGCGACATTCTGAACGATGAGCCAGGCATGAGCCCGCTGGAAATCTGGTGTAACGAATCCCAGGAGCGCTACGTGCTGGCCGTTGCTGCCGACCAGCTGCCGCTGTTTGACGAGCTGTGCCGCCGCGAGCGCGCCCCGTATGCCGTCATCGGTGAAGCGACGGAAGAACAGCACCTGAGCCTGAACGACACCCACTTCGATAATCAGCCTATCGATCTGCCGCTGGACGTGCTGCTCGGCAAAACGCCAAAAATGACCCGCGATGTCCAGACCCGTAAAGCCGCAGGTAAGGCGCTGGATCGTCAGGCAATCACCGTGGCTGACGCGGTCAACCGCGTGCTGCACCTGCCTGCCGTCGCGGAGAAGACGTTCCTGGTAACCATTGGTGACCGTACCGTCACCGGCATGGTGGCGCGTGACCAGATGGTTGGCCCGTGGCAGATCCCGGTGGCGAACTGTGCCGTAACTACCGCGAGCCTCGACAGCTACTACGGCGAAGCGATGGCGCTGGGTGAACGTACGCCGGTGGCGCTGCTGGACTTCGCCGCCTCTGCCCGTCTGGCGGTCGGTGAAGCGCTGA
>DATEKR010000164.1:0-2485 GCA_035277345.1 Enterobacteriaceae bacterium
CGCTGCCTGCGATGGCGTCATCAGATCGTTTTTCCAGTTGGAGATCGTCGAGATCAGCTGCTGGAGAACGGTTTTGTCATCCTCGATCAGCCCTTCGGTCAACTCTTTGAGCAAGGCCACCTGATCGGTGTCATCGAAGAGCGAGAAATTAGACTTCATTCCCAGCGCCGCATACTCGCGCTTGATGATGTCCAGTCCCAGCGTGTGGAAGGTGGAGATCATCAGGCCGCGCGCCTCTTTGCGCCCCAGCGTCTGGCCTACGCGCTCTTTCATCTCGCGTGCCGCTTTATTGGTAAAAGTCACCGCCGCGATATGCCGCGCCTGATAGCCACAGCCACGGATAAGATGGGCAATTTTATTGGTGATGACGCGGGTTTTACCGGATCCCGCCCCCGCCAGCACCAGGCAGGGTCCGGTGACAAATTCGACGGCTTGTTGTTGTCCGGGGTTTAAACGCATAAGGATCGCTCAATGAAAGTCGGGAGAGGAGGAAAAACGCGTGGTAGTATACCGAGCGTAAACTCGTTGACTCAAGGCACGATCATGGCAAAAACAGCAGCAGCACTGCATATCCTTGTTAAAGAAGAGAAACTGGCACAGGATCTTCTTGAACAGCTTAAAAACGGCGCCGACTTCGGCAAGCTGGCAAAGAAACACTCGATTTGTCCGTCAGGCAAACGCGGCGGCGACCTGGGTGAATTCCGTCAGGGCCAGATGGTTCCGGCGTTCGATAAAGTGGTTTTCTCCTGCCCGGTGCTGGAGCCTACGGGTCCACTGCACACGCAGTTTGGCTACCACGTCATTAAAGTGTTGTATCGCAAATAAAAAGCCGGGTGGCGACTGCGCCTTACCCGGCCTGCATTTTACGTTTTTGTAGGTCGGGTAAGCGAAGCGCCACCCGACAAGAGGGTTAACCCGCTACCGCAATACGCTTCATATCGGTCATGTAGCCGCGCAGCTTCTGGCCCACTTTCTCGATCTCGTGGCTACGAATGGCTTCGTTCACGTCGCGCAGCTGTGCGTTATCTACCGCGCCTTCCGCAATCGCTTTGCCCAGATCGCCCGCCTGCAGGGTGGTCATGAACTCTTTCAGCAGCGGTACGCAGGCGTAAGAGAACAGGTAGTTACCGTATTCAGCGGTATCCGAGATAACCACGTTCATTTCATACAGACGCTTACGGGCGATGGTGTTCGCGATCAGCGGCAGCTCGTGCAGTGATTCGTAGTACGCAGACTCTTCGATGATGCCGGAATCCACCATGGTTTCAAACGCCAGCTCAACGCCCGCTTTCACCATCGCGATCATCAGAACGCCTTTATCGAAGTACTCCTGCTCGCTGATTTTGCCGTCAAACTGCGGGGCGGTTTCAAAGGCGGTTTTACCGGTCTCTTCACGCCAGGTCAGCAGGTTTTTATCGTCGTTCGCCCAGTCGGCCATCATACCGGAAGAGAACTCACCGGAGATGATGTCGTCCATATGTTTCTGGAACAGCGGAGCCATGATGGTTTTCAGCTGTTCAGACAGCGCATAAGCACGCAGTTTTGCCGGGTTGGACAGACGATCCATCATCAGCGTGATACCGCCCTGCTTCAGCGCTTCGGTGATGGTTTCCCAGCCGAACTGAATCAGTTTTTCGGCGTATGCCGGGTCCGTACCCTCTTCCACCAGCTTGTCGAAGCACAGCAGAGAACCGGCCTGCAGCATACCGCACAGAATGGTCTGCTCACCCATCAAGTCAGATTTCACTTCTGCAACGAAGGAGGATTCCAGCACGCCCGCACGGTGGCCGCCAGTGGCCGCTGCCCATGCTTTGGCAATCGCCATACCTTCGCCTTTCGGATCGTTCTCCGGGTGAACCGCGATCAGCGTCGGTACGCCGAAGCCACGTTTGTACTCTTCACGCACTTCGGTACCCGGGCACTTCGGTGCCACCATCACGACGGTGATGTCTTTGCGGATCTGCTCGCCCACTTCCACGATGTTGAAGCCGTGGGAGTAACCCAGCGCCGCGCCATCTTTCATCAGCGGCTGTACGGCACGCACCACGTCAGAGTGCTGTTTGTCTGGCGTCAGGTTAACCACCAGATCCGCCTGCGGGATCAGATCTTCATACGTGCCCACTTTGAAGCCGTTTTCGGTTGCTTTACGCCAGGACGCGCGCTTTTCGGCCATCGCTTCTTTGCGCAGGGCGTAGGAGATATCCAGACCGGAGTCACGCATGTTCAGCCCCTGGTTCAGGCCCTGTGCGCCACAGCCGACGATGACCACTTTTTTACCCTGAAGGTAGCTCGCGCCATCGGCAAATTCTTCGCGCCCCATAAAGCGGCATTTGCCCAGCTGCGCCAGCTGCTGGCGCAAGTTCAGTGTATTAAAGTAGTTAGCCATGGGTGATACCTCGTGATGTTGTGTGTCTTATTGTTCGGTTCGCCTTTCAGCGAGAATGTACCCACATTACAACAGGAAATTTATTGCGGAAATTGATAT
>DATEKR010000165.1:0-11034 GCA_035277345.1 Enterobacteriaceae bacterium
CGCAGGGTCACCGTGCCCTGATGGGCCGCGGCGCTCAGGGCAATCTCCCCGCCCGGCGGCGTAAAATCGATGGCGTTATCCAGCAGGTTACCCAGCGCCTGATGCAGCAGCCCGGCATCGCCGTCAACGCTGAGCCGGGCATCGTCACAGTTCAGCGCGATCTGTCGGGCATTCAGCATCACGCTGCGCTCTTCCCGCAGGCGCTCAAACAGCGCCGCCAGCGGCACCGGCGCGCGGGCGATCTCAACGCGATTCTCCAGCCGGGCCTGCGCCAGTAGTTTCTCCACCAGCGCCTGCATCCGCGCATTTTGCACCAGAATATTATCCGTGAACCGGGCGATCACCGGCGGCGGCGGCCCTTCACGCAGAATTTCCGCCGCGCCGCGTATCGCTGCCAGCGGGCTTTTCAGCTCGTGCGTCAGGTCGTGGACGTACTGCTCAATATAATTTTTGCCCTCCAGCCGCAGGCGCATACTCTCCAGCGCCTGCGCCAGCTTGCGCAGCTCGCTACTGCCCGGATCGGGCAACGGCAAGGGTTTGTCTGTAGTGACAGAATCGGCATAGCGGGAAAGCGTGCCGATAGAGCGGTTGATCCACCATACCATCGCAAACCCGGTCAGAAGCGCAATCCCCAACAGCGCCGCACCGGCCCACAGAATACGCCGTTCGCTGCGTTTGATAACCGGTGCCATCGCCAGGTTCGGTTTTCCAACGCTGAGCACGCCAATAATTTGCCCGCCGTTGTTAATCGGCGCGGCAACGTACATCACGGTGCTGGCAGGATCCTGCGGATCGGCCATACTGCTACGCGCACCGTACTCCCCTCTCAGGGTCAGCCAGACATCATTCCAGCGGGAATAATCCTGCCCAAGCGCCCTGCCTGCCGAATCGAACACCACTCTTCCCTGCCCGTCCGTCATATAGACATGATATTCGTTGCGGACTTTGTGAATGCCGCCGATATCGGCGCGGAAAGGCCGCTTATTCAGCTCGGCAAACGCCTGAGCCAGCCGCCCGTTCTGCGCCTGCCCCGACAGCAGATCGTCACGCGCCACGGCGGCAAGCAGCGTGGCGGTATCAATCAGCGTGCCCTCCGTTGCCCGCCGGACGCCGGGTTTGATCTCCTGAACGAAAATCGACAGCACAAACCAGGCCGCCACGGCAACGATCAGGAAATAGCCCAGCAGCAGGCGCATGCCAATCCGCATTAACGGCTCTCCAGGCTGTATCCCATTCCGCGATGGGTGCCAATCGGGGAGATGTCGGGATTAATGGCCCGCAGCTTGGCGCGCAGGGTTTTGATATGGGTATCGACCGTCCGGTCAAAGCTGTCCTGATCGTCCCCCCACACCCTGTCCATCAGTTGCTGACGCGAGAAGACCCGCCCGGGCGACAAGAGCAGGGTTTTCAGCAGCAAAAATTCATAGCGGGTGAGCGGCAGCGGCTGTCCGCACCACTGAATGCTGGCGGCGGGTTCGTTAAGTTCAAAATGGCCCACGCGCACGACCGGCGCCGGTACAGAGAATTTTTGCAGGCGACGCAGGATCGTACGCACTCTGGCGCACACTTCACGGGGCGAAAAAGGCTTAGCCACGTAATCGTCGGCCCCCATTTCCAGCCCGAGAAGCTTATCCACCTCGTCGCTGCGCGCCGTCAGGAACAGTACCGGCAGACCGGGATGGCGCGCCAGCAATTGCCGACAAAGCTCAAAACCGCTGATATCCGGCAGCCCTACATCGAGGATCGCCAGATCCGGCTGCTGGTGACGGGCAGCCTCCAGCACCGGCAGGCCGCGACCAAAGGTATTTACGCTAAAACCTTCCTGCTGCAGCATATAGACCAGCGTTTCGGCGATGCTGATTTCATCTTCCACCAGCCATATCAGCGGTTGTTGCATTTCTCTTCCCTGTTATTCACGCCACGGCATAATGGGTACCGCGCTCAGCGCGTTCTTTGGCGATCCGTCGACCACTTTGTCGGAGTAGGCCAGATAGGCCAGCGCGTTGCGGCGGGCGTCGTAGAAACGAACTACCTGCAGCTTTTTAAACACCAGCGACGTGCGTTTCTGGAACACGACCTGGCCCTGCGCCTTGCCGTTTTTGATTTTGTCTGTCAGTTCGACCGGCCCCACCTGCTGGCACGAAATGGCCGCATCGGAGGTGTCTTCCGCCAGTCCCAGACCGCCCTTGATACCGCCGGTTTTCGCGCGGCTGATATAGCAGGTCACATTTTTAACATCGGGATCGTCGAACGCTTCAACGACGATTTTATGATCCGGACCAAACATTTTGAATACGGTGTCAACAGAGCCGATCTCCTCGGCCCAGGCGGACTGACCGGCAACCGCCAGCAACAATCCCATCACTAAACTCTTGTATTTCATATTGTTACCATTTTTAAAAATTCAGCAGCGTAATTAATCAGCGTTTCAGGATAAAATTCTTTAAGATCACAGTATTACATAAATGATGCTAAAGAATATGACAGAAACATGCGGAAACGCGGCCAGGGGAGCGAATGCGCAGACATTAAAAAATGCTATTATCCACATCACCTGATGTCAGGTACTCGCGGTTAAAGGATGAGGATATTATATGGATCAGGCTGGAATTATTCGCGATCTCCTTGCATGGCTGGAAGGAAATCTGGATCAGCCACTCTCTCTGGATAATGTGGCGGCAAAAGCTGGCTATTCCAAGTGGCACCTGCAGCGCATGTTTAAAGATGTTACCGGAGAGGCTATTGGCGCCTATATTCGTGCCCGTCGCCTGGGTAAATCCGCCGTTGCGCTGCGCCTTACCGCCCGCCCGATCCTGGATATTGCGCTGCAGTATCGCTTTGATTCGCAGCAGACCTTTACCCGCGCCTTCAAAAAGCAGTTCGCCCAGACCCCGGCGTTCTACCGCCGTTCGCCGGAGTGGAATGCGTACGGTATGCAACCGCCGCTGCGTCTGGACAACGCGCCGCAGCCGAAGCATGCCTTCATCACGCTGCCCGTTACGCCGCTTGTCGGCGTCACCCAGAGCTATACCTGCTCGCTGGAAGAAATCTCCGACTTCCGTACTCAAATGCGCATCCAGTTCTGGCGGCAGTTCCTCGGCACCACGCCGAGCCTACCGCCGGTACTTTATGGCCTCAACGCAACGCGTCCAAGCCTTGAAAGGGATGACGAGCAGGAGGTGCTCTATACCACAGCGGTGACGGCGGAAACGGCTAACGGCCATCTGCTGAACGCGCAGCCGGTTACCCTCGAAGGCGGTGAGTACGTGATCTTCACTTATGAAGGACTGGCTTCAGGGCTGCAGGAGTTTATCCTGATGCTGTACGGCACCTGCATGCCGACGCTGAATTTGATCCGCCGCAGCGGCCCCGACATCGAGCGCTTTTACGTGAAGAATACGTCACGCGATCTGGACCAGGAGCCGCCAACCCATATTCGTGGCGAATACCTGATCCCGATTCGTCGTTAACGCTGCAGCTCATCCAGCGCAGGGGCGTCGAGATGCGACACATCCCCTGCGGTTTCCACCACCCAGCCTGACGCCAGCCACGGGCTCTGCTGATAGTCCACGCGGGAAATTGAACAGTTGCGCAGGCGCAGGCGGCGTTCCGCAAAGGCGGGCAGACCCAGGATTGTGCTGACCAGACAGCCCAGCGCCATGCCGTGGCTTACCAGCAGCGGGCGACTCCCTTTTGGCAGTTCCAGACACGCAGCCAGCGCGGTGTGCATACGCTCGCTCATCTCCTGCATGGACTCACCGTCGGGAATGCGACCGTCCGCCGTGCCGTTAACCAGCTGACGACGCCAGTTCTCTTCTTCTTCGGTCAGGGATTCGATATGGCGCTTTTCCAGCACCCCCATGTCCAGCTCGCGCAGGCGAGGATCAAAGGTCACGCCGCAGCCACAGGCATCGGCGATGATCTCAGCCGTGCGGCGGGTACGACCTAAGTCGCTGGAGATAATATGGGTGATGCCCAGCGTTTTCGCGCGCTCACCCACCTGCCAGGCCTGCTGTTCGCCTTTTTCTGTTAGCGGACTGTCGGACTGGCCCTGAATACGTCGCTCGGCGTTCCACTGCGTCTCACCGTGGCGAACCAGGTATACCTGTAACATATTTTTTATCCGTTATACTGCGATGACAATTTCTTATAGGAGGAAGCTGTGTCGCCCTACGGCCTGGTAGCCGTTACGCAACGCAGACTGTATAGATTATGCACCATGTTGTCTCAGCTACCACTAATCCCGCCAAAATTAAGGCAATTCTGCAGGCATTCAACGAGATTTTCGGGGAAGGATCCTGCCATATCGAGTCCGTCTCCGTCGAGAGCGGCGTCCCGGAACAACCTTTCGGCAGCGAAGAAACGCGGGCTGGCGCACGAAACCGTACGGTCAATGCCCGCAAGGCTCAGCCCGAAGCCGATTTCTGGGTCGCCATTGAAGCCGGAATCGACGAAGGCAGCACCTTTAGCTGGGTGGTGATCGAAAGTGCGGAACAGCGCGGAGAAGCCCGCTCGGCAACGCTACCGCTGCCGGAGGCCATTCTTGAGAAGGTGTACGCAGGTGAAGCACTGGGCCCGGTGATGGCACAGTTCAGCGGCATCGACGAACCCGGCCGCAAAGAGGGTGCTATCGGGATATTTACCGCCGGGAAGCTGACCAGAAGCAGCGTCTACCAGCAGGCGGTGATGCTGGCCCTCAGCCCCTTCCATAATGCGGTTTATCGCTGAGAAGTGAGCAGCACCTTTTCCAGCCAGTGGCGCAGTTCAACCGGCGCCGCTTTCAGGCTGTTCGAACCGCGGGTGATGGTGGCGATACCGGCACCCAGCTCGCTTTTCAGCTCCCGCTGGCTCATCTCACCGCGCAGCAGCTCTTCAATAATGCGCACCCGGGTGCCCAGCGCTTCCCGCTCGTCCGGCGTCATCATCAGGTTTAACAGAGGCAGATGCAGGTCCTGGGCGTAAGCCTCCTGCAGCAGCGACACAAAGCGTAGCCACTCCTGGTGACGCTGTTCGGCAACTTCGGCTGAATAGGGGGATGGTGAGGTCATGGTCAGGCCCTGTGTTGGGGCGGATGACATGAGTGTCATCCGCCGCTGTACTCTTTAGCGAGTACAATAATAACACAGCCCACAGAAATCAGTAACGCTGTTGCCACTCCTTGTCCGTCAGCAGCACCGGTTTCTGCCCCATAAAGTAACGATAGTAGGCATCGTAGGCGAGGACGTTCTTCACGTAGTTACGGGTTTCGGAGAAGGGAATACTTTCCACAAAGGCCACCGCATCAATCTGCCCGCCGCTGATATTGCGCCAGCTACGCACCCTGCCCGGACCGGCATTGTAAGCCGCAGAGGCGAAGATACGGTTCTCGTCAAACTGCTGATAGACGTACTGCAGATAGCTGGTGCCGATATTGATATTCATCTCCGGCTCCAGCAGCTGGGCCTGAGAGCGGTAGCCGTCGAGGGAGAACATCTTCACCGTATGGGTTGCCGTGGCAGGCATCACCTGCATCAGGCCGCTGGCCCCCACCGGCGAACGCACCTGCGGGTTCCAGGCGCTTTCCTGGCGCGAAATCGCCATCGCATAGCTCGGGGCAATCGCTTTATCCCGGGTATAGCGGGTAAACAGCTCCTGATACGCCAGCGGGAAGCGCTCTTCCAGGTGATCCCAGAGCTTACCGGAGATCGTCGCCTGGACGCTCAAATCCCACCAGTGCTGGTCGAAGGCATAACGCGCCAGCTGGGCCTGCTCCTGCTGGCTCTTGCTGGTGACCAGATTGGCCCACTCGCTGCGGGCGGTGTTATCCAGACTCCAGTACATCAGCTCGCGGATGCGGGCCATTTCCGCGCCCTGAACCAGCGCGCTGCTGATGCCCGGCGTGGCTTTATCGACTTTCAGCGTATAGGGCTCATTCAGCCGCTGGGCGGCGACCATCGGGTAGAATCCGCGCTGCTGCATCAGGCCGCGCAGGAGGGCTTTCGCCTCGTCATCACGGCCGCGCTCCAGCAGCAGATCGGCCTGCCAGTAACGCCATTCATCTTTCTCTTTGGCCTCCATCGGCAGGCGCGAAAGCCAGGTATTCAGGCCGCGGCGGTCGCCGCTGGCCAGGGCCATACGCACCCGGCGCTCCAGCAGTGAGATGGAGCCGGTACGCATCGTGGCATCATCACGCCAGCGTGCCTGCTCGGCGGTGGCATCGTTGCCCATCAGCCGCCACGCCACCGTATCGCGCAGAGCCTGGATTTGCGTTTCATTAAGCTTCTGGACCTGCGCCAGGGTCGGGATCATCAGGCGGGCGTTATCCACATCCTGACGGGCCACGCTGGTAAAGGCTTCCGCCGCCATCTGGCGGGTAAAATCGGTCGCTCCGGTGGTACGGGCGAAGTCGAGCACACTACCCGGCTTATCAGCCAGCGAGATAATCGCGCTGGCGATGGTTTGATAGTCATCCGGCATCTGCCCGGCCAGCACCTTCACCAGCCCGGTATTTCCGGCCTGCATCGCCAGACGAATGCGCTCAAGATACGCCAGAGGATCCTGCTGGCCGGACGCCCGCCAGGCCCCGAAGAGCTTGTCGCAGGCGTTGGGCTGGCTCTTGCCGGTCAGCCAGAGCGTTTTAGCCCCGTCCCAGGCTTCTTGTGCCTGGCCGGTATTCCACTTCGCAAAGTAGAAGTTGCACTGAGCTTCGGTGGCGGCGGGTTTGTCCGGGCTGAACGCCAGCAGACCTCGCCAGTCTTCCCGCCGTGCCAGCTCGTTGACAAAGCGCGACTGCAGCGTGCGCGCAGGCGGCAGCGTCGGGTTAGCGCGAATAAAGTTGCTCACCGTTACGGCAGGAAGGTTCTGCAGATCGTCGGTAATCTTGCGGTATTCCAGATACGGGTACAGCGGGTAATCTTTCAGTCCGGGCAGCATCTGCTGCACCACGTCCATCTGTCGTTTGTCCCAGGCCTGCTTGATCTGTGCATAGCGACTGCGCTGCTCGTCCAGGGAGTCAGCCCGTGCGACGCTGACGGACAGCAGGCATGCTCCAGCGGCCAGCAAAATCCTGCTTACTCGTTTGGCTTTTTCCACCCGCTCTACCTCTTGTCGGTTTACCTCAATGCAGCCTCGTGCCACACGCTGGTTTTATGCTAACCAGACATCCCGTTTGATGCCATGTCCGGAACAAATTTTTACTTTTCTTTCCACGTTTCACGCTGTGGTATCTGGCGGCTGGGATTGCAGGACGAAAACAGCTACACTTCGGGGTTGAATACCCTTCTCATCATGATAAAAAAGAGGCGAAGTCCACGTGGCTCAATTCGTTTATACCATGCATCGTGTCGGCAAAGTGGTTCCGCCGAAACGTCATATTCTGAAAAATATCTCGCTGAGTTTCTTCCCGGGGGCAAAAATTGGCGTCCTGGGCCTCAACGGTGCCGGTAAGTCTACCCTGCTGCGCATTATGGCCGGTATCGATACCGACATCGAAGGTGAAGCACGCCCGCAGCCTGGTCTTAAAATTGGCTATCTGCCGCAGGAGCCGCAGCTCAACCTGGAGCACACCGTCCGTGAATCCGTGGAAGAGGCCGTTTCCGAAGTGGTTAACGCGCTGAAAGGTCTGGATGAGGTGTACACGAAGTACGCTGAACCTGATGCCGATTTCGATAAGCTCGCAGCCCAGCAGGGCAAGTTTGAAGAGATTATCCAGGCGCACGACGGTCATAATCTGAACGTGCAGCTGGAACGCGCCGCTGATGCGCTGCGTCTGCCGGACTGGGATGCGAAAATCGCTAACCTCTCCGGGGGGGAACGTCGCCGCGTCGCGCTGTGCCGTCTGCTGCTGGAAAAGCCGGACATGCTGCTGCTCGACGAACCAACCAACCACCTGGATGCCGAGTCCGTGGCCTGGCTGGAACGCTTCCTGCACGACTTCGAGGGCACCGTGGTGGCGATTACCCACGACCGTTACTTCCTCGACAACGTGGCGGGCTGGATCCTCGAACTGGACCGCGGCGAAGGTATCCCGTGGGAAGGCAACTACTCCTCCTGGCTGGAGCAGAAAGATCAGCGTCTGGCGCAGGAAGCGTCTCAGGAAGCTGCCCGTCGCAAATCCATTGAGAAAGAGCTGGAGTGGGTACGTCAGGGCGCTAAAGGCCGTCAGTCTAAAGGTAAGGCGCGTCTGGCCCGCTTTGAAGAGCTGAACAACACCGAATACCAGAAACGTAACGAAACCAACGAACTCTTCATTCCGCCTGGCGCACGCCTCGGGGATAAAGTGGTTGAAGTTAACAACCTGCGTAAATCCTACGGCGATCGCCTGCTGATTGACGATCTGAGCTTCTCCGTACCGAAAGGTGCCATCGTCGGTATTATTGGTCCGAACGGCGCGGGTAAATCAACCCTGTTCCGTATGATGTCCGGCCAGGAGCAGGCTGACAGCGGCAGCATCGAACTGGGTGAAACCGTGAAGCTGGCCTCCGTTGACCAGTTCCGTGACGCCATGGATAACAGCAAAACCGTGTGGGAAGAAGTCTCCGGCGGGCTGGATATTATGCGCGTTGGCAACACCGAGATGCCGAGCCGCGCCTACGTTGGCCGCTTTAACTTTAAAGGCGTCGACCAGGGCAAACGCGTTGGCGAACTCTCCGGCGGTGAGCGCGGTCGTCTGCACCTCGCGAAGCTGCTGCAGGTTGGCGGCAACATGCTGCTGCTCGATGAACCGACCAACGACCTGGATATCGAAACCCTGCGCGCGCTGGAAAACGCCCTGCTGGAGTTCCCGGGCTGCGCAATGGTTATCTCGCACGACCGTTGGTTCCTCGACCGTATCGCCACCCACATTCTGGACTACCAGGATGAAGGTAAAGTGGAGTTCTTCGAAGGTAACTTCACCGAATACGAAGAGTATAAGAAACGCACCCTCGGCGCTGATGCGCTGGAGCCTAAGCGTATCAAATACAAGCGTATTGCGAAGTAACGCTGCAAAATCTGCATAAAAAAGGCCGGAAATTTATTTCCGGCCTTTTTTTGTTTTTGATGCAGTCAGCAATACTTTTTGCGCTGCAGGATGTATTATTATTTGGTTATATCTAATACATCATGACAGTAATGGAGCCTTTTATGTCACGTATTACCACCATGACCGTCCGGCTTAAAGGGCCGTTAAGCGACTTCGTGGCCGACAAAATTGGCGAAAACGGTGCTTATGACAACGTCAGTGAATACATCCGCGATTTGATTCGCCGGGATAAAGAACGCACGGAAGCAGAAACCTTTGAACGGCTAAAAACTGAGTTAAACCGTGCTTTCGCCGAACCAGAATCCTCGTATATCACCCTGACGGCAGCCGATATTATCGCACGCAACAAGGGGTAAATTTATGCGCGGTATCCGCATACAGGAAGCGGCTTCGGAACGTCTTGACGACATCTATCGCTACACAAGATATAACTGGGGAACGGAACAGGCCGATCGCTACATAACCGGCCTGTTTGAAGCATTTTCCAGAATCGATACGCCTGCCCTTATTTCTCGCCCGGTACCCGATGCATTCGGCGTAGAAGGCTTCTTCTTCCACTACCAGCAGCATGTCGTTTACTGGAGAAAGCTTTCCAATGGCGATATTGGTATTGTGACCCTGCTACACAAACGCATGCACCAGATTGAACGCCTGCGCGAAGATTTTGGGTTGTAGCAAGGTTTACCCTTGCTCCCCCATCATCCCCTTCACCAGCTCCACGCAGCGCAGGAAACGTCCGTCGTAATCTGACTCTTCCACGTGGACAAAGTCGATATTATTCGCCTTCAGCATATCGGCCAGCATGGTCTGGAACTCTTTGCGGTCCACCGAACTGCCGAGGCTGCGCAGCCCGTCGGCAACCCACGGGGTGTTGTTTTCCAGCAGGATCACCAGGTCAAAACGGTACTCGTCGATCAGCGCCTGCACAAAGGGGTGCTCGCGGCCTTCGTACTTTTTGCAGAAGGCCTGAGTGGTGACAAAGTCGGTATCGACAAAGGCGACCTTGTTAGCGTATTTGACGGCAAAATCGATGTACTGGGCCTGACCGAGCGCGATTTTGTCGTAGTCCGAGTACTGGAGCGCGATCTCATCCCCGCCAAGATGCGAGAAAACGTAATCCCGGCCGTACTCCCAGGCGCTGGTGGTGTTGAAAATATTCGCCAGCTTGTTGACGAGAGTGGACTTGCCGCTCGACTCGCCGCCGAGGATCGCCACGGTACGCACAAAGAAGGGTTTTACCTCGGTGGGGATATACTCCCAGTAGCGGAATGGGTTTTCACGGATCTGCGCCCCGCTGATATTCATAAAGGTGCGCTTTGGATCGATCAGCACCGTTTCGATGCCTAAATGCTTCAGGTACTGCGGCGCATCGCCCTCTTCCGAGGTGTAGATCAGATCCGGGTAAATGCCCTTCTCTTCCATAAAGCCTTTGATGCCGTTGCTCCAGACATCCCAGCCGTGCGGGTAAGGCTCCATGCCCTCTTCGTTAAAGGCGTGAATGCGGATGTTTTTCTGATACTTAAAGGTCTGCAGCAGCCAGCGCAGGCGATCGCTGACCGTGGGCTGCTGGGACATGGCGCTCTCTTCAAACAGCGCCCGGTCACGCGTCTCGTCGTAACCGAGAATAATATGCAGCTCGTCGACCTGGCTACAGGCTCGCTGGAGCAGGTAGATATGGCCAGTATGCAGCGGATAAAACTTACCGAACACCACGCCGACGGTTTTCTGCTGGCGAGGGAACGGCAGGCCGAGAAACCGGTGCAGCGCCTCCAGCTTCTGGGCGCTCGGACTTTTGATTTTGGCGTTCAGTAACTGGCTGAGATAGCCCTTGGTCATGCCACATTCGGCGGCAACCTGCTGTAGCGTGCAGCCGCTCTGACGAATGGCGGTTTTAAGATAGTCGAATGACGACACAGGTTCCCTCCGCAGTCTCTTGCCGTGAAATATTCAGGCTATAGATAAGTCATTATAAGTCGTCAAACACACTGAGCGCATCAGAGAGTTTTTTCACGCCAAAAATCTGCATCCCTTCC
>DATEKR010000166.1:0-3165 GCA_035277345.1 Enterobacteriaceae bacterium
AGCGCGCCTTCGAGCGCGATCGGATACTGATCGCCTCGGCCAAGGAACAGCGCGTGATGTTTGTCAGAGAAATCTTCCGCCAGGGCTTCAATGCGTTTGTCCTGAGACAACATCTGTTCGATACGGCTCGGCAACGCCTGCAGGCCGTGAACAATATCATGCTCAACGGACGCATCCAGACCTTTCAGACGCGCCAGTTTCGCCACCAGCATCAGCAGAACGGTCAGCTGCGTGGTAAAGGCTTTGGTGGAGGCCACGCCGATTTCGGTGCCTGCTTTGGTCATCAGGGCCAGATCGGATTCACGCACCAGCGACGAGCCGGGCACGTTACAGATGGCCAGAGAACCCAGGTAGCCCAACTCTTTAGAGAGACGCAGCGCCGCCAGGGTGTCCGCCGTTTCCCCGGACTGAGAAAGGGTGATCATCAGGCTGTTTTTGCGCACCGCGGATTTGCGATAGCGGAATTCAGAGGCGATTTCCACGTCGCACGGCACGCCCGCCAGGGATTCAAACCAGTAACGCGACACCATACCGGAGTTGTAGGAGGTGCCGCAGGCAACGATCTGGATGTGCTCAACGTTGCTAAGCAGGTCGTTGGCGTGTGCGCCCAGCTCGCTCAGATCCACTTCGCCGTGGCTGATGCGCCCGGTCAGGGTGTTTTTGATGGCGTTAGGCTGCTCGTAGATCTCTTTCTGCATGTAGTGGCGGTAAGCGCCTTTGTCGCCCGCGTCGTACTGCAGGTTAGATTCGATCTCGGTGCGTTTGACCTGCGCGCCAGTGGTATCGAACACGGTTACGCTACGGCGCGTCACTTCCGCGATATCGCCCTCTTCGAGGAAGATGAAGCGGCGGGTCACCGGCAGGAGCGCCAGCTGATCGGAGGCGATAAAGTTTTCACCCATCCCCATACCGATAACCATCGGGCTACCGGAACGCGCAGCCAGCAGCGTGGACGGGTCGCGGGAATCCATGATCACCGTACCGTATGCCCCGCGAAGCTGAGGGATCGCGCGCAGCACCGCTTCACGCAACGTGCCGCCCTGCTCCAGCTCCCAGTGGACGAGGTGAGCAATCACTTCGGTATCGGTTTCAGAGACGAAGGTATAGCCGCGCGCTTTCAGGGTTTCGCGCAGCGGTTCGTGGTTTTCGATAATGCCGTTATGCACCACCACAATGTGTTCAGACACATGCGGGTGCGCGTTACCTTCAGACGGCTCGCCGTGGGTCGCCCAGCGGGTGTGGGCGATACCGGTACCACCGTGCAGCGGATGTTCTTCCGCGGCCTGGGCCAGCATCTGCACTTTACCGAGACGACGCAGACGGGTCATATGACCTGCTTCATCCACCACAGCCAGACCAGCAGAGTCATAGCCACGGTATTCCAGACGACGTAAACCTTCGAGAAGGATTTCAGCAATATCACGCTGCGCAACTGCGCCAACAATTCCACACATAGTTTTAGATTCCGAATTTAGGCATGATGCCTGCGTTGTCGCTGACCTGTATTTACCCTACGTCTTTCACGCTGCGGCTGCGTTGGCTTCTCGTACTCGCCACGGTCACTTACTTAAGTAAGCTCCCATGGACTCATACGCTTGCCGCCTTGCCACAACGCGAAATCCTTTGGGTAACGCCCTTTCCGGGCACCCCGAGCCTTGTAGAGAGTGGGGTTATTGTTATGGGTACTGCTTGTGGGGGGAGATATATATTTATCTTCTCACCCGGGTTTGCCTGATGACGGCTACGCCTTATCAGGCCTACTCAATCGTAGGGCGGGTAAGCGTAGCGCCACCCGCCTTGTTGTTACTTCTTCTTCACCGGGCGTTTCCAGCCCTGCTTGTGAACCTGCGGTACGCGGCTCAACACTAACTCGTTATCCGCTACGTCTCGCGTTACGGTTGTTCCGGCAGCAATGGTCACGCCGTTACCCACGGTGACGGGTGCGACCAGCTGCGTGTCGGAGCCGACAAACACGTCATCGCCGATAATGGTTTTAAATTTATTGGCACCGTCATAGTTACAGGTGATGGTGCCTGCACCAATGTTCACGTTATCGCCAATTTCCGCATCGCCCAGGTAGGTCAAATGACCGGCTTTGGAGCCTTTACCCAGACGCGCTTTTTTCATCTCGACGAAGTTGCCTACGTGAGCGCCTTCCATCAGCTCTGCGCCAGGACGCAGGCGCGCGAAGGGACCGATGGTGCAGGCCGCCTCAAGGTGGGCATCTTCCACGACGCTGTACGGGCTGATTTCGCAGTCGTCACCGATAACGCTGTTTTTAATCACGCAGCCAGCGCCAATTTTGACGCGGTTGCCAAGCTGAACCTGGCCTTCAAGGATAACGTTAGTATCAATTTCAACATCACGCCCGTGTGCCAGGGAGCCGCGCAGGTCGAAACGCGCCGGATCGCGCAGCATCACGCCCGCCAGCAGCAGCTTTTCAGCCTGCTCGGCCTGATAAATACGCTCGAGGCGGGAAAGCTGCAGGCGGTTATTCACGCCATCCGTTTCGCTGATGCGCGCCGGATGTACGGCGGCAATCTCGCGACCTTCCTGATACGCCATCGCAATGATATCTGTGATGTAGTATTCACCCTGTGCATTGTTGTTATTGAGCTTAGAGAGCCAGCGCTTCATGTCTGCGCCATTGGCAATCAGGATACCGGTATTGATTTCCTGTATTTTACGCTGCTCATCGCTGGCATCTTTGTGCTCCACGATACCTGTGACGTTGCCGTTCTCACGGGTAATACGGCCATAGCCCGTTGGATCGTCGAGTACCACGGTTAACAGACCAATGCCGCCCTGCGGTTTGGCTTCACGCAGGCGGGTTAAGGTTTCAACAGAGATCAGTGGAACATCGCCGTAGAGCATCAGGATATCTTCGTCATCACCGAAGAACGGTGCCGCCTGCTGCATGGCGTGGCCCGTACCCAGCTGTTCTGCCTGAAGGACCCAGTTGAGCTTGTCGTCACGCAGCGTCTCTTTCAGCAGATCGCCGCCGTGACCGTACACCAGATGGACCTGGCGAGCGCCAACTTCATTAGCGGCATCAATGACATGCTGCACCATTGGCTTTCCTGCCAGCGTGTGCAACACCTTAGGAAGATCGGAATACATGCGGGTGCCTTTACCAGCGGCAAGGATGACCACGCTCATCGTATT
>DATEKR010000167.1:0-2727 GCA_035277345.1 Enterobacteriaceae bacterium
TCGGCGAAGCCCGACAGCAGACGCATGACGCGCTGGCGATGCTGATCGACGGTCAGGCGGAAGCCCAGACCAAACTCGGCGTTATCCTCGAACAGGGAGTTAGCCCATGCCGGACCGCGCCCGTTGGCATCGGTGGTGTACGGCGTGGAGGGCAGGTTACCGCCGTAGATAGATGAACAGCCTGTGGCGTTGGCAATCAGCAGGCGGTCGCCGTAAAGCTGGGTCAGCAGCTTGATGTAAGGCGTTTCGCCGCAGCCGGAGCAGGCTCCGGAGTACTCAAACAGCGGGGTGATCAGCTGCGAAGTCCGGATATCGATACGTTCCAGTTTAGTACGGTCAATTTCCGGCATCCCGAGGAAGAAGTCGTAATTCACTTTCTCTTCTTCCACGTGCTCAAGGCGCGACAGCATATTGATGGCCTTGATCTCCGGATTCTGCCTGTCTTTAGCCGGACACACTTCCACGCAGAGATTACAGCCGGTGCAGTCTTCCGGTGCGACCTGCAGCACGTATTTCTGCCCGCGCATATCGCGGGACTTCACGTCCAGCGTCTGGAGGGAGCCTGGCGCATGTTCGATGGCGTCGGGCTGAACCACTTTGGCGCGGATAGCCGAGTGCGGACAGGCGGCGACGCAGTGGTTGCACTGGGTACAAATCTCCGGCTTCCAGATGGGGATCGCTTCGGCGATATTGCGTTTTTCCCACTGCGTGGTGCCGACAGGCCAGGTCCCATCCGGTGGCAGAGCGGAAACCGGGAGGCTGTCGCCCAGTCCGGCCAGCATGGCGGCGGTCACGGTTTTAACAAAGTCCGGTGCGGCATCTGACACTACAGGCGGACGCATCGGGCTGGCGGTATTCACCGGCTCCAGCGGGACGGCAAACAGGGATTCGCGGGCCAGCGCCAGCGCCTGCCAGTTGCGTTCGACCAGTTCCTTACCTTTACTGCTATAGCTTTTGGCGATGGCACCCTGGAGTTCCATCAGCGCACTGTCGCCTGGCAGCACCGCGGTGAGCTGGAAGAAGGCCATCTGCATAACGGTATTAATGCGCGCGCCCAGGCTGCATTCGCGGGCGATACGGGCGGCGTTAATCACATAAAAACGGGCCTGCTTCTGGTTCAGCACCGCCTGCACGTCCTGCGGCAGGCGGGACCAGACTTCGTCGGCAGAGTAAGGGGTATTCAGCAGGAAGATACCGCCGGGCTTCAGGCGCTCGACCATCTGGTATTTATCAATAAACTGCAGCTGATGACAGCCGACGAAATCGGCCTGCGACACCAGATAAGCGGAGCGGATCGGCTGCTCGCTGACGCGCAGATGCGATACCGTCAGGCCACCGGCTTTCTTCGAGTCATAGACGAAGTAGCCCTGGGCATACCACGGCGTGGCATTACCGATAATCTTGATATTGTTCTTGGTGGCCGAGACGCTGCCGTCGCTGCCCAGACCATAAAACAGCGCTTCCAGCCTGGCGGTGGACGGGAGCGTATTCTCCGGCAGCGCCAGGGAGAGGTTGGTCACGTCGTCATAAATGCCGACCGTAAAGCGCGGGCGCGGTTTCTCATGCGCCAGTTCATTAAAGACCGCCAGCACGCAGTCCGGACCGAACTCTTTCGATGACAGACCGTAGCGGCCGCCGATGGTGCGCGGGAGCGTTTCACGTTCGCCGCGATTAAAGGCCTCCGCCAGGGCGGTCATCACATCGAGATAGAGCGGCTCCGCATGAGCCCCCGGCTCTTTGGTGCGATCCAGTACCGCCACGGCGCGTACGCTTTGCGGCAGGACCTGCAGCAGATGTTCCGCAGAGAAAGGACGATACAGACGAACTTTCAGCACACCGACTTTTTCTCCGCGGGTCAGGAGCTCATCGACCACCTCTTCGCAGGTGCCGATGGCCGAGCCCATCAGGACAATAACGCGTTCCGCCTGCGGATGGCCGTAGTATTCGAAAGGCTGGTACTGACGGCCGGTAGCGGCTGCAAAGTCGTTCATCGCCTGCTCAACGTGGGCGTAGACCGCGTTGTACCAGGGGTTCGTTGCCTCACGGGACTGGAAGTACGTATCCGGGTTAGCGGAGGTGCCGCGGATCACCGGATGTTCCGGGTTGAGCGCGCGCGAACGATGCGCGTCGATAGCGTCCTGCGGCAGCAGACCGCGCACTGTGTTGTCTGACAGCGGCACAATCTTGTTAATTTCGTGCGAGGTACGGAAGCCGTCGAAGAAGTGAATAAACGGCACCCGGCTATTGAGGGTGGCAATATGGGAAATCAGCGCGAAATCCTGGGCTTCCTGCACGCTACCGGCGCTCAGCATGGCGCAGCCGGTCTGGCGAACGGCCATCACGTCCGAGTGATCGCCAAAAATAGAGAGGGCGTGCGTTGCCACGGTGCGGGCCGCGACGTGCAGCACAAACGGGGTCAGTTGACCGGCCAGTTTATACAGCGTTGGGATCATCAGCAGCAGACCCTGAGACGACGTAAAGGAGGTCGAAAGTGCCCCCGTTTGCAGGGCACCGTGCACGGCGGCAATGGCCCCGGCTTCCGACTGCATCTCAACCACGCGAGGCACGTCGCCCCAGACGTTCTTCAGGCCATCACCCGCCCAGGCATCGGATTGCTCCGCCATGGTCGAGCTGGGCGTAATCGGGTAGATAGCAATAACTTCGCTGGTCCGAAATGCGACCGACGCGACCGCACCATTACCGTCAGTTGTGATCATATGAGACCTT
>DATEKR010000168.1:0-3271 GCA_035277345.1 Enterobacteriaceae bacterium
GTATTGCAAAAACAATATTTTTCTTAAGGTTAGCTAACCTTCGCAAGAAAGAAGTGAAATGTGTGACCTGGCTCCCGTATCTCGGGTGCTAAGGTCTCATTTTCACTGATAAGACCAGCCTGACTCTGGACTGTGGCAAAACCCTGCCGATAACAAGTGTTAGCGTTAACAAAACTGCTAACGATGTTTGTCTGCAAGGAGTCCAGGATGTCCGGTATTAGCCAACGATTACGTAATATAAAAATTAGTAAAAAACTCGCAGTAGGATTCGGTCTGGTGCTGTTGCTGGTTGCGGTTGCAACGACCATGAGCGTCATGCGCTTTAAAGAGATCCGCGACGTTTACGAAAAAACTAACCTTATCTATAACATCAACATTGAAGTCTTCCAGGCCAAGATCAACCGACTGAAGTATTTCTACAACGGCGACGACAAGTCCGGCCAGGTGATGGCGGACTATGTGCGCAGCGGATCTAAATACACCGAAAGCGCCCAGGCACTGACGTGGACAGCACAGGAAAAAGTGCATATCGACGCCATTGCGGGTCATCTGCAGGAGTTCCAGACCAGTGTTAGCGGTATGCAAACGGCGATGGCCGGGATGCTGACCACGCGAAAAACGCTGGATTCCCTCGCCACTGAAGATCAAACCGCCCGCTACACCGCGATTATTCGCGCTCCGGTTATGGATAACAGCGTAAGCTGGCAGGTCTATGACCAGCTGTTTGCTATCAGCAGCCTGCGCGATCGTGTGCTGGCGTTGCGCATCAGCGGCAGCACCGAAGCGCGTGATGCGCTGGACCAGCAGTTTACGACGGTGCAGAGTGGCGTTCAGTCCCTGATGCCGCAGCTGCCTTCTGATGCCCAGACCCAGCTCCAGACCCTGTGGGACGATACGGTTAAATTCCGCGAGGCGAGCACCGCATACGTGACCGCCGTTCAAAATCTGAAAGTGGCTGAAGACAAAGTTAAAGTCGCCGGGGATAAGAGCAGCGCCTCGATCAAAGAGATCATCACCCTGGTCAAAGCCCACAACGATGAGCTGGCCTATAGCTCTGCAACCATCACGGCCGTGGTTGGGGTGATTGCGATCCTGATCGGGATAATCGTCTCCTGGTGGGTGACTCGTCAGATTACCCGTCCGGTGAAAGAGAACCTGCAGCTGGCCGAGCGTATTGCCAGCGGCGACCTGAGCGCGGACATCAAATCCCGCAGCGAAGATGAGTTTGGTCAGCTGACCGGCGCGATGGGCGTGATGAACGACAAGCTGCGGTCCATGATTGGCGAAGTGCGTCAGAGCGTGGCGCGGGTTTCCCAGGCCGCTTCTGAAATTGCCGACGGCAATAACGATCTCTCCTCGCGTACCGAGCAGCAGGCGGCGGCGGTGGTTGAAACCGCAGCCAGCATGGAAGAGTTGACGGCGACGGTGAAAAACAACGCCGATAACGCCCGTCATGCCAGCAAGCTGGCGGCGGAGGCCTCCAATACGGCAAGCCAGGGGGGAACCGTAATGCGCGACATGGTCTCCACCATGGGTCAGATCAACACCAGCTCGCAGAAAATCGCCGATATCACGGCGGTGATCAACAGCATCGCTTTCCAGACCAATATCCTGGCGCTCAACGCCGCGGTGGAAGCCGCACGTGCCGGTGAACAAGGACGTGGTTTTGCGGTGGTCGCCAGCGAAGTGCGCAGCCTGTCCCAGCGCAGTTCTCAGGCAGCAAAAGATATTGAAGGGCTGATCTCCGAGTCCGTTAGCCGCATTAATGCGGGTAGCGACCTGGTGGCCCGCGCCGGGCAGACGATGGAGCAGGTGGTGCAGTCCGTCACCCGCGTCAACGATATTATGGGTGAAATCTCGTCGGCCTCCGAAGAGCAGAGCCGAGGTATCGAACAGATCGCTCGCGCCGTCTCTGAGCTTGACAGCACGACCCAGCAAAACTCCTCTCTGGTCAGCGCCTCGTCCCTGGCGGCGGGCTCTCTGGAAGAGCAGGCGCGACTGCTGGAAGAGCTTGTTGCTGCGTTCCGTCTGCAACAGAATGCCGCAGCGCCGGTAGCCCGTGCGCCAGCCCTGCGTCCGCAGGTGGCTGCACCGCGTGCGCCGTCTGATTCAGACGACGGCTGGACGACGTTCTAATCGCGAAAACACCATAACAACAGCGGGCCATCTGGCCCGCTTTTTTTGCTTAATTGAACGTCCAGGCCAGGGACAGCCCGACACCATAGTTACGCCCCGGCGCCGCTTCGTAGTAGCGCTTGTTGGATTCGTTAACAATAAGCGACCCGACATAGTTCCGATCAAACAGGTTATCCACCCGGCCATAAACATCCATCAGCCAGTTGCCGTATTGCAGCTTATAGCCGGTATTCAGACCCGTCAGGGTATACGAAGGCGCTTTGGCCGTGTTGGCATCGTTCGCCTGAATATCACTCATGTAGCGCAGATTGGCCCCGGCGTACCAGCCTTCTTCCGGCTGCCAGCCAAAGGAGGCAAAGCCCATATTGCGGGCGATCCCCGGCATGCGGTTGCCCTCGCAGTTGCTACTGCCGCAGGCGTTGCTGCGGTAAGTGGCATCAAGCCAGGTCCAGGCCATCTTCAGACGCCAGTTTTCCGCGAACTGCTGATCCAGCGACAGTTCCGCCCCCTGACGCCGTGTTTTACCGGCGTTTTTATAGGTTGTGCGCCCGCCGCTGCTGCTGTCGGCCACGATCTCATTTTCCGTATCGGTCTGGAACAGCGCCGCCGTCAGCAGGCCGTTGCCAATACGGGCTTTACTGCCGATTTCAATCGTATCGCTGGTCGAGGGCTTGAGGTCGAAATTAAGCCCGCTCTGGCCGCCTGACCGGTAGGAGAGTTCGTTGATGGTGGGCGTTTCGAAACCACGACCCGCCGCTGCATAGATATTCCAGCCGTCGTTGATGGCGTAGTTAAGCGAGCCTGCAGGCAGCCATTTGTGATAGCTGGCCTCGCCGCTGTCGTCACCGTTTCCGGTGGTAACGTAGCGGTCGTCAGAATCAAACCAGACGTTGCTAAAGCGGAGCCCGGCATCCAGCGACAGGCGGTCGGTGAGCTGCCAGTGGCTTTGTACATAGGGATCCAGGTTCCACATCAGGTTACGCTCGTCCCGACGCAGATTACCCTTTTGGCCAAACGCGGGAACGCTGCCGTTCATCACAAAGTTCTCATAGCCTTTGCGCTTCTCCTGCATGGTTTCGTAGCTCAGGCCGCTCGTAAAGGTCACCGGGATCAGCAGTTCGCCGCGATGGGTCCA
>DATEKR010000169.1:0-5446 GCA_035277345.1 Enterobacteriaceae bacterium
CCAGCTCACGTCCGCGGTACGGCGCGTTGTCGCGGTGGGTGATCAGCGCCAGCGCATCCACGCGCTCGTTGTTGATCAGCACGTCCACGCGCACCATGTCCGAGGTCTGGAAGCGCTTGAAGTTGTAATCCAGCGACGCATAGCCGCGGGAGGTGGACTTCAGACGGTCGAAGAAGTCGAGGACCACTTCCGCCATCGGGATCTCATAGGTCAGCGCAACCTGATTGCCGTGGTAGACCATATTGGTCTGCACGCCGCGTTTTTCCACGCACAGGGTCATTACGTTGCCGAGATACTCCTGCGGCAGCAGCATATGA
This sequence comes from Enterobacteriaceae bacterium, assembly GCA_035277345.1. Taxonomy (GTDB): domain Bacteria; phylum Pseudomonadota; class Gammaproteobacteria; order Enterobacterales; family Enterobacteriaceae; genus BIGb0383. The sequence goes on from DATEKR010000169.1 coordinate 318, forward strand.
CACTCCGCGATCGGTTCGCGCAGCTCAGAAATATTGTTCAGCGCCGGCAGCTTGGACGGGCTGTCAACGTAAATCGTCTCTTTACCGGTGGTCTCGACTTCGTAGACAACCGTCGGTGCTGTGGTGATCAGTTCCAGGTCGTATTCACGTTCCAGACGCTCCTGGATGATCTCCATGTGCAGCAGGCCGAGGAAGCCACAGCGGAAACCGAAGCCCAGCGCCGTGGAGCTTTCCGGTTCGTAGAACAGGGAAGCATCGTTCAGGCTCAGTTTACCCAGCGCATCGCGGAAGGATTCATAGTCATCGGAGCTAATCGGGAACAGACCGGCATAAACCTGCGGCTTCACTTTCTTAAAGCCAGGCAGGGCTTTGTCTGCCGGGTTACGCGACAGGGTCAGGGTATCGCCGACCGGTGCGCCAAGGATGTCTTTGATCGCACAAACCAGCCAGCCTACCTCGCCGCATTTCAGCTCGGTACGATCAAGCTGTTTCGGCGTGAAGATCCCCAGACGGTCTGCGTTATAGACCTGACCGGTGCTCATCACTTTTACTTTGTCGCCCTTACGCAGGGTGCCGTTTTTCACGCGGATCAGAGAGACAACGCCAAGGTAGTTATCGAACCAGGAGTCGATAATCAGCGCCTGCAGCGGCGCTTCCGGATCGCCTTCAGGCCCAGGAATATCGCGCACCAGACGCTCAAGCACGTCCTGTACGCCCACGCCGGTTTTCGCCGAGCAACGTACCGCGTCGGTGGCATCGATACCGACGATGTCTTCAATCTCTTCGGCTACACGTTCCGGATCGGCGGCAGGCAGGTCGATTTTGTTGAGAACCGGCACCACTTCCAGATCCATTTCGATCGCGGTGTAGCAGTTTGCCAGGGTCTGCGCTTCCACGCCCTGCCCGGCATCCACCACCAGCAGCGCGCCTTCACAGGCGGCCAGCGAGCGAGAGACTTCATAGGAGAAGTCGACGTGGCCTGGGGTGTCGATGAAATTCAGCTGGTAGGTTTCACCGTCGGCAGCTTTAAAATCGAGCGTGACGCTCTGCGCCTTGATGGTGATCCCGCGCTCGCGCTCCAGATCCATTGAGTCGAGGACCTGGGCAGCCATTTCACGGTCAGAAAGCCCGCCGCAAATCTGGATAATACGGTCAGACAGCGTCGATTTGCCGTGGTCGATATGAGCGATGATAGAAAAGTTGCGTATGTTCTTCATATATGGAGATTATTATGCCTTACGAATAACTTAGAGGCTTCGCGCAACGCGCTGTCTGAGCCCGACGTGTAGAGTCCGAAAACGCCGCATTCTACACTACATTGATGGGTTATGTCCTCCACTTGCACGTAAGGATCGCGGGCAGTGGGACTACGGGTTTATTTCGGCAGGTGCGGCATCGACGCGCAGCGCATCAGGCGGCAGACCAACGCTTAATATTACCGGCTGCCAGGCTTCTTTTTCCGCCAGCCGACGGGAAGCGCCGCGGGCCAGCAAAAATCCACCGACGCCGCCGAGAATACCGCCGCAGAAGGCGGCGAGATCGCTGATGAAAAGCGTCTGGAACAGGCCGCCCATGATAAAAAGCCCCGCCAGCGGCGACATATAGACCAGCACCGCCGAGCCAAGCAGGCTCCCTTCAGCAATGCCTAATTCCACTTTTTGCCCGGCCACCAGCGGCGCCTGGCTCGGCACGCTGAGCGTATGCTGCGTCTGCGGCCCCAGTTTGTTTAATACGCGAGTGCCGCAGCCCGAGCGAGAAGCGCAGCTGCTGCAGGAGGACTGCACGTCACAGCTCACCAGCGCCTGGCCGTTATCCCAGGAGACTACCGTTGCCCACTCTTTGATCATTGCGCTGCCCTGAACTTAATGCTGTCGGAAATACGTTTCGCCGTCTGCGGAGGCAGTTCGCCAAGCACCGAGATCTCTGCGCCGTTACGGACGCTGATCGTCACCGTGCGGCGGCCGGTACGCAGTATCTGATCGGTGCTGGACTGGGTGGCGCGATTCACGTTAATAGAGAAGCTGAACAGGCCATCGGAATAGAGGCGTGATTCAACCGGGCCTTCCACGGTCGGCAGCGGACGGCGGCTGCTGGACACTTCCGTAAAACCCTGCGGCAGCCAGGACGGTGCCCAGTTAAAGGTGGTTTTATCACCAACCGGTACGGAGAGCTGCGGCGGCAGACTGGCTGCGGCAAGCTCCTGCATGTTCTTGTTCACCTGGTCGCTGATGTTGAAATCGATAACCCGGAACTGCTCCAGGGTTTCGCCATCGCGATCCAGGAGATCGACACGCAGCGGCAGTTTGCTTTCGGCATCCAGCCAGACGGTGTAGCTGTAGCGGGTCCCGTCTCGCGCCACGACGCGAACCACTTCGCACATCCGGTCGGCAATACGGGTCCGGCCTACGGCGATAAAATCGTAGTAAGGCGTCAGACGTTTGAAATCGGTATAGACCAGCGAAGGCAGCGAATCGACAATGTAGTCGCCGTTGAGCGTGAAAGGCTCCAGCCCGGGTTCGAAATAGCTGATCTCCGTGCCGCGCTGCACCACCTCGCGACGCGGGCCATCGAGCTGAAGCAGCTGGGCCAGCGGCTGGTTATTCAACCGTGCATGCTGATAGCGCAGAGATTCAACGCCTTGCTTGTTGATGCTGACGAAAGAGAGTTCGTAATTGAGTGACTGACTGGCCTGGTACATCTCCTGCAACAACGCCCCGGACGAAACATCTGCCGAGGCGTTGAAGGGGAATAGCAGGCTACCCGTCACAAGTGACATGGCATACCAGAGTTGCTTCATTACTGCGATTGCGTTCCTAAAGTTTGGTTACCCGGCACCTGCACGGCAGCCTGCTGGGTTTGCGCCTGCTCAAGCTGAAGCTGTTCAGCATGAAGGCGGCGCTGCAGTTCGTAATCCTGGAGCATAGCATTAATACGGCGGCGTTGCTCCTGAACCTGCTGCGGACCCGAACCGGCGCTGGCGGAAACATCCGCAGGCACGCCCAGGCTCACCGGGCTGGCTTTGCCCATCATCGGCAGCGTGTTCAGCACCGGTGATTCAGCCTGTAATGTAGAATCAGACTGACCGTTATACTGCTGAACGCCAACGATCACCGCCAGTGAAACGCAGGCGGCGACGCCCATTTGCGTCAGCTGGCTCGCCCAGGGACGTACTTTTGTCCAGAAAGGCATCTTCTGCCACTGATGCGGCGAGGGCTGAGCTTCAGGAATGAGCGGCGTCGTTACCTGACGCAGCGGCTCTTGCTCAATAGCGGCCATCACGCGGGATGAGATATCGAAATGGAGGACATCGCTGGTATCGCCCCGGAGCGAGTCACGAATAAGATGGTAACTCTCCCAGGTTTTTTGCATTTCAGGATTACGCGACAGCTCGCTGAGCAACTCGCTATCCAGCATTTCACCATCCATCAAAGCGGAAAGTTGTTCTTTCTGCATGCCTAATACCTTTTCCAGTATCCGCTATCGTCAACGCCTGATTAGCGGTTGAACTTTATTATCAATAGCTTCTCGCGCACGGAAGATACGCGAACGAACCGTACCTACCGGGCAATCCATAATGGCGGCTATCTCTTCATAGCTCAGGCCATCCAGCTCCCGCAAGGTAATTGCCATGCGTAAATCTTCCGGAAGCGATTCGATGGTGCGAAAAACAATTTGTCTCAGCTCTTCTGACAACATTAAGTTCTCAGGGTTCGAAATTTCTTTCAGTGCCCCACCGCTTTCGAAGTTCTCCGCGTCATTCGCGTCGATATCGCTGGACGGTGGTCGGCGTCCCTGAGCAACCAGATAATTCTTCGCCGTGTTGACGGCAATACGGTACAACCAGGTATAGAAAGCGCTATCGCCCCGGAAAGAATCCAGCGCGCGGTAGGCTTTGATAAATGATTCTTGCACCACGTCAGGCACATCGCCCGATGGTACATAGCGGGAAACCAGGCTCGCCACTTTATGCTGGTAGCGAACCACCAGTAAGTTGAAAGCTTTTTGGTCTCCCTTCTGGACCCGTTCTACCAGGACCTGGTCCGTTAACTGCTCGCTCATCCGAGGTAATATCTCCCCAAACCTTGTTTCCACGCGTCTTCAGAACGCCACTCCAATACTGCAAATACGAGCAAGCAGAGGATTAGAGCGTCAGTTGATTGTAAAGTTCCGTCACGCCTTTGTTTTTGTGTATCGTTTCGCAGCGATGCTTAATTATCACTCATTATACGTCCGCGCACTGCGAAGCTCGCACTTTCTGCCTGAAAAAGCACAAAGACGCCAGCAGAGTAACGTATGCCTGCTCTTTTTTCATCATAAAATCTGAGGGTAACGATTGGCTTCGCACTATTTCGTCTTTCTCTCAGACGCACTCTTCCTCCATCATCGTGTTTAGCACACACAACAAAAATAAAAAAATAGCTGCCTGTATGGCCATTGCGATGCTAAGCTCCGGCAACCGTGTTTAGTAAATTAAACAAAAACCATGAACGCAATACCCGAACTCTCTTGCGACGTGCTGATCATCGGCAGCGGCGCAGCGGGGCTGTCACTGGCGCTTCGCCTGGCTGAGCACAGCTCGGTCATTGTATTGAGCAAAGGCCCGGTCAGCGAAGGCTCCACCTTTTATGCGCAGGGCGGGATCGCCGCTGTTTTTGATGAAACCGACAGCGTTGAATCTCACGTCGACGATACGCTGATTGCCGGGGCGGGGATCTGCGATCGCCACGCGGTCTCTTTCGTCGCCGGAAATGCCCGCCACTGCGTGCAGTGGCTGATCGATCAGGGTGTCCTGTTCGATACGCAGACCCGGGCGAATGGTGAAACTGCCTGGCATCTGACCCGCGAGGGCGGCCACAGCCATCGACGTATCCTGCACGCCGCTGATGCTACCGGTAAAGCGGTGGCAACCACTCTGGTGAGCAAAGCCCTGAGTCACCCCAATATCCGCATTCTTGAGCGCTGTAACGCCGTCGATCTGGTTATCTCCGACAAGATTGGCCTGCCCGGTCCCCGACGCGCCGTGGGTGCCTGGATCTGGAACCGAAATAAAGAGTCGGTGGAAACCTGTCGGGCGGGATCGGTGGTGCTGGCGACCGGCGGCGCATCAAAGGTTTATCAATATACGACCA
>DATEKR010000170.1:0-3383 GCA_035277345.1 Enterobacteriaceae bacterium
CTTTATTGCCATGCTCTGCTGCTGTGCGCTGATTAACCCGGAATGGGCGATAATGGCCGGGAAAATTGCCGGTGGTGAGAGCGTTAACTTCCTGTTTTTCCCGCTGGCGGAAACGGTCTATACCTCTTCGGTACTGCCGCCGCTGTTCCTGGTCTGGGCGCTCTCCTGGCTGGAAAAACGGGTGGAAAGATGGATGCCTGACGTAGTCAGCGCGCTGTTTACGCCGCTTATCTGTTTCCTGGTGATCGTGCCTCTGACGCTGATTCTTATCGGGCCGCTGACCAACTGGGCGGCGATGGGCGTTGCCGGTGGCTACAACTTCCTGTTTGAAACTGCACCGGCGGTGGCCGCTGCGGTCATTGGCGGCGTATGGCAGGTCTTCGTTATCTTTGGCGTGCACTGGGGGATCACGCCGGTGGTGATGGCCAACTACGACACCCAGGGATACGACTCCTTCCAGGCCTATCAGACCATCGCCGTTATCGGTCAGATGGCCGCCGTGTTTGGTGTCTTCCTTAAAACCCGCAACAAACAGTTGAAAGGTACCTCGTTCTCCGCCGGGATCACCGCGATTTTCGGGATCACCGAACCGGCGATTTATGGCGTTACCCTGCGCTTCAAAAAGCCCTTTATCTGCGGCTGTATCGGCGGCGCAATCGGCGCAGTGGTCGCGAGTTTCTTCGGTTCACTCTACTACGCCTATGCGGCATTGCCGGGCCTGTTCACCCTGGTGAACGCCATCAGTCCTGAAGCCCCCATGTCCTTTATCGGGGAGCTGGTCGGCGCCGGTGTGGCTATAGTGCTGACCATTGTCATGGTGCAGTTCGTCGGTTTTGACGATCCGGTAGAAGAAGAAATGGCGACGGAAAGCGAATCACGGCCGGCTCCTGCGGCAACGACCGCGACGGTGAGTACCGTAGAAATGACCAGCCCGCTGAAAGGCGAACTGATCCCGCTGACAAGCGTCGCCGATGATGCCTTCTCATCAGGCGCGCTTGGCGATGGTGTTGCCATCCGCCCGGATGATGGAAAAGTGTATGCGCCCTGCGCGGCTCGCGTGGAGACGTTAATCGATTCACATCATGCGATTGGGTTAATGTGCGATAATGGCGTCGAGTTGCTTATCCATGTCGGTCTGAATACGGTGAATCTGCAGGGGCAGTATTTTACCCCGCTGGTGAAAGAGGGCGATGTGGTTGCCGCCGGTACGCCGCTGCTGGAATTTGATAAAGCGCAGATTGAGCGTGAAGGATACGATCTCACAACGCCTGTGCTGGTGGTCAACAGCGATGAGTATCGCCTTACCCGGCATCAGTCTGAAGGCGCGATTGGTGTGGGTCAGCCGTTGATGTCGCTGACCTGACGTAGCGTAAAAAGAGGGATCGGCCCGGCGGTGCAGAGAGTTGCACCGCTGGTGGAGAAGGGCAACGCATTATAAAGGTGATATTTCAGCGCCGGGCCGGAGACGTTACGCCGACAGCGCATTGTGTGAGCGAAGTTTGTCTGAGGAAAGGTATGGTTACGATACTGGATGTCGCGAGGAAAGCCGGCGTCTCGAAAGCGACGGTATCCCGGGCGCTTAATGGCAAAGTGTTTGTTAGCGATGACGTTAAGACCCGAATATTTAAAGCCATCGAAGAGACCGGTTATCGGCCAAATCTACTGGCGCGGCAGCTGGCAACCAGCGCATCCCGTTCGGTCGGGCTGGTGATCACCAACGGGCTTTATAACGGACCTTTTTTCTCCAGCATGATCTATCAGGCCGCGACCTGTAGTGAAGTTCACAGCCGACAGCTGGTTCTGGCAGATGGCAAACACAGTGCACAGGATGAACGTAATGCGATCAACCTGCTGCTGGAATTACGCTGCGAAGCGATAATGATTTACCCCAAATATCTCAGCGTCGATGAGCTGGATGATATCATCGACGCCTGCACGACCCCGATTGTTGTGATCAACAGAGAACTTTGTCGCCACCGCGATCAGTCCGTTTTTATCGACCATCGCAGCAGCAGTGAACTGATGATGAACTATTTGCTGGATCAGGGGCACAGGCGTATCGCTTTTGTCGCCGGTTCAGCGGGTTCACCCACCGGCAACAGCCGTCTTCAGGGCTACTACGCTGCGCTTGAGCGTGCCGGTATCACCCCGGATCCCGCGCTTATCGTGACGGGAAGCTGGAGTACGGAAAGCGGCTATGATGCCGGGCGTGCGCTACTGGCCAGCGGGCAGGCGTTTAGCTGCGTGCTGGCGGCCAATGACGATATGGCGATTGGTCTGGCAAAAGCGTTTCAAGACGCCGGACTGCGGATACCGGACGATATTTCTCTGGCAGGCTTTGATGATTCCGTTATCGGGAAATATTTCACCCCTGCACTGACCACAATTCATATCCCCATGGATGACATTATTCGCGATGCCGTCAGACGAATACTTGCTCCTCAGGAAGAGACGCCGCTCTCCACCCCTCGCCGCCATGAAGGGGCGCTGGTGATTCGGCAATCGGTGAGATCACGCGACAACGTCTGAATGGCCTTGAGCACAGGGTCAGATGTATGCAGTACAACAGAACGCATTTCGTAGTGGGATGGCTGGCGACGGTCGCCTGCTGCGTGATGTATATCTCTTATATTCCGCTGATTATGGATAATTTACACGGCCTGAAAACCAACCCGCTCCAGCCGCTGGCTGCTGCCATCAACTGTATTTTATGGGTGAGTTACGGGCTGCTCAGCGAAAAGAAAAACTGGCCAATCGTGATTGCCAATTCGCCGGGTATTCTTTTGGGGTTTATTACTTTTGGGACGGGGCTTTAATTACTGCAAAACGGCGTGGATTTTTCCACGCCGTTTTCTTTTCCGTCACTCAATATGCGAAAGCGGTACCTTCTGCTTACTCTTTTTAACCTGATACATCGCCGTATCGGCGGCGCTGAGCGCGCTGTCGGTATCGATATTCTGCGGGTCGACTTCAATGACGCCGATGCTGGCACCGGGATAGTAGATCCTGCTGGTCCCGAGGCAGTACTCGCCCTGAATTTGCCGATCGAGACCGAATTTCAGCGTGTCCACCCGATCGGAATGGGGGCGGTTGTCCAGGCTATCGCCGAGCGCGGCCAGAAGAAACTCATCCCCACCCAGGCGGGCGACGATGTCATCGCTGCCCCGCTGTGAGGTCAGGCGCTGGCCTATCTGCTGTAAAAAACTGTCCCCGGCCTGGTGCCCATAGTGGTCGTTAATAACCTTAAAGTTATCAAGATCGATATAGGCAATGATCACGCTGCGGTTCAGGTGACGCGCCAGCGAGAAGAGGGTGGGCAGGTTTTCAAACAGCGATCGGCGATTCGGCAGGCCGGTCAGGGCATCGGTATAGGAGTGAGAGAT
>DATEKR010000171.1:0-2128 GCA_035277345.1 Enterobacteriaceae bacterium
GCGATAAACCAGATAAAGCGTCCAGTCATCACCAAAGCGGAGATTAATCCCGAGTTCAGGCAACACCACCTGAGGGTTGTAAGCATCGTCATACCGACGCTGAAGATACGCTTCCACCGGCTCAGCACCGGTAAAGCAAGCAAACTGCAGCCGTTGGGTGACGCCTCTGGGGCGTCCGCGATATTTGAAGTGCACGGGCGTATCCAGCGCCACCAGTCCACGTAGAAATTCACCGATGCGCCGATCCCAGTCGCGCTTTTGCGCGTCGGTGGCTTCACTAATGCGCCAGTACGAACGGTCCTCATGCAGCCAGTGGTCAAACACCGTCACGCCCACCCAGCAGCACTCCGATGGCGTACAGTCTTCGGTAGCCTTTTGCACCCAGGAGAACTGTTTTGCCAGCCGGGTATTCTGCGGTTTATCGAGGTTTTTAAAGCGATTAATCATTTTGAACGAGTTCAGGTGCCTAAGATCTGAAAAATGTCTGGTACAGCCCCCAGACGGCTATCGCTACGCCGGGGAGAAACACCCACCAGGCTAGCTTTTCTCGGGGCGGGGCGGCGCGGCGGGCTCTGCCAGCGAATAAATGCCCTGGCTATCCCGCGTATAGTTGAGACCGTAGCGCAAAAAGTGTTGCATCACAGCCTGTGGTCCAAACAGGTTATTCGCGCGCTGCCAGAATGTGTCGGGCAGCAGTAGCAGCGTCATCATATCATTGTGGAAGCTCTCGACGTGGACGCGCAGGCTGTAGCCAATCTGCAACAGCAGCGGTTCAAGCCGGGCCATCGTCTGCTCAAAGCCTTCATCACCTAATGCCGCATGTTGAAAGACGTGCGAGGTCCCAGCCAGGGTAACGGTGGCCGTTTCGATCTCACTGTCATAGTCAAACTCAACGGAAAACAGCGAATCATCCAGTTGCTCATCAAGCGACTCCAGCAGGGTAAACACCCCTTCCCGCCAGTCGATCCTAATGCTGTAGGCCGACAAAAACGCCATACGATAAGCATCCATCTCATCATCGAGGTCGTCAGCCTCTTCACCCTGCTTGCGTAAAAAAGCCCGGCGTTTCGCGCTCGCCTTTTTACTCCCTTCCTGCGCAAAACAGAGCGCAAAGTCATCCCAGTCAGCCTGTTCCATAGTCGTCCTTGTCCGTAAAAATCAAAGGATTAGTATATTCAGGCAGGGGATGCGGGGATACTGCTCAAAATAGCAGGCACGAGAGTAGCCAGCCCGGACGGGCTGGCAGATTGTGGATTTAACGCACCATGCAAGGACGTTTGTTATCAAAGGTCCAGTTCGGGATCAGGTACTGCATCCCCATGGCGTCGTCACGCGCACCCAGGCCGTGCTGCTGGTACAGCTCGTGCGCTTTCATCACCTGATCCATATCCAGCTCAACGCCCAGACCCGGTGTGGTCGGGACCTGCACCATCCCGCCTTTGATTTCAAACGGCGCTTTGGTCAGGCGCTGATTGCCTTCCTGCCAAATCCAGTGGGTGTCGATAGCGGTGACGTTGCCCGGCGCGGCGGCTGCCACGTGGGTAAACATCGCCAGAGAAATATCAAAGTGGTTATTGGAGTGCGAGCCCCAGGTCAGGCCGAACTCGTGGCACATTTGCGCCACGCGCACGGAGCCCTGCATGGTCCAGAAGTGCGGGTCTGCCAGCGGGATATCGACCGACTGCAGGGAGAGGGTATGACCCATCTGACGCCAGTCGGTGGCAATCATATTGGTGGCGGTCGGCAGGCCGGTGGCGCGACGGAACTCCGCCATCACCTCGCGGCCGGAGAAGCCCTGCTCGGCGCCGCACGGATCTTCCGCGTAGGCCAGCACGCCTTTCAGAGATTTACCGATCTTAATGGCTTCATCCAGGGACCAGGCCCCGTTAGGATCCAGCGTCACACGCGCCTCGGGGAAGCATTTTGCCAGCGCGACGATGGACTCGGCCTCTTCTTCACCCGCCAGTACGCCGCCCTTTAATTTAAAATCGTTAAAGCCGTATTTTTCGTATGCCGCTTCCGCCAGGCGAACCACCGCATCCGGGGTCATCGCTTCGTCATGACGGACACGATACCAGTCGCATTTCTCATCCGGCTGGCTCTGATACGGAAGCGGGGTTGCCTTGCG
>DATEKR010000172.1:0-2960 GCA_035277345.1 Enterobacteriaceae bacterium
TGGAGAGTGAATACCTGCTGCGGCCAAAACGTCTCCAGGACGGGCATACGGAGATCTACTCTGTGGATGCCGTGAGCGGCTCAAATCGCACGCACGATGCGGAGTACGTGCCGTTCAGCAGCTTTCGTCACAAAGGCGGCATGATGCGTCGGCATGCGCCGCCGCGTTACTACCATACGCGCGTCAAGCGCGGCGTGAGCGGGTTGCACGACACCTGGCTGATTCTGGGTGGATTGCACTGGGAAGAGGACCGCACCTTCGCCCGGGAGACGGTCTCGCTGCAAATCACCGGCACCAACGGGCAGTTACCTCGCCGGGCGCTGCAGAGCACGCTGCTCGACCGCTGTGAACAGGTGGTACAGACCAGCATGACGGTCAGAAACCTCTGTAAGCCGACGCTACCGGTCTATCCCCCCGTCGAAGATCGCTTCCACTGGCGCGTATTGAGCCATCTTGGCTCCGGCTTTCTCAATATGATGAGCAGCGCTGAAGTGCTGCGCGGGACGCTGGCGCTCTATAACTGGCAGGAGGACACGCTGAATAATCGCCGCCTTGATGCGATACAGCGCGTGGAGCACCACCGTATTCAGCGCTTTGAAGGAGGGTTTTTGCTCCGCGGGCTGGATATTGAGGTCACGCTCGACGGCCAGGGCTTCACCGGGGAAGGGGACATCTTCCTGTTTGGTGAACTGCTTAACCGCTTCTTTGCCCTCTATGCCGATATGAACCAGTTTAACCAGCTCACCCTGATTGTTCAGCCAGAAGGAAAATGTATCCGGTGGAAAGAGAATCACTCCCCGCGCCTGCCCGGCTGATGGCGCAGCTGGGTGACCGGCTGTCGTCGGTCAATTTTTACCGCTTCTGCCAGCTGCTGGAGCAGTGCCAGCCCGACAGCGCCGCAATCGGCAGCAGCTGGCAGGTGCGCCACGACCCGGTCCGCTTTCGTCCCCATCCGGGAATGGGGTTTCCGGCCTCTGAACTGAAAAACCTGGAAGCCTCTGAGCATCCCCATCTGCCGCCCACCGTCCGGGTCACCTTTATGGGGCTGTACGGGGTAGAGTCGCCCCTGCCGACGCACTATATCGATGATATTACCCAGCGTCGGGAAGGGGTTGAGGCCGCGACTGACTTCCTCGATATCTTCAACCACCGCCTGATCGCCCAGTACTATCGCATCTGGCGCAAGTACTCTTATCCCGCGACCTTCAGGGAGGGGGGGAAAGATGAAACCTCCCGCTATCTGCTGGGGCTGGTCGGACTGGGTATCGAGGGCTGTGCCGAAAATATTGCCACGCCGGTATCCCGCTTTCTGGCCCTGCTGCCGGTGATGCTGCTGCCGGGACGGACGGCGGAAGGGATGACGTCTCTGGTGCGTCTGCTGGCACCGGGGACGCAGGCAAAAATCTGGCACCATGACAAGCGCCACGTGGCGCTGAAAAAAACGCTGAGGATGCAGGTTCGTCAGCCGGCCACCCTGGAAGGCCGGCCGGTGATGGGCGCCTGGGCCACGGATGTCAATAGCCAGGTCCTGATGCAACTGACCACCGCCTGCCCGGAGGAGGTTCAGGGATGGCTGCCGGGCGGCGATCTTCACAGCGATTTAATGGCGCTGCTACACGTCTATCTGGGCGCCCGACTCGATGTTCGCCTGCAGCTCTGCGTGGCGCGCCATCTCCTGCCGGATGCCACGCTCAACAGCTCGCCAGGGACCAGGCATGCTCAGCTGGGACGCACGGCGCTCATGCGTCCGCTTAACGCGGCTAACCCGGCGCAACACGCGAAAACCATAACCATTAATCTGGGACGCTATGAGCGTGTTCAGGAAAATATTCACCGCAGGGAGACCGATGAAAATGGCGATTATCACTGGTAGAGGTACCCGACTGGCTCTGGTATCGGGCATCGCAATGCTGCTGGCAGGCTGTGGCCTGACCCAGACAGTCACGGAGGGAACGGTCGCGATGACCCGGTCCCTGTTCTATAAGCAGGTAAAAAACCTGCATCTTGATATTCAGGCTCGTGAAGCCATCAATAACAACGCGGGCGGTATTGCCCTCTCCACGGTGATACGGGTTTATCAGCTGAAAGAGAGGACTGCGTTCGACAGCACCGATTATCCGTCCCTGTTCGCTGAGGATAGCCAGGCGCTCAAAGCCGATCTGCTGGTGGAAAAAGATATCCGTTTACAGCCGGGCGGGGCGGTCACCGTCGATATGCCGATGGACAAAAATGCGCAATATGTCGCCGTCGCCGGGATGTTTATCTCACCGGACCTGGTGAATAACACCTGGCGGGTGGTGCTCTCCCGCGACGATCTCGATCCTGACAAGGCCCGGGTTATTGAGGCCAGCAACCATCGCCTGACGCTGCTGCCGTCAGAGGGGAAGTGAAATGAAACAACCGTCGCTGTATGAAATGCTTTACGGCAACTTCTCGGGTGGCCTCGACCTGCATCAGGTCAGTGAAGAGAACCAGGTGATCCTCTCCGTACTCGACAATATGCAGCAGATCCTGAATTGCCGCGCCGGTTCGCTGACGCATCTCCCTGACTACGGCCTGCCGGATATGACCAAAATCCTGCAGGGCATGCCCGGAACCGCCCACCAGTTGATGGACATCTTTTCCGCCGTGCTGTTGAAATATGAACCGCGGCTGAAAAACGTGTCCGTGGCGCTGCTGGAGCAGACCCAGCCCGGCAAGCTGCGTTACGCCATTGATGCCGAGCTAAAAGGGGTCGGCCTTGTGCGCTACGGCACTGAATTTATGCCGGAGGGCAAAGTGCTGCTACGCCACCTAAGGCAGCAGCAGCTGATGCCGAATCATCCTGTTTATTAACCCTCCCTCCTTACTTTTACGCTTTGACGGAACAAACCCTGTGAAAAAGGATAAACATCTGCGGGTTGGCGACGACCCTCGTGCGCTCCCCGATTATATTGCCCTGCGCGATGAACTGATGAAGC
>DATEKR010000173.1:0-3866 GCA_035277345.1 Enterobacteriaceae bacterium
ATACTCACAGAGATGGCTGTCCTGCTGAAACAAGGAGTGAAGAATGAAACGTCCAGGTTTAACCCCGGAAGAGGCCGTAGAGGCGCTACAGATACTGTATACCCAATCTGTTAACGCGCTGCGCGATGCTATCGCCAGCTATATTAACGACCAGAGCCTTCCCGATACAGGGGCTCGCGCCAGTGGCCTGTTTGTGTATCCTCAGCTCTCCGTGAGCTGGGACGGCAGCGCCCACAACCCGCCAAAAACCCGCGCCTTTGGCCGTTTCACCCACAGCGGCTGTTACACTACGACCATCACCAGTCCGGCCCTCTTCCGCCCCTATCTGCTGGAGCAGCTCACATTGCTGCAGCAGGACTACGGTGCGGAAATCACCGTTGAGCCGTCCCAGCATGAAATCCCCTGGCCCTATGTTATCGATGGCTCAGAGCTGACCCTTGACCGCTCCATGAGCGCGGGCCTGACGCGTCACTTCCCGACCACCGAGCTGGCGCAGATTGGCGATGAGACCGCCGACGGCCTGTTCCATCCCGGCGAGTTTTACCCGCTTTCCCATTTCGATGCCCGACGGGTGGATTTCTCCCTCGCCCGCCTGCGCCACTACACCGGCACGCCAGCCGAGCATTTCCAGCCCTTCGTGCTGTTTACCAACTACACCCGCTATGTGGATGAGTTTGTCCGCTGGGGTTGTAGCCAGATCCTCGATCCGGACAGCCCTTATATTGCGCTCTCCTGCGCGGGCGGAGCCTGGATCAACGCCGATACAGAAGCGCCGGAAACGGCCATTTCCGACCTGGCGTGGAAAAAACACCAGATGCCGGCCTGGCATCTGGTCACCGCCGACGGTGAGGGCATTACGCTTATCAATATTGGCGTCGGCCCGTCGAATGCCAAAACCATCTGCGACCATCTGGCGGTACTGCGTCCGGCGGTGTGGCTGATGATTGGTCACTGCGGCGGCCTGCGTGAAAGCCAGTCCATTGGCGACTACGTGCTGGCTCACGCCTATCTGCGCGATGACCACGTCCTGGATGCGGTCCTGCCGCCGGATATCCCGATCCCCAGCATTGCCGAAGTGCAGCGTGCGCTGTACGACGCCACCAAAGAGGTCAGCGGCATGGAGGGCGAGCAGGTGAAACAGCGCCTGCGTACCGGCACCGTCGTCACGACTGACGACCGCAACTGGGAGCTGCGCTATACCGCGTCGGCCCTGCGCTTTAACCTGAGCCGTGCGGTAGCCATCGATATGGAGAGCGCCACTATCGCCGCCCAGGGCTACCGTTTCCGCGTCCCTTACGGCACGCTGCTGTGCGTCTCCGACAAACCGCTGCACGGTGAAATTAAGCTGCCCGGCCAGGCCAACCGCTTCTATGAAGGGGCGATCTCCGAGCATCTGCAGATCGGCATTCACGCGATTGATTTACTCCGTGCGGAAGGCGACAGACTCCATTCGCGCAAGCTGCGGACCTTTAACGAGCCGCCGTTCCGCTAATAACATCAATAACAGGACTGACTATGCAAACCACTTCACCGCTTTCCGCTCTGCGCCTCTTTCTGCAACAGCAGGGGCTGGATGGCATGATCGTTCCCCGCGCCGACGCGCATCAGAGCGAAGACTGCGCCGCCAGCGACAACAAGCTGCACTGGCTGACCGGCTTTACCGGCTCCGCCGGGCTGGCGCTGGTGCTGCGCGACCGTGCCCTGCTGTTCGTTGATGGACGCTACCAGGTGCAGGTTCGCACCGAGGTCGATCTGCAGGCGTGGGAGATCCACCACCTGCATAACGAACCCCTGGCCGACTGGCTGAAGACAGGCGTGCCTGCAGGAAGCCGTATCGCTTTTGAGCCGATGCTGATGGTTAACAGTCAATATCAGGCTCTGCGTACCACGTCCTGCGATCTGGTCGCGCTCCAGAACGATCCCTTCGACGCCATCTGGCAGGATCGTCCTGCCGCGCCGCGCGGCGTTATCAGTGAGATGCCGCTGGATGTCGCGGGCGAGAGCAGCCAGGATAAACGCGTCCGTATTGCGGCCGTGCTGGCGGAGAAAGGGGCTGACTATCTGGCCATCACCCTCCCGGATAATATCGCCTGGCTGCTGAACGTGCGCGGCTCCGACGTTGCCATGAACCCGGTGCCCCACTCCTTCGCGCTGTTAAGCCGCGAAGGCAACGTCGAGTGGTTTGTTGCCGAAGAGAAAATCCGCGCGCTGTCGCCTGCCCTGCTGGAAAGCCTGACCCTTGCCCCGCAGTCGGAATTTGTTACCCGTTGCCAGCAGATTGCATCCGGCAAAACTATTCTGCTTGATGCCGATTATGCCCCGGTAGCCCTGCGCTTTGCCATCGAGCAAAACGGCGGCACGGTGCTGTGGCAGCCGGATCCCATCACCTTTATCAAAGCCGGTAAAAACACGACCGAACTGGAGGGCTATCGCCAGAGCCACCGCACCGACGGCGCGGCCTGGGTGAACTTCCTCGCCTGGCTGGCCCATGAAGTCCCGGCCCGTGAAGCCGCCGGTAATCCGCTGACCGAGATGGAAGCTCAGGCCCGCCAGCTGGCCTTCCGTCAGCAGCAGGACGGGTTTATCGAGCAGAGCTTCAGCACCATTTCCGCCTCCGGCAGCAATGCGGCCATGTGCCACTATCACTCCAGTGAGAAAACCGACACCGCCATTACCCGGGACGGTTTCTATCTCAATGACTCCGGCGGCCAGTATGTTAACGGCACCACCGATGCCACCCGTACGCTCGCCTTTGCCCCGCTGGACGCTCAGCGTCGCATGCACTACACCGCAGTCCTCAAAGGTTTTCTGTCTCTGATCACCCTTCAGTTCCCGAGCGGTAGCCAGGGCCACCAGCTGGACGCTTTCGCTCGTCGTTCGCTGTGGGAACTCGGGCTGGACTTCGATCACGGCACCGGTCATGGCGTTGGCCACCAATTGTTGATCCACGAGGCGCCGCACCGTATTGCCAAAAAGGTCAACCCGTGGCCGCTGGAAGCGGGCAATATCATTACCATCGAGCCGGGTTACTATCTGGCGGATCGGTACGGGATCCGTATTGAAAATCAGGTGGAAGTGGTAGCGAGTATCCCCGGCTTCTGCCGCTTCTCGACCCTGACGCTGATCCCCATTGACGTCAGTCAGGTGGAGCTGCATCTGCTTAGCGAGCAAGAACTGCAGTGGCTGGATGAGTACCACCAGCAGGTGCGGGAAACCCTCTCGCCGTTAGTGAGTAGCGATGCCAGGCCCTGGCTGTTTGAGGCGACCGCCCCGGTCCGGGTGCAGGTCAACTAAGATAGCGCGCCGGGGTAGCCCGGCGCAGAAAAGCAAAAAGCCTGCTCGAAAGCAGGCTTTTCTAAATTTGGCTCCTCTGACTGGACTCGAACCAGTGACATACGGATTAACAGTCCGCCGTTCTACCGACTGAACTACAGAGGAATCGTGTGAACGGGGCGAATATTAGCGACGCATCCCGACCTTGTCAAAGACTGATTGCACCGTTTTGTGCGTTTGCCGATTTATTCTCCACTTTGCGCAGGAATGGCGCTTTCAGACGTTGCTTTAGCGGGTCTCGGATACTTCCATAGCCAGCGGCCACTGATCATTCGCCAGTAGAAGAACGCCCCGCGCACCGCCCAGTCGAAGAACATCCCCATCCAGACGCCAACCACGCCCATCCCCAGTACCACGCCCAGGGTATAGCCTGCGACGACGCGACAGCCCCACATCCCGAGCATCGATACCCACATAGCAAAGCGGGCATCGCGTGCGCCCTTCTGCCCGGCCGGTAACACCCAGGATGCGGCCCAGATCGGCATAAAGGCGGCGTTGAGCCAGATCAGAACCTGTACTACCTCCTTCACGTC
>DATEKR010000174.1:0-2932 GCA_035277345.1 Enterobacteriaceae bacterium
CCAGCGACCTGCTGGATCTGGGGGTGACACTGTCACCTGCGCAGTATGCAGAAAAACTGGCGCGACTGACGCAGCAGTGCGGGCTGGACGGTGTGGTCTGTTCCGCGCAGGAAGCGGTGCACTTTAAGCAGACGCTGGGACAGGCATTTAAGCTGGTCACGCCGGGTATCCGTCCGGCGGGCAGCGATGCAGGCGATCAGCGCCGGATCATGACCCCGGAGCAGGCGCAGGCGGCAGGCGTCGACTATATGGTGATCGGGCGTCCCATTACCCAGTCCGCGCAGCCTGCACATACTTTACAGGCGATTAACGCCACGCTGGGCATGGAGGTATAATGGCCGATAACAACAGCCGTCTGGTTTACTCCACCGAAAGCGGTCGTATCGACGAGCCCAAAGCGGTAGTCGAGCGGCCGAAGGGCGACGGAGTTGTACGTATTCAGCGTCAGACCAGCGGCCGCAAAGGTAAGGGCGTGTGCCTGATTACCGGTATTGATGCTGATGATGCGACCCTGGCGAC
Source organism: Enterobacteriaceae bacterium (assembly GCA_035277345.1). Lineage (GTDB taxonomy): Bacteria > Pseudomonadota > Gammaproteobacteria > Enterobacterales > Enterobacteriaceae > BIGb0383. Next base: position 520 of record DATEKR010000174.1, read on the forward strand.
GCTTGCCGCAGAACTGAAGAAGAAGTGTGGCTGCGGCGGTGCGGTGAAAGACGGCGTTATTGAGATTCAGGGAGATAAGCGGGATTTGATTAAGTCATTGCTGGAAGCAAAAGGCATGAAGGTCAAATTAGCCGGGGGGTGAACGCCTCACTCAGCAAAACATAAAGGCCACGTTATTAAACGTGGCCTTTCTATTATTTTCAGACCTGGAAAAAGAAGAATTTATCGTTATTCTGAGCCGTAATGCCGTAGCGTTGTTACTTACCTACCTGATGACCGATAATACCGCCGACTGCGGCGCCGCCGAGCGTACCCAGGCCGCTACCGTTGGTCAGCACCGCGCCACCGAGTGCCCCGGCACCCGCGCCGATAGCGGTGTTGCGATCGCGTTTAGACCAGTTTGAGCAGGCGCTCAGAGACATTGCTAATGTGACTGCCAGCAGGGCTGTCGCCATTTTTTTACTCGTTAAATTCATCATACTTTCTCCTGAATAATAGATTCACGGAAGACGAACTCTATAAGTATAGCGTTTCCATGAAAGGGTGTTGCGCAGGTGTTACTGAAATCACGCAAGTGATAGTGACGTCCTGTTGTTATCGCTAACAGTTATTCTAGGTTTTTGCCGTTGAACAGACAGGTAAAAAGTCTTAATTGGCGGTCGGAAATATCTCAGAGAAGAGTCGCTCAGGCCAGGTGTGCCCTGGCCTGAGGGTGATTTGTTACTGTCGCTTAACGATATCAACCTGCAGTCCGGCCTGTTCCAGCTGTAGCTGACTGGCCGCGTTGAGACCATCGTCAGTAATCACTCTTCGGAACTGCGACAGCGGGCCGAGCGTATAGGGATGAACGGCACCAAACTTTGAGCTGTCGGTCAGCACGATGGCGTCGCTACTTTTCGCCAGCACCGCGTTGACCACGTCGGCGCGCATCATATCGCGGCCGGTAAACCCGGTTTCAGGCTGCCAGCCGTCGATGCCGATAAAGGCTTTGCTAAAGTGAACCTGCTCAATAAACTGGCGAGTCAGGGGGCCGACCATACTTTCACTTTTTTTCTGGTAGATACCCCCGAGCAGAATCACTTCACAGCGGGTGTCTTTCAGCAGATGCGCAATATAGCTGCTGACGGTAATAATGGTTACGTCCTTCTGATCGGCCAGCGTGCGTGCCAGCAGGGCGTTACTGCTGCCATTCTCGATAAAGACCGTTTCACCATTCTGCACCAGCGACGCGGCGAACTGCGCCAGCTCGCGCTTCAGGGGATAGTTGTTCAGCATCCGCGTTTCCACATCGTCACTGTCCAGCGGCACGGCAAAACCGTGGGCGCGGCGCAGGTAACTCTGTTTTTCCAGCAGATTAAGGTCCTGTCGAATAGTGACTTCTGAAACGCCGGTCAGTCTGGCAAGGTCGGAAACGCTGGTGCGGCCTTTGTCGATAACGACCTGTAAGATGTGTTGTTGTCGGGGATTCATATCAGCAAAAAATTAACGGCATCGCTGCCGTATCCTGTAGTCAGTGGCCTGTTTGCCGTGGCGAACAGGCGGCGAGTCAAATTTCCCAGGGCGACTTCGGTGAGTTTGCCGTCTGCGGTTTATCCGCACTGGCGCGCTCAAGCAGTTCCGCTTTAAGAATTTCCAGGTTATGGATGGCAGAGTGATAATCACCGGCGACCAGAATATCCAGCACCGTATCAATACGCTGCGCCAGATGGCTCGCATTCAGTTCGGACATAGTGTCATCCTTATTTTAGGTTTGCGGATAGATGATGCAAAAAATGGCGGCAAAAGAGAAGTGAAAAAGTAACACCCGTCGCCGCGAAAACCAATGCGCAGATATTGCTAAGCTTATGCGCTACGTTCAGGTCATTTCCGCGCCAGTCTGCGTCGATACCAGCGTTCAAACGCGCTGGCCGTCATCGGTTTAGCAAACAGGAATCCCTGACGTTCGTTAACGCCATTTTTAATCAGAAACGCATCCTCTTTCGCACTCTCCACGCCTTCGGCAATCACCTGCAGATTCAGCGCCTGTGCCACGGCGACAATCGCCCGCACCAGCGACTGTGAAACAGACTGCTTATGGATATCGCGGACAAAAGATTGATCGAGCTTAATGGCATCGATGGGGAAGCGTGCCAGCTGCGACAGTGAAGAGTAGCCGGTGCCAAAGTCATCGAGATGCACCTGGGCACCGAGATCGCTGAACTGCTGAATCACCGACTGGGCCAGCTCTTCGTTCTCAATCAGACAGCTTTCGGTCAGCTCAACGTCGATAGGGCAATACTCAAAATCGAGGTCTTTCAGCGCCTGCCTGAGATCGCTAAAGATGGTCTGGTCGGCCAGCTGCCGCGCCGAGACGTTGACCGCCACCCGCAGATTAATCCCTTTTTTACGCCATTTCGCCACCTGACGTACGACA
>DATEKR010000175.1:0-3969 GCA_035277345.1 Enterobacteriaceae bacterium
CAGGTCGTTCGCAACGTTAATATCGCCAATGCTAACCACTTTTTGTTTCATAAGATCGCCTTATCAGGGTTCAGATTTGAATCGGATTAATGCAACGTAATATGTTTATGCGAAATCGAGTTGATTTGTGCGCGGATCATCTCGCTTATCGGATCTTCCGGGCACTGTTCAACAAAGTAGCTTAAATCCGTCAGTGCCACGTGGTCGCACTCCAGCTGGGCATAAATCAGCCCGCGGTCGCGGATCTCATACGGGTCTTCAGGATTAAACTGCAGCAGTGCTTCGCTGGCGCCCAGGGCCAGCTCCATCTGCCGCTCCTCCATCAGCGACGATTTCAGGGTGTCGAGCAGCTTGCGGATCACCTCGGCGTTATCCGCCTCGTCGAGATCCTCATTAAACAGCTCGGCTACCGGGCTGATATTCCCCTTCAGCCAGACTTCGAGAGTATGCTCATCGAGAGTGTCACCGTTAAACGGATTGATCAGCCACAGCTCGCCCTCTTCAGACTCGGTGCGCAGGATCAGCTGGGTGGGGAAAATCACCGGCACCAGCATAATATCCAGGCGATGGGCAACCCACAGCAGGATCGCCCCGAGAGAGACGGCGCTGCCCTCACGGTTTTTCAGTACCTGATCGAGCCACAGGGCATCGGACAGGCGATAAACGCCGCGCTTATCTTTAAAACCCCATTCACCGTAGAACAGCTCAAGCAACGCTTCCATCTGAGTATCCGGGGACGACGCCTGGCAAATTTCTTCCCGCGCGAGGCGAACCAGCTGTTCCAGTTCGTCATACACGCGTTGCGCCGGGAAATCGTCGCGGATCAGTTCTGAAACCAGAACCATTCCTTCGCACAGCGGCGCTTTGTTAAACTCGAAATTGGCTAACGACCTCATGACTTACCCCAGTAACGGTATATGTGTTATGGCCAGTTTGATGATGATATACAGCACCACCAGCCCCAGCATAAAGGCAATAAAACCTGCCTGCTGGCTGCGCCGGACACGGTGTCCCAGCGCAAAGAATCCTAAAACGATGTAGATAATAACGCCAAACAGCTTTTCCGTCAGCCACGTACCGTGCTCTGTAAACGGGAAGTTTTGGGAAACCCACATTAACCCCACGCCGCTGAGCAGCAAAAGCGTATCAACCATATGCGGTAAACGTCGCGCCCATCCCGCCTGCGCACGCGGATTACCGGTATAGCGCCACCAGTAACGCACGATAAACAGGGTGATGGTCAGCACCACGCAGGCAATGTGGATATAAATCAGCGCCCGAAAAAGCATTATGCACTCTCCTGTGCAGGCAACCACCCAAGGGTTACGCGGTCATTGCCGCCATAATCGACGCAGGTTTCCACGCGGATGTAGCCTTCGCGGGTAAAGAGTGCCCGGACGGCTTCGCCCTGTTGCCAGCCGTGCTCCAGCAGCATCACGCCGCCTGGCAACAGATAATCACGCCCTTCGCGGATGATATGCGCCAGATCGGCCAGGCCGCTGTCGGCGGCGACCAGAGCGCTTGTCGGCTCAAATCGCACGTCGCCCTGGGCTAAATGGGGATCCTGCTCGTCGATATAGGGAGGATTGCTGACAATCAGGCTAAAGCGCTGTCCGTCGAGGGCGGAAAACCAGTCGCTCTGTTCGATGCGGATATTGCCGATCGCCAGCGCCCCGGCATTACGCCGGGCCAGCGCCACGGCATCCGCCACCCGGTCGACGGCGGTGACCTGGCAATCAGGCCGCTCGCTGGCAAGCGCCAGAGCAATCGCGCCAGTGCCGGTGCCGAGATCGAGGATCGCGCAGGACGTATCGGTCAAACGCGCCAGCGCCTGTTCGACCAGGCACTCCGTATCAGGACGCGGGATCAGGGTGGCCGGAGAGACAAACAGCGGCAGGGACCAGAATTCACGCATCCCGACAAGATGCGCCACCGGCTCTCCGCGCTCGCGGCGGGCCAGCAGCGTATCGAGCTGCATTTGCTGATCAGGCAAAATCAGGGTTTCACCGAAGGCGAGAATAAAGGTTCGCGCCTTCCCGGTGACAAAGCCCAGCAGAATTTCAGCATCGCGCCGCGGGCTGTCGCTATCATGCAGGCGGACAATCGCCTGGTGCAGCCACTGCTGGTATTCCATCAATCCTGCTCGGCCAGGGCCGCCAGCTGATCGGCCTGGTATTCCTGGACAATCGGCTCGATCAGCATATCCAGTTTGCCTTCCATCACCTCGTCCAGACGGTAGAGCGTCAGGTTAATGCGGTGATCGGTCACCCTTCCCTGCGGGAAGTTATAGGTGCGGTTACGGTCGCTGCGATCGCCGCTGCCCAACAGGTTGCGACGGGTTGAGGCTTCCGCCTGCTGGCGTTTCGCCACTTCGGCGGCACGGATACGCGCCCCGAGTACCGACAGCGCTTTGGCTTTGTTTTTGTGCTGGGAACGTTCGTCCTGGCACTCCACCACGATACCGGTTGGCAGGTGGGTAATACGGATCGCGGAGTCGGTGGTGTTAACGTGCTGACCGCCCGCGCCCGAGGAGCGGAAGGTATCGATGCGCAGGTCCGCCGGGTTGATATCCGGCATTTCGGCTTCCGGCAGCTCCGGCATCACCGCCACGGTGCAGGCGGAGGTGTGGATGCGGCCCTGAGATTCGGTCGCCGGGACGCGCTGAACGCGATGACCGCCGGACTCAAATTTCAGACGGCCATGAACGCCTTCGCCGCTGATTTTGGCGATCACTTCTTTATAGCCACCGTGTTCGCCTTCGTTGGCGCTCATAATCTCGACCCGCCAGCGCCGCGATTCGGCGTAGCGGCTGTACATGCGGAACAAGTCTCCGGCAAACAGCGCCGCTTCGTCGCCGCCGGTTCCGGCGCGCACTTCGACGAAGGCATTACGCTCGTCATCCGGATCTTTTGGCAGCAGCAGAACCTGCAGTTGCTGTTCCAGAAGCTCGCCCTTCTCTTTTGCGTCGCGCAGCTCTTCCTGCGCCATCTCGCGCATTTCCGGATCGTCGAGCATCATCTGCGCAGTTTCAATATCGTCCTGAATCTGTCGCCAGTCGGTGAAACAGCGTGACACGTCGCTCAGCTGCGCGTATTCACGCGACAGCGCGCGGAAGCGGTCCTGATCGGCAATAGTGCCGGCATCGCCGAGCAGCGCCTGGACTTCTTCATGGCGCTCATACAGAGCTTCCAGTTTGGCAACAATAGAAGGCTTCATAGGCGTAAATGCACCCTAATAATAAGAATATGGTGGTGCGCTATTCCAGCCCGAGGCTGTTGCGCAGAATATCCAGGCGTTCATCATCCCCGTTACGGGCTGCCTGCTGGAGTGATTTGGTTGGTGCGTGGATCAGTTTGTTGGTCAGTGACCTGGCCAGATCCTGCATGATGACTTGCGGATCGCCACCCTGTGCAAGGGCTGCAAGCGCTTTGGCTGTGAGTTCATCACGGGTTTGCTCTGCCTGTCCACGGTATTCGCGGATGGTTTCGCTGACGCTTTGCGCGCGCAGCCAGGCCATAAACTCGCTGGTTTCCTGGGCAACAATGGTTTCGGCTTCAACGGCCGCCGCTTTACGCTGCGCCAGATTGTGCGAAATGATGCTTTGCAGATCGTCAACGCTGTAGAGATAGGCGTTGGCGAGTTTACCCACGTCCGGCTCCACGTCACGCGGAACGGCGATATCCACCAGCAGCATCGGCTGGTTGCGGCGGGCCTTCAGCGCCCGTTCGACCATCCCTTTGCCAATGATCGGCAGCGGGCTGGCGGTTGAACTAATAATAATGTCAGCCTCCTGCAGACGCGCATCGACATCGCTCAGGGCGATCACTTCCGCACCGACCTCATCGGCCAGCAGCTGGGCACGTTCGCGGGTACGGTTGGCAATGATCATTTTGCGCACGCTGTGCTGGCGCAGATGACGCGCCACCAGTTCGATAGTCTCCCCGGCCCCGACCAGCAGGACGGTTACCG
>DATEKR010000176.1:0-7978 GCA_035277345.1 Enterobacteriaceae bacterium
CAGGAACGGCAGTAAAAATAGCAGGATCAGCCAGACGTACGGCATCGCAATGACCAGCTTGCGGCCGTGGGCCATCTGCATACGCGCCAGCCAGAGAGAAAAACCGCCCGCGGCTTGTGTCCGGGCCGGTGGTTTAGAGATCTTCATCGCCCCTCCTTATACCGTCAGAACCACGCAGCTGTCGGCATCCCAGCAGAGGCGAACTTCATCGCCCCAGGTCGGCGCGCCTTTGCGATAGCGGTGCTCATTTTGCAGCTGGGCGCTGATCATCTGCCCGCTTTGCAGGCGAACGTGATAGATAGAGAGATCGCCGAGATAGGCAATATGCACCACCTCGCCGACGGCAAAGTTAAAGCCGTCCGCCGGAACCTCGTCGCAGAGCATGATTTTTTCCGGACGCAGAGCCACGTAAACCGGCACGTTATCGACCACGGAGGCATCCGGATCAACCTTCAGCGGATGCACCAGACCGTGGGATTCGATCACCAGTCCGTCCTCTTCACGCGACTTTAACAGCCCTTCAAACACGTTCACCGAGCCGATAAATTCTGCGCTGTAGCGGGTCGTCGGATGCTCGTAAATCTCTTCCGGCTCGCCTATCTGCACAAACTTGCCGCGGTTCATAATGGCGATGCGCCCGGCCATAGTCATCGCCTCTTCCTGGTCATGAGTAACCATCACGCAGGTCGCACCAACGCGCTCAAGGATATCGACCACTTCCAGCTGCATCCGGTCGCGCAGTTTTTTATCCAGCGCACCCATCGGCTCATCGAGCAGCAGCAGCTTAGGCCGCTTCGCCAGGCTGCGGGCCAGAGCCACGCGCTGACGCTGACCGCCGGAAAGCTGATGCGGCTTGCGCTTTGCAAACTCCTGCATATGCACCAGCGCCAGCATTTCAGCCACCCGGGCAGTAATTTCCGCTTTCGGCAGTTTGTCCTGCTTCAGGCCAAAGGCAATGTTCTGCTCGACCGTCATATGCGGGAACAGGGCGTAGGACTGAAACATCATATTAATGGGGCGCAGATAGGGCGGAACCTGGGAGAGATCCACGCCATCGAGCATGATCTGCCCGGCGCTCGGCTGTTCAAAACCCGCGAGCATACGCAGCAGGGTCGATTTTCCGCAGCCGGACGCGCCCAGCAGGGCAAAAATTTCGCCTTTATAGATAGTCAGACTGACGTCGTCCACGGCGTGCTGCCCGTCGAAGGATTTGGTCAGGTTACGGATTTCCAGCAGCGGGGTCAGCGCTTTACGGGTTTTCGCCTGTGGGCGGGGAATAGCGTCATTCACTCAGGTACTCTCCGGCAAAGACAACAGCGTATGGCCCGGTAGCCATACAAACAGCGGGACAGAGACCCTAAGGCCTCTGTCCATATTGGGGCAGCTGCACTGCCCCGGTGCAGTCCATTCAACGCAGGACGTTGATTTATTTACCGCTCTTCACTTTGGTCCAGGCACGCGTTCTGACGCGGTCGATTTTCGGCTCCTGCACGGTCAGCGTAAAGAGTTTGGCGTAAACATCAGGCGGCGGGAAAATGCCCGGGTTATTACGCACTTCTTCGCTGATCAGCGGTACCGACGCTTTGTTACCGTTGGCGTAGTAGACATAGTCGCTGATATGGGCCATGACGTCCGGGCGCATCAGGTAGTTAAGGAAGGCATAGGCTTCCTCTTTGTTTTTCGCATCTTTCGGCATAGCGAAGACGTCGAAGAACGCCAGCGCGCCCTGCTTCGGAATGGTATAGGAGATATTAACGCCGTTTTTCGCCTCTTTGGCGCGGTTCGCCGCCTGCCAGACATCCCCGGCCCAGCCGATCGCCACGCAGATATCGCCGTTGGCCAGATCGTTAATGTACTGGGAAGAGTGGAAGTAGCGAATATTTGGGCGCAGCTTCAGCAGCAGGTCCGTCGCGGCGCCGGTATAGTCGTCGGCTTTGGTGCTGTTCGGATCTTTACCCAGGTAGTTCAGCACGGTGGCGAAGATCTCTTCCGGGGCATCGAGGAAGGAGACGCCGCAGCTTTTCAGTTTTTCCAGGTTTTCTGGCTTCATGACCAGATCCCAGTTGTCCAGCGGCACGTCGTTACCCAGCGCAGCTTTGACTTTATCGACGTTAAAGCCAATTCCGGTGGTGGCCCACAGATACGGGAAGGCGTACTTGTTATCAGGATCGTGCTTAGCGATCAGCTTTAAAATTTCCGGATCGAGGTTCTTCCAGTTCGGCAGCTTGCTCTTATCCAGCGGCTGGAACACACCGGCGGCCAGCTGGCGTTCAAGGAAGCTGGCAGAAGGCACCACCAGGTCAAAACCGGTGCTGCCGGCCATCAGCTTGCCTTCCAGCACTTCGTTAGAATCGAAGACGTCATAGACGACTTTAATTCCGGTCTCTTTCTCGAAATTAGCGACCGTATCCGGCGCAATATAATCAGACCAGTTATAAACGTGCAGCGTCTTTTGTTCAGCAGCGAGCGTGCTTGCAGAAATAGCCATTAGCGCACCTGTCACCAGGCCCGATAACCATTTTTTATTCATGTCACTTATCCTTCTTAACGGTCATTCAGAAAAAGAACCCACCAGAGATCGTACCCGGAGCGTAAGATATGCAAGAAGCGTGCATACTTTTTCATTGTGAGAAGAAAAAGAGATCGGCCTCTCCTTCTGCAGTCACCGGCTCGCAAAAGCATCGCAAGAATAACTGTAGCTAAGAGTCCCGGCTATAGGCCAGATTAAAAAACGCGATTTATCAATTTTTTATGCAGTATGTGTCTATGTGATAAGCCGAAACCGGCAGGATGCCGGTGAATGCTGCTGACTTAAAGGCTGAACAACCAGATAATATCGTGAGATACGCAGTCGTGATGGCAGCGACTGCGCTATTGTGCGGCAGGCTTAGTGAAGAAAATGGTGCTGAGCGTTGTTTTTTTGCGCATCCTCGTCTTCAGCATTAAACAGCAGCTGATGCGCACCGGCTTCGAGGATCACCATGGAGATCTGCTCTTCGCTCTGCTGCATAAACCAGGAGAACTGCTCGAAGGTTGCCCCGGCGGCCACCGGGAAGGACTGGCACACCACCAGCTTGGGCAGGTTATCATCCTGAATATCGAGGAAGGCCTTCACCGTCAGCGAGCTGGCGTTAATCGCCGACAGATCGCACGCCAGAGGCAGCAGCGCGGAAGGCTTCACTTCAGCGAGCGCGGTAAACAAAATAATATTGTCGATAATATCGATTTTGGCATCAAAGACGCCGTCAATATTCTGCATATGCGGCAGGTGTAACGCCTGGCAGCTATCGCACTCGAAAAAGTTAATAGCCAGTTCGTCGAGCCATTGACGTAGCGTATCCAGACCCGGAACGACGAGTGAATCCATATGCGTGCGACCTCTTGCAGTAAAATTTCAGCGCCATAGCTTACGCAAAAAGCCGACGGCATACCATGACCGACAGTGAAAATGACACTATCCGCCGGTTTTCAGACAAAACCCCGGCGTCGCCTGACGCTCAATCCAGGCAATCATTCGCCCGGCAATATCGATCCCGGTCGTCTTTTCAATCCCTTCCAGGCCCGGCGAGGCGTTGACTTCCATGACCAGCGGGCCGCGGGTGGCGCGCAGAATATCGACACCGGCCACGTCCAGCTCCAGGGTTCGGGCCGCCTTAATGGCGATCTCGCGCTCTTCCGGGGTGATCTCCGCATTAACCGCGACGCCGCCTCGATGCAGGTTGGAGCGAAAATCGCCCTCCTTCGCCCGTCGCTCAATGGCGGCCACCACTTCATCGCCCACCACCAGACATCGAATATCGCGGCCTTTGGCCTCTTCGATATACTCCTGGACCAGAATATGTGCGTTCAGCCCGCGAAAGGCGTCAATCACGCTTTCCGCCGCCTGCCGCGTTTCGGCCAGCACCACGCCGATGCCCTGGGTGCCTTCCACCAGCTTCACCACCAGCGGCGCACCGCCGACCATGCGGATAAGATCGCTGGTATCGTCGGGGGAGTGGGCAATCCCGGTGATCGGCAGATCGATTCCCTGGCGCGCCAGCAGCTGCAGGGAACGCAGCTTGTCGCGGGCGCGGGTAATGGCAACGGATTCATTAAGCGGATAGCTGCCCAGCAGCTCAAACTGGCGCAGGGCGGCGGTGCCATAGAAGGTAATGGCCGAGCCAATACGCGGGATCACCGCATCAAAATGGGGAAGCTGACGCCCTTTATAGTGGATTGAGGAATCCGCCGGGCTGATATTCATATAGCAGGAAAGCGGGTCGAGGATCTCGACCAGGTGGCCACGACGCGTGGCCGCTTCGCGAAGACGTTTACACGAATAGAGCGTTCCGTCCCGGGACAAAATGGCAATCTTCACCCTGTACCTCTCTCAAAGATATCGCTGCCTGAGCCGATGGCATCAAAAGCCTGCGTATCATACACGCAGGCCGGTACGGGATGAACGTCTTTAGCGCGTGGCCCATCCCTGTTTATGCAAATAATCCAGTATAAAGGGTCGGTTCTCTTTAATAATGGTCCGACGGATGTGATCGCTCCAGGTATCGCGACGCGTATTGCTGCCCCGGCTCAGATAATATTGCGCCAGCTGCTCGTCATACTCTGCCAGCGCGGCGTCATTCAGCGGCTGGTAGCGATTTTCATGCACCACCATTGAGGCTGGCAGGCGCGGTTTGATATCCGGCTCATCGGCGGGCCAGCCCAGGCACAGGCCAAACAGCGGCAGGACGTGCTTCGGCAGTTCCAGTAAATTGCCTACCGCCTCAATATTGTTACGGATCCCGCCAATATAGACCCCGCCCAGCCCCAGGGATTCGGCGGCAACCAGCGCGTTCTGCCCCATAATGGCCGTGTCCACGGTCCCAAGCAGAAGCTGCTCCGCCAGCCCCAGCTGCGCGTCGGGGCAGATCTGCAGATGACGATTAAAATCAGCGCAGAAGATCCAGAACTCTGCGGCCTGGGCCACGTGCTGCTGCCCGCCGCTCAGGGTAACCAGCTGCTGGCGCATCTCTTTGTCGGTGATACGGATAATGGCGCTGCACTGTAAAAAGCTGGAGCTGGAGGCGGACTGGGCGCTGGCGATAATCGCCTCACGCTGTTCATCGCTAATCGGCTGATCGGTAAAGTGGCGAATGGAGCGGTGGCCTTGCAGAAGCGCAATGGTCGGCGTCATGTCGGTATCCTGTCTGAAAATAATACGGGTGTTTCCGGTAAACCAGGGACCCAGTATAGCCTGAGGATATCAAACCAAAAGGCAGAACCTGCTTTCCCGCACGAGTCGTTAACGGCATCATAAGCGCCATTCGCCGTCAGGCTTACTTCTCTTTAAGGAATCACCATGTTTACTGTAATTTTTGGTCGCCCGGGCTGCCCATACTGTGTACGCGCGAAAGAGCTGGCAGAGAAACTGACTAACGAGCGTGATGACTTTAACTTCCGCTACATCGATATTCACGCGGAAGGCATCACCAAAGCCGATCTGGAAAAAACCGTGGGTAAACCGGTTGAGACCGTGCCGCAGATCTTCGTTGACCAGCAGCACATTGGCGGTTTTACCGATTTTGAAGCCTGGGCTAAAGAGACGCTGGGCCTCTACGCATAAGATGAAATGAGAAGGCGCTACCGGCGCCTTCTGCGCTTACCGTGCAGGATCGCGCTGATAAACAACGCGCCCAGACCGCACCAGAATACCGCGCTGAACAGCCAGGCCAGATCCTGCCAGAATGAGCGGGGTGTGGTAAAGAACAGGCGGATAAGCAGCAGGCTACAGGCGGCGGCCACAACGGCTCCCAGCAGCGGACGCAGTACCCGACTGGGTCTCGACACATAGCTGGCGATGGCACCCGGTAGCGTAAAGAAAAGCAGCCCGATATCCGGATCCCCCACCGTCACGGCGGAGCACTTCATATTCAGCACAAGGAGAATGCACAGCGTCAGAAATAAAATAAAGCAGCAGGTTTCACCTACCCACACGCGCCCAGAGTTCACATCATCCTCCTGATATATCTCTATCAAACTGCAACTTTGTCCGTCCGGACACCTGTAAGATAAAGCCTGTGGCATTCCATGCCGAAATTACCCATGAGATCTCAATGGATTGTCACTAGCCGTGGCATCCAGGAAGGATTAAACTACGGCCTGTTTTGCTTTTTTTTAGTCCGCGTTAAGAATTAAGAATTTTCTTCGCAGCGAGCAAACATTAGCGCAAATAACCATTTCTTTCAATAAGTTACTAGTAAACAAGAAGTTAGCTTACGTGAATATAAACGTCGCAGATTTGTTAAACGGGAATTACATCCTGTTATTATTTGTGGTGCTGGCCCTCGGCCTTTGCCTGGGAAAATTACGACTTGGTTCGGTCCAACTCGGTAATTCTATTGGCGTTTTAGTGGTTTCACTATTATTAGGCCAGCAGCATTTCAGCATTAACACCGACGCCCTGAACCTCGGATTTATGCTGTTTATTTTTTGTGTCGGCGTCGAAGCTGGCCCGAACTTTTTTTCAATTTTCTTTCGCGACGGCAAAAATTACCTGATGCTGGCGCTGGTGATGGTGGGCAGCGCCCTGCTGATTGCCCTTGGTTTAGGGAAATTCTTCGGCTGGGATATTGGCCTCACCGCCGGGATGCTGGCCGGGTCGATGACCTCCACGCCGGTGCTGGTTGGTGCGGGCGATACGCTACGCCATTCGGGGATGACCGGCAGCGAGCTGGCGTCGGCCCTTGACCATCTTAGCCTCGGCTACGCCCTCACCTATCTGATCGGTCTGGTCAGCCTGATTGTGGGCGCGCGCTATATGCCGAAGCTCCAGCATCAGGATCTGCAGACCAGCGCCCAGCAGATCGCCCGCGAGCGCGGTCTGGATACCGACTCCCAGCGTAAAGTTTATCTCCCGGTGATCCGCGCCTATCGCGTCGGCCAGGAGCTGGTCGCCTGGGCCGACGGCAAAAACCTGCGCGAGCTGGGCATTTATCGCCAGACCGGCTGCTATATCGAGCGTATTCGCCGTAATGGCATTCTGGCTAACCCGGACGGCGATGCGGTTCTGCAGGTCGGGGATGAGATCGCCCTCGTCGGCTACCCTGACGCCCACGCCCGCCTCGACCCGAGCTTCCGCAACGGAAAAGAGGTCTTCGACCGCGATCTGCTGGATATGCGTATCGTCACCGAAGAGGTGGTGGTTAAAAACCACAACGTGGTGGGCCGCCGCCTGGCGCAAATTAAGCTGACCGACCACGGCTGTTTCCTTAACCGCGTGATCCGCAGCCAGATTGAAATGCCTATCGACGACAATATCGTGCTGAATAAAGGCGACGTGCTCCAGGTCAGCGGCGACGCACGACGGGTGAAGGCTATCGCCGACCGCATCGGCTTTATCTCTATTCACAGCCAGGTCACCGACCTGCTCGCCTTCTGCGCCTTCTTTATTGTGGGCCTGATGATCGGCATGATCACCTTCCAGTTCAGCTCCTTTAGCTTCGGTATCGGCAACGCGGCGGGCCTGCTGTTCGCCGGGATCATGCTCGGCTTCCTGCGCGCCAACCACCCGACCTTCGGCTATATCCCGCAGGGCGCGCTGAATATGGTGAAAGAGTTTGGTCTGATGGTCTTTATGGCGGGCGTCGGCCTCAGCGCCGGTAGCGGCATCGGCAACAATCTCGGCGCCGTCGGCGGCCAGATGCTGGTCGCAGGGCTAATCGTCAGCCTGGTGCCGGTGGTGATCTGCTTCCTGTTCGGCGCCTACGTCCTGCGCATGAACCGCGCCCTGCTCTTCGGCGCGATGATGGGCGCACGTACCTGCGCCCCGGCAATGGAGATTATCAGCGACACCGCCCGCAGTAATATCCCGGCGCTGGGCTATGCCGGCACCTACGCCATCGCCAACGTACTGCTGACGCTTGCGGGTACGCTAATCATCATTATCTGGCCTGGCCTGGGATAAATCTGAAGATGGCCCGCTAACGGAAATTTTTTGTATCAT
>DATEKR010000177.1:0-26298 GCA_035277345.1 Enterobacteriaceae bacterium
TCATGGCGCACTTCGGCGATCTGGTCGGGCGTAAAAAGATGTTTACCCTCAGTATCCTGCTGATGGCGTTACCGACCCTGGCTATCGGCCTTCTGCCGACCTATGCCACGCTGGGGATCGCTGCTCCGCTGTTACTGCTGCTGATGCGTGTTCTGCAGGGCGCGGCGATTGGCGGTGAAGTGCCGGGTGCCTGGGTGTTTGTCGCCGAGCACGTGCCGGAACGGCGGATTGGCATTGCCTGCGGGACGCTGACGGCCGGGCTGACGGTCGGCATTCTGCTAGGCTCGGTGGTGGCTACGCAGGTTAACACGCAAATGTCGCAGCAGGCGGTGCATGACTGGGGCTGGCGTCTGCCATTCCTGCTGGGCGGTGCCTTTGGTCTGGTGGCGATGTATCTGCGCCGCTGGCTGCAGGAAACGCCGATCTTCCTGGAGATGCAGCAGCGTAAAGCGCTGGCTCAGGAGCTGCCGGTAAAATCCGTGGTGCTGGAGCATAAAAAAGCGGTGGTGGTCTCCATGCTGCTGACCTGGCTGCTCTCCGCTGGGATTGTGGTGGTGATCCTGATGTCGCCGGTCTGGCTGCAAAAGCAATACGGCTTCGCGCCGGCGTTGACCCTGCAGGCGAACAGTATCGCCACGATTATGCTCTGTTTTGGCTGCCTGATTGCCGGTCTGGTGGTAGACAGGATCGGTGCCAGTAAAACCTTTATCATCGGCAGCATTCTGCTGGCCTGCTCAAGCTGGCTGTTCTATCACCTGGTCGGCAGCCGCCCGGACCTGCTGTTTGCTCTGTATGGCCTGGTCGGGCTGTGCGTGGGCGTGGTGGGTGCCGTACCTTACGTGATGGTTCGCGCCTTCCCTGCGGCGGTGCGGTTTACCGGGATCTCCTTCTCCTACAACGTTTCCTACGCCATCTTTGGCGGGCTCACGCCGATTGCGGTGACGCTGCTGATGAGCGTCTCGCCGATGGCTCCGGCCTGGTATGTGCTGGCGCTGTCGCTGATTGGCGTTGGGCTGGGGATCTGGCTGCGCAACGATATTTCGCATTCCGATGCCGTGGCGGACAGGCCAATTACACAGGCATAAAAAAAGCGCCATCGATTGATGGCGCTTTTCATTCAGTGGGATGGGGTGTAGCTCAGGATAATATTGTCATCCGGGATATCGGTAAAGTCGCGGATAATCGCGTGATAGTCATCCTGCGGATTCAGATCCTTAAACAGCGTCGGGTAGAAGATTTTACTCAGCGTTTCAATGGCGACGATGTTGTACGGATTGTTGTAGAAATGGTGGTACAGCGCGCCGGTATGGCCCTCAGCGACGGCGGGAATGCTGGTCACGCCCTGGCGCGCCAGCAGCGCGTTAAAGGCGGAAGCGACGTCGTTCTGCGCCACGTTGTAGCCGAACGGAATAATCGCCGTACCTTTGCCTGGACGTTTTGAGCCCGTCATCAGGTAGTAGTCCGGGTTCAGCGCAATAATTTTCTCCACGGATACCGTTCCGGTCGCGCCTGGCAGCAGCTGCGAACCGATATTGTTACCGCCTGCGGCCTCGACCAGACCACCCCAGCCGTTGTGGGCGTGGGTGAAGCAGCAGCCGTTATCCAGCCCGCCAACTCCGGCAATGGGTTCGATAAACACCAGCGGTTTTTTGTCGGCTTTCGCCATACGTTCGTGAAGCGTATCCAGACGCTTCTGGTAAAAATCGACATAGGCCCTGGCGCGTTCATTCTGACCCAGCACTTTGCCCAGCAGGGTGATACTCGGACGGGTATTTTCGACCGGATGCAGTTCATAGTCGACGAAGACCACCGGGATATGCAGCGCGGCCAGTTTTTCCAGCACGCCGCTCTGGGTCAGGGACGGTTTAGCGCGCAGCTGGGCGATCATCAGATCCGGCTGGCGGGAGATCACCGTTTCGAGATCGACATTGCCCTGGTCGGAAAATTTCATATCGAGGATCTTTTCCGCCTCGGGCCATTTGCGCTTCAGGACATTCCAGGTCTCGGAATCCTGCTTTTTCGGCAGGTTGTTCCAGGCCACCACCTTCGCAAACGGATTGTCGCGCTCCAGCATGGCGAGGGCGAAGATATCGCGACCATCCTGCAGAATAATGCGCTGCGGTTCGTGTTCGATCGTGACCGTCCGGTTATCGAGATCCTTTACCGTAACGGGCCAGTTCTGCGCCTGCGCGATAAACGGCGAAAGCAGTAATGCCAGCCCGCCTGCGGCTGCGATGATTTTCTTGATTGTCATTTTCCCTGTCTTCCTTCTTCTTATGGCGTTAACCCGTCGACCACCACGTGTGGCAGTCCCCGGGAACAGTGTTCAACTCTGCCATCGACGCCATACACCGTCGCCAGATTTGCAGGCGTCACCACCTCACCCGGTATGCCGCTTGCCACCAGCGCACCGTTTTTCAGCATCAGCGCGTACTCCGCATGACGCAGGGCGATATTAATGTCGTGGATCACCACCACCGTGACGATATTCCGCCTGCGGGTTTCCCGGGCGACAATATCCATCACGTGGAACTGATAATTGAGGTCAAGGGCGCTGAGCGGTTCATCCAGCAGGAGTAAGTCCGGCTGGCGGATCAGGGACTGGGCCAGGCCAATCAGCTGTTTCTGACCGCCGGAAAGCTGGTCGAGATAGCTCATTGCCAGATGCGAAACACCCAGCTTGTTCAGGATATCGTACGCTTCTTGCTGGACATGACTGCCGGACACCGATCCGCTGGCCCGACGGGCAACGATCACCGATTCCAGGGCATGCAGATGCACGCCCTGCGGCAGGGACTGGGGCAGATAGACCACCTTTTTTGCCCGCGTCGCCGAAGGCAGCGACATCAGATCTTCCCCGTTGAGATACAGGGCTCCGCTGGCCGGATTTAAGTCGGCAAGGGCGCGCAGCAGGGTCGATTTCCCGGAGCCGTTCGGCCCAAGCAGGGCGGTGATCTGGCCGCGTGGCAGCAAGGGGGTGTTCAGACCGGCAATGATTTTTTTGTTGCGATAGCCGCTGTGCAAATCGCTGATGCGCAGTCCGTCGGTCATACGGTCCCCCGATTGCGAATAATAATGCTCAGGAAGAAGGGCACGCCCACCAGAGAGGTGACGATGCCGACGGGGATCACCACGCCCGGAACGATATTCTTCGAAAAGACCGAGGCAAGAGAGAGCACCAGGGCGCCAATCAGCATACTGCCCGGCAGGTAAAAACGGTGATCCTCACCAAAGATCATCCGCGAGATATGCGGTGCCACCAGGCCGATAAAGCCGATGGGGCCGACAAAGGCGACCGTCAGCGCCGAGATAATACTGATGCGCAGCAGGGTGGCGAGACGCAGCTTCTTCACGTTAATCCCAAAGCTGACGGCGCGGTCCTCGCCGAGGCGCAGGGCCGTCAGCTTCCAGGCATTTTTCAGCGACAGGGGCACGATAATCAGCAGGGCGACGGCGAGAATGGCGAGCTTATCCCAGGACGCACGGGCCAGGCTGCCCATGGTCCAGAACACCAGCCCCTGAAGGGTATCTTCGCTGGCGACAAACTGCAGAATGGAAATCAGCGCGTTAAAGGTAAAGACCAGCGCAATACCGAACAGCACCACCCCGGAGGTGGCGACGCGCGTCCAGCGGCTGATACCGTCCAGAACGAAGCAGGCCAGCAGGGCGAACACAAAGGCATTCGCCGGGATAAACCACTTATCGGCAATGCCGGGGATGCCCAGGCCCAGCACAATCGCCAGCGCCGCGCCGAAGGAGGCTGCCGATGACACGCCGAGCGTAAAGGGGCTGGCAAGCGGGTTATTCAGGATGGTTTGCATCTCGGCTCCGGCGAGCCCCAGCGCCATGCCCACGGCAATGGCCATCAGCGCGAAGGGAAGACGGATCTCCCAGACAATGGTGCGCGTGCCGATATCGGCAGCGGAGGCGTCAACCAGCGTATGCCAGAGCGTGGAGAGCGGCAGACCGGATGGGCCTATCGTAAAGTCGAGAAGCAGAGAGCAGGCAATACACAGCAGAAGCACACCGGCTAAGGCAAAGCGTCGGAGCAGTATCTTGCGATACTGGGAGGCAATAGCTGACTCGCCGGGCTGGGCGTCGTCGGCAAGGCTGGAATTCATTGGGTTTTCCTATGCGAAACTACAGGATCGTTTTAGCCCCTAAGGTCCCTGGTGGGAGCTGGCGGATATCCACTATCCGAAATGCGCCCGCTCAAAATATTCTGAGTGATAATGATTATCAATTTAAATAGCGTGGTTATTATTAATTCGTTTAGCAAGTGTTTTTGTTTTGCACAAAAAACAATCAAATAAGCGCGGGGAATTCGTGCCCGCAGAGCGGGCACGAAGAAAGGATCAGTGCTTTTCGCCAATCGGCAGAATGGTGCGACCAAACTGCTCGTTGAGCACTTCGCCCATCGCCAGGTAGATAGCGCTGGCGCCACAGACCAGGCCAATCCAGCCTGCAATGTGAACAATGCCTTCGTTGTCCGCCAGGTGGCCAATGGCCAGCAGGGCAAACAGGACGGTCAGGCTCAGGAAGACGAACTGCAGTGCACGTGCGGCTTTCAGCGTACCGAAGAACATAAACAGCGTGAACACGCCCCACAGGCCCAGATAGACACCGAGGAAGTGGCCGTTAGCGGCTTCCGTCAGGCCCATTTTCGGCATCAGCAGAATCGCAACCAGCGTCAGCCAGAAAGAGCCGTAGGAGGTAAATGCGGTTAAGCCAAAGGTGTTGCCTTTCTTATATTCCAGCAGACCGGCAAAAATTTGCGCGATACCGCCGTAAAAAATACCCATCGCAAGAATAATGCCATCAAGCGGGAACATCCCGATGTTGTGCAAGTTAAGCAGAATGGTGGTCATGCCAAAACCCATTAAGCCCAACGGCGCCGGGTTAGCCAGGTTGGTGTTGCCCATAATTCCTCAAAATCATTATAAAAAATGTGAAATATCGTTGTATTCCCGCGCAATGAAGTCAGGCGGGCGCGGCATCATAATGAGCGGGATGTGACATGTCTATGATCTGAGCAGGTGGAAATTAAAAAATTTTTTAATCTCCCCCCTTGATGGCGACGCTTACGCCCCCACTTTGTACTCAACCGCAGTGAGTGAACCTGAAAAAAAAACGATTTGGGCAGTTGAAACCGCACGTTTCGCCCTTATTAAAGGTTCACAACCACATGTTGATCTAATTTTTAGTGGAGACGTTTAGATGGGCAAAATCATTGGTATCGACCTGGGTACAACCAACTCTTGTATAGCGATCATGGACGGCACTCAGGCTCGTGTGCTGGAAAACGCGGAAGGCGATCGCACCACGCCTTCGGTCATTGCTTATACGCAGGATGGCGAAACTCTCGTTGGCCAGCCGGCTAAACGTCAGGCAGTGACAAACCCGCAGAACACCCTGTTTGCGATCAAACGCCTGATTGGCCGTCGTTTTAAAGACGAAGAAGTTCAGCGCGACGTATCTATCATGCCGTACAAAATCGTTGCGGCGGATAACGGCGACGCATGGCTGGACGTAAAAGGCACCAAAACTGCACCGCCGCAGATTTCTGCTGAAGTGCTGAAAAAAATGAAGAAAACGGCTGAAGATTACCTCGGTGAAGCGGTAACTGAAGCGGTTATCACCGTACCGGCTTACTTCAACGATGCGCAGCGTCAGGCGACCAAAGACGCCGGCCGTATCGCCGGTCTGGAAGTCAAACGTATCATCAACGAACCGACCGCAGCGGCACTGGCCTACGGTCTGGATAAAGAAGTTGGCAACCGTACTATCGCGGTTTACGACCTCGGTGGCGGTACTTTCGATATCTCCATTATCGAAATCGACGAAGTTGATGGCGAAAAAACCTTCGAAGTTCTGGCAACCAACGGTGATACCCACCTGGGTGGTGAAGACTTCGATACGCGCATGATTAACTACCTGGTGGATGAGTTCAAAAAAGATCAGGGCATCGATCTGCGTAACGATCCGCTGGCCATGCAGCGCCTGAAAGAAGCCGCAGAGAAAGCGAAAATCGAGCTCTCTTCTGCTCAGCAGACCGACGTTAACCTGCCGTACATCACGGCGGATGCGACCGGTCCGAAACACATGAACATCAAAGTGACCCGTGCGAAACTGGAAAGCCTGGTCGAAGACCTGGTGAACCGTTCTATCGAGCCGCTGAAAGTTGCGCTGCAGGATGCTGGCCTGTCCGTTTCCGAAATCCAGGACGTTATCCTGGTCGGCGGTCAGACCCGTATGCCGATGGTGCAGAAGAAAGTTGCTGAGTTCTTCGGTAAAGAGCCGCGTAAAGACGTTAACCCGGATGAAGCTGTTGCTATCGGCGCAGCGGTTCAGGGCGGCGTGCTGAGCGGTGAAGTGAAAGACGTTCTGCTGCTCGACGTTACCCCGCTGTCTCTGGGTATCGAAACCATGGGCGGCGTGATGACTGCGCTGATCAGCAAGAACACCACTATCCCGACTAAACATAGTCAGGTGTTCTCTACTGCTGAAGATAACCAGTCTGCGGTAACTATCCATGTGCTGCAGGGTGAGCGTAAACGCTCTTCTGACAACAAGTCACTGGGTCAGTTTAACCTGGACGGTATCAACGCAGCACCGCGCGGCATGCCGCAGATCGAAGTAACCTTCGATATCGATGCTGACGGTATCCTGCACGTTTCCGCGAAAGACAAAAATAGCGGTAAAGAGCAGAAGATCACCATCAAGGCCTCTTCCGGTCTGAACGAAGAAGAGATCCAGAAAATGGTGCGTGAAGCCGAAGCTAACGCCGACGCTGACCGTAAGTTTGAAGAGCTGGTACAGACCCGTAACCAGGGCGACCATCTGCTGCACAGCACCCGTAAGCAGGTTGAAGAAGCGGGCGAGCAGCTGCCAGCCGATGATAAAACCGCGATTGAGTCTGCCCTGAGCGAGCTGGAAACAGCGCTGAAAGGCGAAGACAAAGACGCTATCGATGCGAAAATGCAGGCGCTGGCACAGGTTTCCCAGAAACTGATGGAAATCGCTCAGCAGCAGCATGCCCAGCAGCAGGCGGGTTCCGCTGACGCTTCTGAGAACAATGCAAAAGATGACGATGTTGTCGACGCTGAGTTCGAAGAAGTGAAAGATAAAAAATAATCGCCCTTATAGCGGGTAGATGACACACCAGCACGGGCGTTGAGGGTTTCCTCCACGCCCGTTTATTCATATTAGGGCAGATACACAGATGGCAAAACAAGACTACTACGAGGTTTTAGGCGTTCCGAAAAACTCGGAAGAGCGCGAAATCAAAAAGGCCTATAAACGGCTGGCCATGAAATTCCACCCGGACCGCAACCAGGGTGATAAAGAAGCCGAAGCGAAGTTTAAAGAGATCAAAGAAGCCTACGAAATTCTGACCGATAGCCAGAAACGTGCAGCCTACGATCAGTACGGCCATGCGGCGTTTGAGCAGGGCGGCATGGGCGGTGGTGGCGGCTTTGGTGGCGGCGGCGCTGACTTTGGCGATATCTTTGGTGACGTATTCGGCGACATCTTCGGCGGTGGTCGTGGCCGTCAGCGCGCATCGCGCGGTGCCGATTTACGCTACAACATGGACCTGACGCTGGAAGAAGCGGTACGCGGTGTCACCAAAGAGATCCGTATCCCGACGCTTGAAGAGTGCGATCTCTGCCACGGCAGCGGCGCAAAGGTCGGGACCAAACCTCAGACCTGTCCGACCTGTCACGGTGCAGGCCAGGTCCAGATGCGTCAGGGCTTCTTTGCGGTACAGCAGGCCTGTCCGCACTGTCAGGGTCGCGGTACGCTGATTAAAGATCCGTGCAACAAATGCCACGGCCATGGTCGCGTAGAGAAAGCGAAAACCCTGTCGGTGAAAATCCCGGCGGGCGTCGACACCGGCGATCGCATTCGTCTGAGCGGCGAAGGCGAAGCGGGCGAGCAGGGAGCACCAGCGGGCGATCTGTACGTTCAGGTTCAGGTGAAACAGCACCCGATCTTCGAGCGTGAAGGCAATAACCTGTACTGTGAAGTGCCGATCAACTTTGCGATGGCCGCGCTCGGCGGTGAAATCGAAGTCCCGACGCTGGACGGTCGCGTGAAGCTGAAAGTGCCGGGTGAAACCCAGACCGGTAAGCTGTTCCGCATGCGCGGCAAGGGCGTGAAGTCCGTTCGCGGCGGCGCGCAGGGCGATCTGCTGTGTCGCGTGGTGGTGGAAACCCCGGTCAGCCTGAACGACAAACAGAAACAGCTGCTGCAGGAGCTACAGGATAGCTTTGGCGGCCCGACGGGTGAGCAAAACAGCCCGCGCGCCAAAAGCTTCTTCGACGGCGTGAAGAAATTCTTCGACGACCTGACCCGCTAATCGCAGCGTGAAAATCCTGGCCCGGAGTCTTCCTCCGGGCTTTTTTTTGTCTGCATTTCATTCATCGGTAAAAATGAGTTTTTAAGCAGTAATAACCTGCTTTAACCGATGTGTTTATCTGGCTAAACTTGCGGGTATCGACACTGAATTTATTTAAGCGAGAAGTACACGTGAATATCCTGTCCCGTTTCTTTCGAAGTGACGTCTCCGGCGGCATTATTTTAATTATGGCGGCGGCCTGCGCGATGGTGCTGGCGAACACCGATCTTACCCGCGACTTTTATCAGGCTCTGCTGGATATGCCCGTGCAGCTGCGCGTCGGTGCACTGGAGATAAATAAGAACCTGCTGCTGTGGATCAATGACGCCCTGATGGCGGTCTTTTTCCTGCTGATTGGTCTTGAGGTAAAGCGTGAGCTGCTGATGGGCGCACTGGCAACCCGTCGGCAGGCCGTTTTCCCGGTGATTGCCGCACTGGGCGGTATGCTGGTTCCGGCGCTGTGCTATCTGGCTTTTAATTTTAGCGATCCCGTGGCGCGCCACGGCTGGGCGATCCCGTCCGCTACCGATATTGCGTTCGCGCTGGGCGTGCTGGCTCTGCTCGGTAACCGCGTTCCGCCTGCGCTGAAAATTTTCCTGATGGCGCTGGCGATTATCGATGACCTGGGGGCGATCATTATTATTGCCCTGTTCTATACCAGCCAGCTCTCGATGATGTCGCTGGCGGTCGCCGCCGGGGCGATTGCCGTGCTGGCGATGCTCAACCTGAGCGGCGTCCGCCGTACCGGCCTCTATATTCTGGTGGGCGTGGTACTGTGGACCGCGGTGCTGAAGTCCGGGGTTCATGCCACTCTGGCGGGCGTTATCGTCGGCTTTTTCATTCCTCGAAAAATCGCCGAAGGGACGTCTCCGGCAGGTCAACTGGAGCACGTGCTGCATCCGTGGGTGGCCTACGCCATCCTGCCGCTGTTTGCCTTTGCCAATGCGGGCGTTTCGCTTGCCGGCGTGACCTTTGCGGGGCTGACCTCGATGCTACCGCTGGGCATTATTGCCGGGCTGTTTATCGGTAAGCCGGTGGGTGTGGGGCTGTTCTGCTGGCTGGCTCTGAAGCTGAAATGGGCGCGTCTGCCGCAGGGCGTTAGCGGGAAACAGATTGCCGCCGTCGGCGTGCTGTGCGGCATTGGCTTTACGATGTCGATCTTTATTGCCAGCCTGGCATTTGGCGAGGTTGCCCCGGAACTGATTGGCTGGGCGAAGCTTGGGATCCTGACGGGGTCGCTCCTGTCCGCGGTGATCGGCTACTGTCTGCTGCGCCCGACGCTGGCCCCTGCGAGGGAGTAACACCGCATGTCACAGTTGAACTACAACCATCTCTACTACTTCTGGCATGTCTACCGCGCAGGTTCGGTGGTGGGCGCGTCCGACGCGCTGTTTCTGACGCCGCAGACCATCACGGGTCAGATCAAGGCGCTGGAAGAGCGTCTGCAGGGAAAACTGTTTAAGCGTAAGGGCAGGGGACTGGAGCCCAGCGAGCTGGGAGAGCTGGTCTTTCGCTATGCGGATAAGATGTTTACCCTCAGCCAGGAGATGCTGGATATTATCAACTACCGCAAAGAGTCGAACCTGCTGTTTGACGTCGGCGTGGCCGATGCGCTCTCCAAGCGGCTGGTCAGTGGGGTGCTGGATGCGGCGGTAGTGGAGGGAGAGCCTATCCATCTGCGCTGCTTTGAATCAACGCATGAGATGCTGCTGGAGCAGCTGAGCCAGCACAAGCTGGATATGATTATCTCCGATTGCCCTATCGACTCCACCCAGCAGGAAGGGCTGTTCTCCGTCAAGATCGGTGAATGCAGCATTAGCTTCTGGTGTATGGACCCCGTGCCGGCGCTGCCGTTCCCGGCCTGCCTGGAATCGCGTCGGTTGCTGATCCCCGGACGTCGTTCGATGCTGGGACGCAAGCTGCTGAACTGGTTTACCTCGCAGGGACTGAAAGTGGAGGTGCTCGGCGAGTTTGACGATGCGGCGCTGATGAAAGCCTTCGGCGAGGGCCATAACGCCATTTTCGTCGCGCCAACCCTCTATGCTCATGACTTTTACGCCGATAAGCGCATTGTCGAAATCGGGCGGGTCGACAATGTGATGGAGGAGTATCACGCGATTTTTGCCGCCAGGATGATCCAGCATCCGGCGGTACAGCGGATCTGCAACCGGGACTATTCGGCGCTGTTTCAGCTTCCGGCAAAATCGTAACCTGCCAGATTTGGGGAGGGGCGTGTTTTTACATTGAGCGGAATACTTCTTAGACTTCCGTTTCACTTAAAACGATCCACGCCAAACTTGCGGGAGATACATGAAGTCGAAATGGATTTACCTCTCTTTAATCCTGGGCCTGGCGCAGCCAGTCAGTGCCCAGAGTTCTGATACTAAATCACTCACCACCGAGCAGAAAATTGAACGCTTACGCCAGATGGACCCCTGGCGCGCAGAGATGTATGAAGGCGCAATGGCCTGGCAGCAAAAAGATTTTGTCAAAGCTGAAGCCGCAGGGCATCGTGCGCTGGAGGCTGCCGGAACCAGCAGCCTGCGTCAGCAGGATGCCCTGGATTTGCTGGCAAAGGGTCAGGAAGGGCAGAACAAACACGCGGAGGCTCGTGATACCTGGAAGCGTCTGGCGGCGCTCAGGCTGGAACACGGGGATGCTTACGAGGCGGCAATGTTCCGCAGCCAGGCGGTTTATCAGGCCAGCAAGGCGAATGAGCCCGCAGAACTGACCGCGCTACAGCAAAGTCTGGTGATGCAGCCTGATGTGATGCCGTCCCTGTGGTCGCTCTCGACAAAGGACAATACGCTGCTTTATCGGGTTGCGGGTATCCGTTTACCGCTTAACAGCGCCGACTGGGTGATGACCTCGCTGACATCGCCCTCTGAACGGATGGAACCGGCAGAGATTGATTATCTGGCGACCTCCTCCCGGGCGACCTCCCTTGACATCAACATTGGCTGGCGTGAAGACGCGGATACCCATGCGGCCGATCGTCAGCAGCAGGAAGAGAAGCGTTTCGCCAGCGAAGACGACCTGCATCTTCAGATGCCGAAGCCCGAGGTATCCGGCGCTATCGTATTGAGCCGTGCTTCTCGTGATGCAGACGGACCGGTTAAGGCCGACTGGCGGATAATCAAAGACAAATGGGTTATCGATATTCGCACCCGTTTCCCTGCCGACCAGCGCGAGGAGGCACTGGCGCAAATCAGCCGTCTGTGGGCCAACATTGACTGGGGGTCGCTCCCGGATATTGATGGCGATCGGCCGATGTCGCAGCGTCTGGACGGAATAAACAGCGCTATAGATCAGAAAAAGTGGCAGCAGGCCGAGACGGAAATTACCCGGGCGCTGAAGTATGCGCGCTTCCCGCAGGAGCTCGCCGTGCTGCATACCCAGGCGGTATTTGCCAGCGCGGGTTTACAGCAGAGCGCCAAAGAGAAAGCGGAAATGAAAAAGGCGTTTGCGGCCTGGAAGCTGGTCAAAATGAGCCGCTACGAGGAGATGCTGTTTAATCGGCTACAGGAACATGCGGTGTCGAAACAGAATTAGCAGGCATAAAAAAACCCGCGTTAGCGGGTTTTTTCTAACAAAGAACTAAATGGCAATTAAGCCAGTTTAGCGATCTGCGCGGTCAGGTTAGCTTTATGACGTGCAGCTTTGTTTTTGTGGATCAGACCTTTAGCGGCCTGACGATCCACGATCGGTTGCATGTCATCGAATGCTTTCTGTGCAGCAGCTTTGTCGCCAGTTTCGATAGCTGCGTATACTTTCTTAACGAAGGTACGCATCATAGAGCGACGGCTAGCGTTGTGCTTACGGCGCTTTTCAGACTGAACGGCGCGCTTCTTAGCTGATTTGATATTAGCCAAGGTCCAACTCCCAAATGTGTTCTATATGGACAATTCAAAGGCCGAGGAATATGCCCTTTTAGCCTTCTATTGTCAATGGATTTGTGCAAATAAGCGCCATTAATATGACGGCACTCGTTGCGTAGTGATGGCGCAGGATTCTACCAGCTTGCCGCTCGTGAATACAGCTTTTATGAGACAAAAATCGCTGTGCGGGGCAGATTTTCCTCCATCACAATGAAAGGGTGAGAAAATCATCGCCTCAATCCCCTTTTACCACGCAATCGCCGGTTAACCTTAATCGCCGTACAAGGTATACTTTGGCGATTTTCACTGTTTTGAGCCAGTCATGAAGCTGATACGCGGCATACATAATCTCAGTCAGGCCCCGAAAGGGTGTGTGCTGACCATTGGCAATTTCGATGGCGTACATCGTGGGCACCAGGCGCTACTGCAAAATTTACGTCAGGAAGGTGAGGCCCGTGGTCTGCCGGTGGTGGTGATGATGTTTGAACCGCAGCCGCTGGAACTTTTTGCTGCCGACAACGCCCCGGCACGCCTGACGCGGCTGCGTGAAAAGCTGCGCTATCTGGCGGAATGTGGCGTGGACTACGTGCTGTGCGTACGTTTCGACAGACGCTTTGCCGCCCTGACCGCCCAGGCCTTCATTCGTGACCTGCTGGTTGACCGTCTCGGCGTGCGTTTCCTGGCCGTTGGCGATGATTTCCGCTTTGGCGCTGGTCGTCAGGGGGATTTCTTGTTATTACAGAAGGCTGGCGCGGAGTTTGGCTTCGACGTCACCAGCACGCAGACATTCTGCGATGCGGGCGTGCGCGTCAGCAGCACGGCGGTACGCAAGGCGCTGGCTGATGATGAGCTGGCGCTGGCGGAAAATCTGCTCGGCCATCCGTTTACCATCTCCGGTCGCGTTGTCCATGGCGATGCGCTGGGTCGTACGATTGGTTTTCCGACGGCGAACATTCCGCTGCGCCGTCAGGTTTCCCCGGTGAAAGGGGTGTATGCGGTAGAAGTAATGGGGCTGGGCGACAGTCGCCTGCCGGGCGTGGCGAATATTGGAACTCGCCCGACGGTTGCTGGCCTGCGCCAGCAGCTTGAGGTTCATCTGCTGGACGTTGCAATGGACCTCTATGGTCGCCATATCCATGTAGTACTGCGCAAGAAAATACGTAATGAGCAACGATTTGCGTCGCTGGATGAGCTTAAAGCGCAAATTGCACGAGATGTGGTAACGGCCCGCGAATACTTTGGGCTATCAAAACCGGCTTAAAGCCTGTTGTTTATCAAACCGAAATACGGAACTGAGAATCTGATGAGTGACTATAAATCAACCCTGAATTTGCCGGAGACAGGGTTCCCGATGCGTGGCGATCTCGCCAAACGCGAACCGGGAATGCTGGCGCGCTGGAACGATGATGACCTGTACGGCGTCATTCGTGCGGCCAAAAAAGGTAAAAAAACCTTCATTCTGCATGATGGCCCTCCTTATGCGAATGGCAGCATTCATATTGGTCACTCGGTTAACAAGATTCTGAAAGACATTATCGTGAAGTCCAAAGGACTCACCGGTTTTGACTCGCCTTATGTGCCGGGCTGGGACTGCCACGGTCTGCCGATCGAGCTGAAAGTGGAGCAGGAATTCGGCAAGCCGGGTGAAAAGTTCACCGCTGCAGAGTTCCGCGCCAAATGCCGTGAATACGCGGCAGGCCAGGTTGAGGGTCAGCGCGCTGACTTTATCCGCCTCGGCGTGCTCGGCGACTGGTCACGTCCGTACCTGACCATGGACTTCAAAACCGAAGCCAATATCATCCGTGCGCTGGGTAAAATCATCGGCAACGGTCACCTGCACAAAGGCGCCAAGCCGGTGCACTGGTGCGTTGACTGCCGTTCCGCGCTGGCGGAAGCGGAAGTGGAATACTATGACAAAGTTTCTCCGGCTATCTACGTAGCTTTTGAGGCCGAAAATTCAGAAGCCGTAAAGGCAAAGTTTGGTGCTGAATCAATTAAAGGTCCCGTCTCACTAGTGATCTGGACGACAACACCGTGGACATTGCCAGCAAATAGGGCAATTACATTAGGCCCTGAATTTGATTATGTAATGCTAAATTTTGAGGGTAAAAATTACATTGTCGCTGATGGGTTACGAAATCAGCTTATTCAGATACTGACTTTGAATAATGCTGAATCTGAAGGTGTTTCTCCGTCCCTTAAGATGATCAAAGGCAGTGAACTGGAAGATCTGCGCTTTAAGCATCCGTTCCTCGATTTCGACGTTCCGGCGATCCTCGGCGATCACGTCACCCTGGATGCGGGTACCGGCGCGGTGCATACCGCCGGTGGCCACGGTCCAGATGACTATGTCATCAGTCAGAAATACAATCTGGAAATTGCCAACCCGGTTGGCCCTGATGGTACTTACCTGCCTGGTACTTATCCGACGCTTGATGGCGTTAATGTCTTTAAGGCTAATGACATCATTGTGGATATGCTGCGTGAAAGCGGCGCGCTGCTGCATTTTGAGAAAAAGCCGCACAGCTACCCGTGCTGCTGGCGCCATAAGTCGCCGATCATCTTCCGTGCGACCCCGCAGTGGTTTGTCAGCATGGATCAGAAAGGCCTGCGTAAGCAGTCTCTGTCTGAGATCAAAGGCGTGCAGTGGATCCCGGACTGGGGCCAGGCGCGTATCGAATCGATGGTCGCTAACCGCCCGGACTGGTGTATCTCCCGCCAGCGTACCTGGGGCGTGCCGATGTCGCTGTTCGTGCATAAAGACACTGAAGAGCTGCATCCGCGTGCGATTGAGCTGATGGAAGAAGTGGCGAAACGCGTTGAAGTGGACGGCATTCAGGCCTGGTGGGATCTCGATCCGAAAGAGATCCTCGGCGACGAAGCCGATCAGTACGTGAAGGTGCCGGATACGCTGGACGTCTGGTTCGACTCCGGTTCAACCCACTCCTCCGTCGTTGACGTGCGTCCGGAGTTTGCCGGTCACGCCGCCGATATGTATCTGGAAGGCTCTGACCAGCATCGCGGCTGGTTTATGTCCTCGCTGATGATCTCCACGGCGATGAAGGGCAAAGCGCCGTACCGCCAGGTACTGACCCACGGCTTCACCGTTGATGGCCAGGGCCGCAAAATGTCCAAGTCCATCGGCAACACTGTTAGCCCACAGGACGTTATGAACAAACTGGGCGCGGATATTCTGCGTCTGTGGGTGGCCTCTACCGACTACACCGGCGAAATGGCGGTGTCCGATGAGATCCTCAAACGCGCTGCCGACAGCTATCGCCGTATCCGTAATACCGCGCGCTTCCTGCTGGCGAACCTGAACGGTTTCGATCCTGTGAAAGACATGGTCAAACCGGAGGATATGGTAGTGCTGGATCGCTGGGCGGTCGGCTGTGCCCAGGCGGCGCAGGACGATATCCTGAAGGCGTATGAGTCCTATGATTTCCACGAAGTGGTTCAGCGTCTGATGCGCTTCTGCTCCGTAGAAATGGGTTCGTTCTATCTCGACATCATCAAAGATCGTCAGTACACCGCGAAGGCCGACGGCCTGGCGCGTCGTAGCTGCCAGACCGCGCTGTATCATATCGCCGAAGCGCTGGTGCGCTGGATGGCACCGATCATGTCCTTTACCGCGGACGAGATCTGGGGCTACCTGCCGGGCGACCGTGAGAAATACGTCTTTACCGGCGAGTGGTACACCGGCCTGTTTGGCCTGGCCACCACCGAACCGATGAACGATGCCTTCTGGGACGAGCTGCTGAAAGTGCGCGGCGAAGTGAACAAGGTTATCGAACAGGCGCGTGCAGACAAGCACGTGGGCGGTTCTCTGGAAGCTGCGGTAACGCTGTATGCCGAACCTGAGCTGGCAGCGAAGCTGACCGCACTGGGTGACGAATTGCGATTTGTCCTGTTGACCTCCGGGGCGCAGGTTGCGGATTATGCACAGGCTCCCGCCGATGCCCAGCAGAGCGATCTGCTGAAAGGGCTGAAAGTGACGCTGAGCAAAGCCGAAGGTGAGAAATGCCCGCGCTGCTGGCATTACACCACCGACGTAGGCCAGGTGGCGGAACACGCAGAAGTGTGCGGACGCTGTGTCAGCAACATTGCCGGTGACGGCGAAAAACGTAAGTTTGCCTGATGAGTAGACCGATGTGTTCAACAGGACTGCGCTGGCTGTGGCTGGTGGTGGTCGTGCTGATTATCGATCTGGGCAGTAAATACCTGATCCTCCAGAACTTCGCTCTGGGGGATACGGTGTCTCTGTTCCCGTCGCTTAATCTGCATTATGCGCGCAACTACGGCGCGGCGTTTAGCTTCCTCGCCGATAAAGGCGGCTGGCAGCGCTGGTTCTTTGCCGGTATCGCGATTGGCATCTGCGTGGTGCTGATGGTGATGATGTATCGCGCCAAAGCGTCGGAGAAGCTGAATAACATTGCCTACGCGCTGATTATTGGCGGCGCGCTGGGCAACCTGTTTGACCGTCTGTGGCACGGTTTCGTCGTCGACATGATCGATTTCTACGTCGGCGACTGGCACTTTGCCACCTTCAACCTTGCGGATACGGCCATCTGTATCGGGGCGGCGTTGATTGTGCTGGAAGGCTTCCTGCCTTCTGCAAAGGCGAAAAAGCAGGCATAGCGGAAACGGCCCGTCGGGCCGTTCCTGATTTGTCGGGCGGGTGGCGTGAGCACCACCTGCCACAATAAAAGGCTGTATTGCATGTCTAAATCTATTCAGAGCAACAGCGCGGTGCTGGTGCATTTCACGCTGAAACTCGATGATGGCTCTACCGCAGAGTCGACCCGCAACAACGGCAAACCGGCGCTGTTTCGCCTCGGCGACGCAACCCTGTCCGAAGGGCTTGAGCAGCATCTGCTGGGCCTGAAGGCCGGTGAAAGCAAAGCCTTTTCGCTGGAGCCGGATGCGGCCTTTGGCACCATCAGCCCGGACCTGATTCAGTATTTCTCCCGTCGTGAGTTTATCGACGCGGGCGAGCCTGAAATCGGGGCAATCATGTTATTTACCGCTATGGACGGCAGCGAAATGCCCGGCGTGATCCGCGAAATCAACGGTGACTCCATTACCGTCGACTTTAACCATCCGCTGGCCGGGCGTACCGTTCATTTTGATATTGAAGTGCTGGAGATCGATCCGGTACTGGAGGATGTGAATGCAGATCCTGTTGGCTAACCCGCGTGGTTTTTGCGCCGGGGTTGACCGCGCTATCAGCATTGTAGAAAACGCGCTGGCTATCTATGGCGCGCCGATTTACGTTCGTCACGAAGTGGTGCACAACCGCTATGTGGTCGATAGCCTGCGCACACGCGGGGCGATCTTTATCGAGCAGATTGCCGAGGTGCCGGACGGTGCGATCCTGATCTTCTCCGCCCACGGCGTCTCTCAGGCAGTTCGCAACGAAGCGAAAAGCCGGGATCTAACGGTCTTCGATGCCACCTGCCCGCTGGTGACCAAGGTCCATATGGAAGTGGCGCGTGCCAGCCGTCGCGGCGAAGAATCCATCCTGATCGGCCACGCCGGACACCCGGAAGTCGAAGGCACGATGGGCCAGTACAGCAATCCGAAAGGCGGTATGTACCTGGTTGAATCGCCGGAAGATGTGCTGACGCTGGACGTGAAGGATGTCTCTAAACTCTCCTTTATGACCCAGACCACGCTCTCCGTCGACGATACCTCGGATGTGATTGACGCCCTGCGCCAGCGCTTCCCGAAAATCGTCGGGCCGCGCAAAGATGATATCTGCTACGCCACCACCAACCGTCAGGAAGCGGTGCGTGCGCTGGCGGAACAGGCCGATGTGGTGCTGGTTGTCGGGTCGAAAAACTCGTCCAACTCTAACCGTCTGGCGGAGCTGGCCCAGCGTATGGGCAAAGCGGCGTATCTGATTGACGACGCGTCCGATATCCAGCCGGTCTGGGTTAAAGACGCGAAATGCGTTGGCGTGACCGCCGGGGCTTCCGCACCGGATATTCTGGTGCAGAATGTCATTGCCCGCCTGCAGGAGCTGGGCGGCGGTGAGGCTATTCCGCTGGAGGGCCGCGAAGAGAATATCGTCTTCGAGGTGCCCAAAGAACTGCGTGTCGACGTGCGCGAAGTCGAATAACGGCTTTGCCTGCTATGATAAAAATGCCAGACCCCGTCTGGCATTTTTTATGGAGGAAATTATGCGCCAACCCATCATTCTTGATACCGATCCGGGCATTGACGACGCGCTGGCGATCGCCGCCGCGCTCTTTTCCCCTGAGCTGGATCTGCAATTAATCACCACTCTTTCCGGTAACGTCTCGGTGGAGAAAACCACCCGCAATGCCCTGCAGCTGCTCAATTTCTGGCAGGCGGATGTGCCGGTCGCCCAGGGCGCGGCGACGCCGCTGGTGCGCCCGCTACGCGATGCGGCCAGCGTTCACGGCGAATCCGGCCTTGGCGGATACGATTTTGTTGAGCACCAGCGTCAGCCGCTGGAAATCCCGGCCTTTCAGGCGATACGCAACCACCTGATGGCCGCCGCTGAGCCGGTCACCCTGGTGGCGATTGGCCCGCTGACCAATATCGCCCTGCTGCTGACGCATTACCCCGAGTGCCGGTTTAATATCCGGCGGCTGGTGTTGATGGGCGGCTCTGCCGGGCGCGGTAACTTTACGCCCAACGCCGAATTCAATATGGCTATCGACCCGGAAGCGGCGGCGCAGGTTTTTCAGAGCGGGCTGGAGATCGTGATGTGCGGCCTGGACGTAACCAACCGGGCGGTGCTGACGCCGGAGTATATTGCCGGGCTGCCCGCGCTAAACCGCACGGGACGTATGCTCCACGCCATTTTTAGCCACTATCGCGGTGGGAGTATGGCGACCGGCCTGCGGATGCACGATCTCTGTGCTATCGCCTGGCTGGTCCGTCCCGAGCTGTTTACGCTCAAGTCCTGCTTTGTGGCGGTGGAAACCCAGGGAACCTGGACTGCCGGAACGACGGTGGTGGATATCGAGGGCAAACTCGGCCAGACGCCCAATGCGCAGGTGGCGCTGGATATCGACGTGGACGGGTTCCGCCAGTGGGTGGCGGAGGTGCTGGCGCTGGCGTCGTAGCCCCCGGTTGCTCTTGTGTACTCGTCAGGTTAACCGACGAACAGGCCGCTCACCACGCCCAGCGCCGCCAGCACCAGCAGGATAAGCATCGCTTTCACCGGAGAGACACCGCGTTTCGCCATCAGATACCAGGTGCCGAGTACCACTATCAGCGGCAGTAGCTGCGGGAAGATACCGTCGAGCATCTGTTGAACGTGAATGTTGACGCCATCTTTGGTGATAAACTCCAGCCCGGAGTACAGTTTCACATAGCTGGCAGCGACGCCGCCCATCACAAATACGCCGAGCAGCGACAGCGCTTCACGCAGGCGCGTAGATTTGCTGCTGACCAGCATCTCCACCGAGCCGCTGCCCATCCGGTAGCCCTTGAGGAACAGGAACCAGCTCCCTGGCAGGACGATCGCCAGCCAGGCGACGGTATAAAACAGCGGGCCAAGCATGCTACCGCCCGCCGCCAGCGCCATACCGATGCTGAGCAAAATGGGGATCAGCATACCCGGGATCATTGAGTCGCCTATCCCGGCGATCGGCCCCATCAGCCCCACTTTCAGGGTATTTATCGTCTCGCCATCAATGGGCTCGCCGTTGGCTTTCTTCTCTTCCAGACCCAGCGCCATACCGTTGACAATGGCGCCAATCTGTGGCTCGGTATTGTAGAATGAGGCATGGCGGCGCAGCATTTCCATCCGCGCAGTCGGGTCAGGATAGAGCTTACGCGCCACGGGCAGCATACTCAGGCAAAAGCCAAAGGACTCAAGCCGTTCGAAGCTCATTGATGACAGGCTGTGCATCATCCATGCTCGCCAGCAGCGGCGGAGATCTTTGCGGTCAAGCTTACGTTCTTCCATCAGAATTCATCCTCGTCATCAGCGGCAGACGCAGCGCGACGCTCTGGCTGGGCTTCCGGTTTATAGTTGTAATGGATAAGCGCCAGCAGCGCGCCGACAATCACCAGCGCCACCATGTTCAGCTTCAGGAAGACAATGCAGACGAACCCCACCAGGAAGTAGATCAGCATGGTGTAGTTTTTGATGATCTGCTTGAGCAGGATGGCAATCCCCACCGCCGGCAGGATGCCGCCCAGCACATTCATCGTGGAGAGCACGACTGTTGGCAGGCTGTCCATAAAACCGCTGATGTACTGAGCGCCAAAGTAGACGGCGATAAAGGTCGGTATAAAGCGCAGCAGAAAGTTGGTTATCTGCGGGAAAATGGCGCTATTGAGGTAGAGCCCGCGCTCATCGCCGCGATCGAGAGCCAGATCCGCCCGGTGGTTCCAGAAGGAGTTCAGCACCATCATCGCGTTGAACAGGATGGTTCCGGCGATGCCGATAGTCGCCGCCAGCGCCACCGCGACTTCCGGCCCCTTGCCGGAAAGAATACCCAGCGCGATCGCCGGATATGCCACAAAGTTCAGGTCGGCGGGCATTGAGCCACCCGGGGTGACCATGGCGATATAAACGGCCTGCACCGCAACACCAATCATAATGCCGGTTTTCACATCGCCGAGGATCAGCCCGACCAGCATGCCGGAGATCAGCGGACGACTGACCAGATACCAGCCGCCGGTCAGGCCGAAAAGCCAGGGGCTACTTAACGCGCCCAGGTAGCAAAGGATCCCTGTCAATAAGGCTTCAATTAACATGTCACGCTCCTTATTTCAGCTTCCGGAGGGCGTCCGCCCAGCTGTAGCAACTTGCGTCCGGCACCAGGCGAAACTCAACCTGGTGGCCCTTCGCCGTTAGCCACTCGAAGGCGGCAACCTCTTCGGCACTGACCGACTGATTCGGCCCGATCGTGTCGGTATTCTCACGGGCGCTCATCGGGCCGACGTTGATTTTTCCGTTGGTGTTTTGCAGGCTGATGCCCGCCTGTTCGATTTTCTGCAGGGTGACAGGGGATCTACCGATCACGAAGTAGTGCTTCTCGCTGGCGATCGCCTTCGGCAGTTTCTCGATGGCCGTTGCGGTATCCAGCAGCCACACTTTGATATCCGTCACCGCGCCCCTCATCACTGAAGAGAGCAGGGCGTCAGCAGCGACAGCGTCATCGACGGCGATAATACCGTCGCAGGGCAGCTCTTTCGCCCAGCGGGTCACAAGCTGGCCATGGATGACGCGATCGTCGATACGTACAAAAGAGAGGCTCATAGCAGATTCCTTAAAAATCATCAGATTGCGTAGTGGTGACCGGAACTGCCTGCACCAGGGTCGATTCAGTAAGCGCCAGCAAATGTGCCGCCGCGGCGTTGACATCGGTGAAGCTCGTGACGTCGTCCGTCTGCAAAAGCATCGGGAAATTTACCCCGCCGAGCACGGCTAACGGCGTCGACGCATTCGGGGCGAAGGCGTACTGGCAGGCGACATTCCACGGCGTCCCGCTTTGCATGTCGCAGAGAACCAGTACGCCATCTGCGTTCAGGCTGGCGCGCTCAAGCACGGTGGCAAAATCCCGCTTAAAGCCTTCAATGCCGTCGTCCTCGTTCAGCGAAACGGCATAGATATTCTCCAGCTCGCCGTACACCATACGGCCGCTCTGCAGAAACGCCGTCGCCAGCGGCCCGTGGGTCGCGATAATAAAGTGGATCATGGTTACCCCCTCACCCAGGCTTTCATGGTGGCCAGCGTCTGGCCGACGCTTTCGCCGTAAGGGGCGATGCGATACTGCCCGACCGCTGCCGGAATAATAAATGTTTCGGCGTAGTGCACGATAAAGGGCTCAAATGCACCGTCCGGGCTGTCGACCATCACCTGCGAACCCTCGACCAGGTTAAGCACATTGACACCTCCATTCGTGTGATGCGTTACCGCTTTGCTGAACCAGTGGCGGCGGGTTTCAATAAATTCGCGCTCATGCAATCCGGTTCGCTCTTCCCGCCAGCCATCACCCTCGCCAACGGGTTCAACATGGTTGACCAGATGTTTTTCCACCCATGTGGTATCCCGCTGCCAGTCAATGACCTCTTTACCGTGCTGCAGATGAACCGGGCGCGGCAGGCCGTCAAGCCCAACGCGACCCCAGTCCCACAGCTTGAAGGTGAAGATATAAGGCGTGGCACTTATCTCCAGCACCAGCGTGCCGGCTCCTGAGCAGTGAACCGTTCCCGCCGGGATCAGGAAGTGGTCGTGTTTACGCGCCGGGAACTGGTTCACAAAACGTTCGTCGTCGAAGGGACGTTCGCCGCGCTGCGCGCAGGCCAGGCTGTCGAGCATCGCCTCTGGCTGAATACCGGTTTTGGTGCCCAGCCAGACCCTGGCATCCGGCGCTGCATCCAGAATGTAATAGCTCTCATCCTGGGTGTAATGCATGCCGAAGTGCTGCTGGATATATTCCGTGAGCGGATGAACCTGGAAGCTCAGATTCTGCCCGCCCATGGTGTCGAGAAAATCGAAGCGGATCGGAAACTCCGCGCCAAAACGGGCGTGGACTTTTTCGCCCAGCAGTGCCTGGGGTTGCAGCAGCACTAAATCCTGAGAGGGGATCTCGATCCGCACCTTACCAAACCGCATCAGCAGGCTGTTTTCCTCGGGCACGCAATCAAAACACCATGCGTAGTTGGGCGCGGAGGGATCGAGATCGAACTGGTTTTTCATCCACTGGCCGCCCCAGACGCCAGGATCGAAAAAGGGTACGACACGGAAAGGGTGTTGGGTGGTCTGCGCCAGGCCTGCGCGGAACGCCGCTCCGCTGACCATTGCAGGGGCATTCTGCCGGTTGGTATCCAGCAGGAAATCCGCCCGTTTGAGCAGCGGGGTTTTATGGCGATCGAACACGCGCCACTCGATGAAAAAAGCACGTTTATAGCGGCGCAGCATATCTTCGCTCTGGTTCTCCGCACCCCAGTTATCCAGCTCGCCGCTGCGCATACGCTGCTGGATCTCCCAGCGCGTCAGATCGGCATAAAGCAGAATATCGCCCTGGTGCACCAGAGAGGCGCCGGAGCCGTACACGACGGTAAGCCCCTCGGCCTGGTCTACGCTTTCACGCAGCGCGTTCAGCTTTTGCGCATCGAAAAACTCCGCCAGCTGGTGGCAGGAGAGAACGCCGAACACGCGATCGTCCGTCAGGTTGCGCGCCAGTAATTGATGCAGCGCCTGCTCATCCTGACGGGCGGTTTCGACATTAATGATCTGTCTTGCACCAAGAGCCGGAAGCAAGTGCTGCTCCAGATCCTGGAGGCGAACCCCTGGGTAGCAGTCAATCACCAGCACCATGTTGGGCCGCTGATGCAGGCGCGCACTAAGCGCTGCGGCCAGCGCTTCCCAGCCCTGCCAGGCGTGATCGTCATATCCCTGAACCGAAACTTCCGGGTACTTATCGTAAGCTGTCATCGCATCCTCCATTGTATGCATTTAGATTAATCGATTAACCTTTTTTGAAAAGAGTGGTTAACGCGATTAACCCGGCAATATGGTGATAAAGCTGCGTTTCTGGCGTGGTTCCGTGAACGAGTTCTCAGGAAAAAGTGCACTTCTTGGGTTATTCGATTAATCTGACTGCAACGTTATTCTGGAGGTGTGATGACAACACTAACGCTGGCGCAGGTGGCGCAACGGGCGGGCGTATCAACCGCAACGGTATCGATGGTGCTGCGTAATAAAGGGCGTATCTCGCAGGCAACGCGGGAAAGAGTGCTGAAAGCGCTGGATGAGTCGGGGTATGTTTACAACCAGACGGCGGCGAACCTGCGTAACCGCAGCAGTAATCAGGTGGGGTTACTACTGCCTGACATCACCAACCCCTTTTATAGCGAGATGACGGCCGGGTTGAGTCACGAAATGGAGCGGCACGAGCTGCTGTTATTTCTCGCTAATAGCGAAGAGTCCGGCGACCGGCAGCAGAAGTTCGTCGATTCTCTGATGCGCAACAGCGCGTGCGGCATGGTGCTCTGCGCCGCGCGCGAGACACCACAATCTTTCTTCGACGGCCTGAAGCGGCGCAATATTCCGGCGATTATGGTGGTGCGCCCGCAGGACGATCCCGACTTTGACTTCGTCGGTACCGACAACTTCCTCGGGACGCAAATGGCAACGGCCCACCTGCTGAAACTGGGGCATCGCAATATTGCGTTTATTGGCGGCACCCTCAATTCCGGTACCCGGGCACAGCGTATTGGCGGCTTTACCAGTAAACTGCTGGAGAGCGGTATTGCGGTAAACCCGCAGTGGATTGTCACTTCTCAGGCCAGCCAGAGCGATGGCGCGCGGGTGGCGGAAGCACTGTTAACGCGCTACCCGGAGATCACCGCCGCCATCTGTTATCAGGATATCGTCGCCTTAGGCGTGATGCAGGCGCTGCGTAAGACCGGGCGCGAAACGGGGCAAAATTTTGCGCTTATTGGTTTCGATGACATCAGTGAGGCTGCGCTGGTACAGCCTGCGCTGACGACCGTTTCGGTCGCGGCTAAGGAAATTGGCCGCAAAGCCGGGGAGCTGCTCTACAGCCGTATCAACGGTAATGACGAGCCGCCCAAGCGTATAATTTTGCCTCCGGCGCTGGTGATCAGAGAGTCCTGCGGATTTCGCTGAGGGTGAGGTGCAAGCGAACTCATCCCTTTTACTGATATTGCCCGTCGTTTAACATTAAATTCTAATTATCCACGTTTTCGGCTAGCCGCCGCCCGTCGGGCTGGTTAATCTGGAAGCGATTTACGTAATTTTAACAAAAGAGAATAGCTATGCATGATGCACAAATCCGCGTGGCCATTGCGGGCGCGGGCGGCCGTATGGGACGTCAGTTAATTCAGGCAGCCCTGCAACTGGACGGCGTTCAACTGGGCGCGGCCCTGGAGCGCGAAGGCTCTTCTTTACTGGGATGCGATGCGGGTGAACTGGCCGGGGTAGCCAGAACCGGCGTGATGGTCAGCAGCAGCCTGGACGCGGTAAAGGATGACTTCGATGTGTTCATCGATTTCACCCGCCCGGAAGGCACCCTGAACCATCTGGCGTTTTGTCGCCAGCACGGGAAGGGGATGGTGATCGGCACCACCGGCTTTGATGACGCCGGTAAACAGGCAATTAGCGCCGCTGCCGCCGATATCCCGGTAGTGTTTGCCGCAAACTTTAGCGTCGGGGTGAACGTGATGCTGAAGCTGCTGGAGAACGCCGCGAAGGTGATGGGCGACTATACGGATATTGAAATTATCGAAGCCCACCATCGGCATAAAGTCGACGCCCCGTCCGGCACCGCGCTGGCGATGGGCGAAGCCATTGCCGGTGCGCTGGATAAAGATTTACGCGACTGCGCGGTATACAGCCGCGAAGGCCATACGGGCGAACGCGTGCCGGGCACTATCGGTTTTGCCACCGTACGCGCCGGTGACATCGTCGGCGAGCATACGGCGATGTTTGCCGATATCGGCGAGCGAATCGAAATTACGCATAAAGCGTCAAGCCGGATGACATTTGCCAATGGGGCGGTGAAATCAGCCTTGTGGCTAAAAGCAAAAGAAAACGGTCTTTTTGATATGAGAGATGTGCTTGGTTTACACGATCTTTGACGATTTCATTACCCATCGTGATGTGGTTGTGGCAGTCATAGTTCATTGATTGCAAGGGGCAATAATATTATTGCCCTCTTATTTTTACTTTTTGGTTCTTACTTTTTATCTAAAAGCCTATAAGTTGACGTTAACTACTCTTTTGGTGTGACGATAATGTGAAATTTGACCAGATGGTCCACTTTTTTTCGTCTCACGGCACATTTTTCCATTTATAACGCTGCGCAAGCGTTTTCTGAGTACAGTTATTCGATCATTTTGGCTGTTAAACAGGGTTAAACGACCCAGTGGCGCAAAATAAGAATAAAAAACCCCGCTTTGCGTTGACTTTTATCCTGCAGATCTCCAGAATGCCGCCGTTTGTCAGAAATCCACTGGTAGCAAATTTGCATTGATTCATGGCGTAGTTATGAATTAATATGCAAA
>DATEKR010000178.1:0-6305 GCA_035277345.1 Enterobacteriaceae bacterium
TAATGATGCACCTTATAAAAAAACCACGCGCTCAGCAATCGGAGTGATTGGTTAAAATATCTTCACTGGTGGAAAGTAATTGAGTAGAATAGCCACAATAATAAGAGAGAGGTTGTTATGATTGAACGTGAACTGGGGAACTGGAAAGATTTTATCGAAGGTATGCTTCGGAAATAAGATCCAGACTGATTGCAGAGACACAGTGGTTTAGTAATGCAGTGTGTGGCAATGAAAAGAGGCGACCAGAGATGGTCGCCTTTTTTGTGGCCGTTATCGGGCCTTCTCTTTCAGCGGGAAGCGCTGGCGGATCAGCACAAAGAACAGCGGTACAAAGTAGATTGCCAGAATGGTTGCGGAGATCATGCCGCCGATCACCCCGGTGCCCACGGCGTGCTGGCTGCTGGAGCCTGCGCCGCTGCTGGTGGCCATCGGCAGTACGCCGAAGATAAAGGCCAGAGAGGTCATCAGAATAGGGCGCAGGCGCTGACGGCAGGCTTCAAGGGTGGCGGAAAGCAGCTCTTCGCCTTTCTGGTTTTGCTCATTGGCAAACTCGACGATAAGAATGGCATTCTTGGCCGCAAGGCCGATGACCGTTAATAGCCCAACCTGGAAATAAACATCGTTTTCCAGCCCGCGCATCCAGGTCGCGACCAGCGCACCAATGACCCCCAGCGGTACCACCAGCATCACCGAGAACGGCACCGACCAGCTTTCATACAGCGCGGCGAGACACAGGAACACCACCAGCAGAGACAGGGCGTAAAGCGCAGGAGCCTGGGCACCGGAAAGCCGCTCCTGATACGACATGGCCGTCCACTCCATGCCGTACCCGGCGGGCAGTTGGCGCACCAGCTCTTCCATCACATCCATTGCCGTACCGGAGCTGACGCCAGGGGCCGCTTCACCGACAATCTCCAGCGCGGAATAGCCGTTGTAGCGTTCCAGACGCGGGGAGTCGGTTTTCCAGCGGGAGCTGGCAAAGGCGGAGAAGGGCACCATGCTGCCGCTGTTATTGCGCACGTACCACAGATTAATATCCTCCGGCAGCATCCGGTATTTTGCCGCCGCCTGAACATAGACCTTCTTCACGCGGCCGCGATCCATAAAGTCATTGACGTAGCTGGAGCCCCAGGCGGTTTGCAGGGTGTTATTGATATCGTCGATTGAAACGCCCAGCGCCTGGGCCTTGCGCTGGTCGATATCAATCTGTAGCTGAGGACTGTCGTCCAGACCGTTATGACGAACGCGGGTCAGAGACGGGTTTTTACCTGCCATCTCCAGCAGCTGGTCGCGGGCGGCCATCAGGGCGGTATGCCCCGCGCCGGCATGATCCTGCAGCTCCATATCAAAACCGGCAGAGCTGCCAAGGCCGCTGATCGCCGCCGGACTGCTGGCGAAGACCCGCGCCTCGTTAATGCTGCGGAAGGCTTTGGTGGCCCGCTCAATAATGGCAAAGGAGCTGCCGGACGTGACGTCGCGTGCGTCCCAGTCCTTCAGGCGTACGAAGATACGCGCGACGTTCTGCCCGTTGCCGCCCGGGCCTGAGCCGACGGTGGCGAATACCGAGGCCACGTTGGCGCTCTCTTTCTCAAGGAAATAATCTTCGATCTTCTGGACGACTTTCAGGGTCTGCTGCTGGGTTGAACCGCTGGGCAGCTGCACCGAAGTGGTAAACATTCCCCGGTCTTCCTGCGGCAGGAAAGAGGTTGGCAGGCGCAGGAACAGCAGCACCATACCGCCGAGCAGCAGGCCGTAAAGCAGGATCCAGCGCAGACTCTTGTGCAGTATTTTCGCGACGCCTGATTCATAGCGACGGGCGCTGCGGTCGAAGACCCGATTAAACCAGCCGAAGAAACCTTTACGCTGATGATGTGTGCCAGGCGTGACGGGTTTAAGCATGGTGGCGCACAGCGCAGGCGTCAGGATCATCGCCACCAGCACCGACAGCACCATGGCGGCGACGATAGTGATGGAGAACTGGCGATAAATAGCCCCGGTGGTGCCGCCGAAGAAGGCCATCGGCACAAAGACGGCGGAAAGCACCATCGCGATACCGACCAGCGCGCCCTGGATCTGCCCCATCGATTTTCGCGTGGCCTCGCGCGGGGACAGACCTTCCTCGCTCATAATACGCTCGACGTTCTCTACCACCACGATGGCATCATCCACCAGCA
Organism: Enterobacteriaceae bacterium; assembly: GCA_035277345.1. Lineage (GTDB taxonomy): Bacteria > Pseudomonadota > Gammaproteobacteria > Enterobacterales > Enterobacteriaceae > BIGb0383. Next base: position 2,175 of record DATEKR010000178.1, read on the forward strand.
GGCCGATCGCCAGCACCATGGCAAACATGGTCAGGGTATTGATACTAAAACCAAAGGCGTAGAGCACGGCGAAGGTGCCGAGCAGGACGACAGGCACGGCAATTGTCGGGATCAGCGTGGCGCGGAAATTCTGTAAAAACAGATACATGACCAGGAAGACCAGCGCGATTGCTTCCAGCAGGGTTTTTACCACGTCGGTAATCGAGGCCTTCACAAACGAGGTGGTTTCGTTGGCGACCTTGTACTCCAGACCGTGTGGGAAGAAGTGCGCCAGCTCGTCGAGGCGCGCCAGCACCAGCTCCGAGGTTTCCATTTCGTTAGCGCCCGAGGCCAGCTTAACGCCCAGGCCGGAAGCCGCGTTGCGGTTGTAGCGGCTGAGAATATCGTATTTCTCCGCGCCCATCTCAACCATGGCCACGTTGCCGAGGGTCACTTCCGAGCCGTCCGGATTCACCCGCAGGGTGATATTGCGGAACTGCTCTGGCGTCTGTAAGAGGGACTGAGCATTGATGGTGGCGTTCAGGGCCTGGTTGTCCGTCGACGGGGTGCCGCCGAGCTGACCAACGGCAATTTGCGCATTCTGGGATTTAATGGCGCTGGTGACGTCATTGGTGGTGAGCTGGTAGCTATTGAGTTTTTCCGGATCCAGCCAGATACGCATCGAGTACTGGGAGCCGTAGGCATCGATATCGCCGACGCCGTTGACGCGGCTGAGGGGGTCCTGAATATTACTGGCAACATAGTCGGCAATATCCTGCTTATCCATGCTGCCGTCGGTTGAGACAAAGGCGATGGTCAGAATATTCGTGTCACCGGTTTTACGTACCGTCACCCCTTGATTCTGTACCGCCTGCGGCAGTTTACGCATGGCGGACTGAAGCTGGTTTTGCACCTGCTGCACGGCTTCATCCGGGTCGGTACCGGCTTTAAAGTTCAGCGTGATGCTGGCCTGTCCCGTGCTGCTGCTCTGGGAGGACATATACATTAGATTATCGAGCCCGGTCATATTCTGCTCAATCACCTGGGTCACCGTGTTCTCCAGCGTTTGTGCAGATGCCCCAGGATAGCTGGCCGTCACGCGGACGTTCGGCGGGGCGAGATCGGGATATTGCTCAACGGGGAGCGACAAAATAGCCATGGTGCCGGTCAGGCAGAGAATAATGGCCAGTACCCAGGCAAAGATAGGGCGATCGATAAAGAAATTCGCCATCAGAATATAAACCTCATCGTGTTCATTTTATTATCTCATTCCAATAGCGCCCAATGTAGCCGCAGGACCTTAAGCAATCGTGAAGAAAATAAGGAGAAAGTGTAATTTATCATACGCTTTCTATGCCTGAGGCGACGCTTGCTGACACAGGTTCCGTATGCTTAACGGATAAGCGGGCCGATGCGTACCCTTTTTACGCATTTTTACGCGTCTGTACCCGCGAATAAAACATGATTTCATTTACGCTGAAATAAATTGATCTACCACAGGTTCATGACAAATAGTCTTCTCACCTGGGCAGATGAACATTGCCTCCCTTCCGCCAGTCAGCTAATAAATACCTTCATAAGAATAAGGTCTTTCCCGCCACCCACAAGAGGATGCCATGAATCATTTTATTATGGCGAATAGCCACAACTGCATTGGATGCCGTGCCTGCGAAGTTGCCTGCTCGATGGCACACAATAACGAGCAACATGTCCTGACGCCGCCGCGATTCCAGCCGCGAATTACGGTGGTGAAAAACAGTCACCAGAGTAGTGCGCTCACCTGCCATCACTGTGAGAATGCCCCCTGCGCCCGTAGCTGCCCCAACGGGGCCATCAGTCAGGTGAACGACGCCATTCAGGTGGCGCAGGAAAAATGTATCGGCTGTAAAGCCTGCGTGGTGGCCTGCCCGTTTGGCACCATGCAGGTGGTGGTTTTGCCTCAGGAAGACGGTCAGGTAAAAGCCAGCGCACAGAAATGCGACCTCTGCAGCGATCGCCAGAATGGCCCGGCCTGCGTGCAAAACTGCCCGGCAGATGCGCTGACGCTGATTGACCCAAGGGCGCTAAACGGGCTGACAAAAGAACGCCGTTTACGCACCGCCCGCCAGGAAGCTCAGCCCTGGCACAGCAAGGCCCGGCAACCGGCGGCGACAGTCCGCAGCAAGGTGGCACAGATGGCTGCGACACCCGCCCGGGGAGAGCCGGACAAGCTTGCCATCGAGGCGCGTAAAACCGGATTTGGCGAAATCTATCTGCCGTTCAGCGCCGCCCAGGCCCGGCGGGAGTCCTCCCGTTGCCTGAAGTGCGGCGAGCACAGCATTTGCGAGTGGTCATGCCCGCTGCACAACCATATTCCCCAGTGGATTGAACTGGTTAAGGCCGGAGATATCGCCAGCGCCGTGGCCCTGTCGCATCAGACCAACTGCCTGCCGGAGATTACCGGCCGCGTCTGTCCTCAGGACCGGCTCTGCGAAGGGGCCTGCACGGTCCGCGACGAATACGGGTCGGTAACCATCGGCAATATCGAACGCTATATCTCCGACCAGGCCCTGGCCCAGGGCTGGCGTCCTGAAGTCCCGGCCATTGCGGGCGTCCACAAACGGGTGGCAATTATCGGGGCCGGGCCAGCCGGTCTGGCCTGTGCTGATGTACTGGTCCGTCACGGGGTGCAGCCGGTGGTCTACGATCGCCATCCGGAGATTGGCGGGCTGCTGACCTTCGGCATTCCCTCCTTTAAGCTGGATAAATCCCTGCTGGCGCGACGTCGGGAGATCTTCACCGCCATGGGCGTGCGTTTTGAGCTGAACTGTGAGATCGGCCGCGATATTGCGCTGGGAACGCTGCTGGAAGAGTACGACGCGGTCTTTGTTGGCGTGGGCACCTACCGCTCGATGAAAGCGAACCTGCCCAATGAAGATGCGCCCGGCGTCTATGATGCGCTGCCTTTCCTTATTGCTAATACCAAAGCGCTGATGGGGCTGGGACATCCGCAGGATGAGCCCTATATCGATACTAAAGATCTGAACGTGGTGGTGCTGGGCGGAGGCGATACGGCGATGGACTGCGTACGCACCGCGCTGCGTCATGGTGCGAATCGGGTGACCTGCGCCTATCGCCGCGACGAGGCCAATATGCCCGGCTCGAAAAAAGAGGTCAAAAATGCCCGGGAAGAAGGCGCGGAATTTGAGTTTAACGTCCAGCCGGTCGATCTGGAACTGGATGAAACAGGCCGGGTATGCGGGATCCGCCTGCTGCGCACTGCGCTCGGTGAAGCGGATGCGCAGGGCCGCCGTCGCCCGGTGCCGATTGCAGGAAGCGAGTTTGTGATGGCGGCGGATGCGGTGATTATGGCGTTTGGCTTCAATCCGCACAGTATGCCGTGGCTGGAGAGCGCGGGCGTGCAGCTTGACGACTGGGGCCGGATAGCGGCTGACGTCGAGAGCCGCTACCGTTACCAGACCAGCAATCCAAAAATCTTTGCCGGTGGCGATGCCGTACGCGGGGCCGATCTGGTGGTGACCGCGATGGCTGAAGGGCGTCATGCCGCGGAAGGAATGATGTCCTGGCTGGGCGTTGAAGTGGTTAAAACCCATTAAGGACCCTCGCGACAAAACGGGCTCTACGGCGTAGTATGGTGACGTTCGTAACGCTGTGGAGCCTGTATGTCGCCAAAAATCGAAGTGATAAAAGATAAGATCCTGTCGGAAAACTACTTCATCCTGCGCAATATTACCTACGATTTGACGCGAAATGATGGCGAAGTGGTGCGCCATAAGCGCGAAGTCTACGACCGGGGCAACGGGGCGACGATCCTGCTCTATAACCGTGAAAAGCAAAGCGTGGTGCTGATCCGTCAGTTCCGCGTGGCGACCTGGGTTAACGGCAATGAAGAGGGGGTCCTGATCGAAACCTGCGCCGGGCTGCTGGACGATGACGAGCCGGAAGTCTGTATCCGCAAAGAGGCTATCGAAGAGACCGGCTATCAGGTCGACGACGTGCGCAAAGTCTTTGAGCTGTATATGTCCCCGGGCGGGGTGACGGAGCTGGTGCATTTCTTTATTGCCGAATATCACGACAGCCTACGGGCGACGGCGGGCGGCGGCGTCGAAGATGAAGATATCGACGTGCTGGAAATTCCGTTCCGCCAGGCGC